>WRMB01000101.1 GCA_009777345.1 Micrococcales bacterium | reverse complement strand
GCCTCAGACACGTCGAGGTCCTCAAGGTTGGTTGCTTGGTCGCTACCGATCCTCGGGGACCTCGACCCCTACCCCCAGCACCTCACCCCACGCGTGTCGTCACTCCCCACCGGATGTCCGAAGACCCGGTAATCCGACTTCCAACGTGATCATGGCGATCGACCCCGGCGAGTCTGGTGAGGTCCGTCTGGACGGCAGTACCAGGTACGGTATCTGGGTGGTCGGCCGCACCGAGCGCCTCGGCCCAGGTGAGGAAGCCCCCCAGCAGGACGGCAAAGACAAGTGTGTCACCCCGGGCGGGTATCCGGATGTGACCGGCCCCGACCAGTCGCCGGTTTCCGTGGCTGTCCTCTTCGGCACTTATCTGTGGTCCTGGGCGGGTGAACGCTGCGTGTCCTACCAGTGGGAGTTCGAGACTGGTGCGGCCGGTACCTACCAGGTTGCCGCGCCTGACGACGCCACCTTGATGCTGACCAAGCCCGCTGAACCCCAGAAGTTCATAGGTGGGGTGGGGCTGGGTGCGCTGGCGCTGCTGACCGCCATCGGGGCTGGCGCGGTCGGTCTGGGCCTGACCCTTGGTGGGGGCATCTGGTGGGGGAAGCGTCGCAAGGCTGCCCGGAAGGCCGGCTTGGCCCCGGGTGCGTCATGAGGTCTGGTACCGAGACGAGACCTGGCTGCGGTCCCGTTCTGGTGCCGCCGGTCGATAGACTCGGGGCCCGTGGCACTCACTATCGGGATCGTCGGCCTGCCCAACGTCGGAAAGTCGACCCTGTTCAACGCGTTGACCAGGGCGAGCGTGCTCGCGGCGAACTACCCGTTCGCCACCATCGAGCCGAACGTCGGGGTGGTACCGCTACCCGACCCGCGCCTCGGGCGCCTGGCCGAGCTGTTCGACTCCGCGCGCACCGTCCCGGCCACGGTGTCGTTCGTGGATATCGCGGGGATCGTGCGCGGTGCCTCACAGGGCGAGGGACTGGGTAACAAATTCCTGGCCAATATCCGCGAGGCCGACGCGATCTGCGTGGTGACCAGGGCGTTCGCCGACCCGGACGTGGTTCACGTCGATGGTGCCATCGATCCCCGGGCCGATATCGAGACGATCCACACCGAGCTGGTGCTGGCCGACCTGGAGACCGTCGCCAACGCCCTGCCGCGCCTGGAGAAAGAAGTTCGCGCGAAGAAGGCCGAACCCGCGCTGCTCACCGCCGCCCAGGACGCCCACCAGCTGCTGTCGGCGGGCACCCCGCTGTACGGCTCGTCCGCCGACCTGGCGACGCTGGCCCCGCTACAGCTCATGACCACCAAACCGTTCATCTATGTGTTCAACACTGACGACGCCGGGCTGGCCGACGCCGCAGCCCAGGCCGACCTGCGCGCATCGGTCGCTCCGGCCGACACGGTGTTCCTGGACGCCAAGTTCGAGGCCGAGCTGGTCGAGCTGGAACCCGACGAGGCCGCGGAGATGCTGGCTGCCAACGGTCAGAGCGAGTCCGGCCTGGACCAGCTGGCCCGGGTCGGTTTCCACACCCTCGGCCTGCAGACCTACCTGACCGCCGGCCCCAAGGAGGCCCGGGCCTGGACCATCCACATCGGCTGGACCGCCCCCCAGGCCGCCGGGGTGATCCACACCGACTTCTGCAAGGGCTTCATCAAGGCCGAGGTGATCTCCTACGACGATCTGGTCGCCGCCGGGTCGGTGGCCGCCGCGCGCTCAGCCGGCAAGGCCCGCATCGAAGGCAAGGACTACGTCATGGCCGACGGCGACGTCGTCGAGTTCCGCTTCAACGTATGACGCGCTCTACCCCTGCCCGTGCTGCGGTCACCTCGTGTTCGATGAGCCGTGAGCCGCCAGGGCGACCAGGTCTTCACATGACGTGGGCATCAGGACGTACGGAGGACCGGTGAGTAAGAGCAACGACGGAGACGTTCCACTCTCTCTGAGCAACGCAGAGGCGCTTGTCTTGTTCGAGTGGCTCGCCCGCTCTGGGACTGGTGCTCCTGCACCGTTCGTCGACCAGGCCGAACGACGTGTTCTCTGGGACATCGAAGCGGCACTGGAGAAAGCGCTCGTTGCGCCTCTCTCGGCCGACTACGCCACACTGCTCGCGGCGGCCCGCGCAGAAGTACGCGACTCAGGGGAGTAACTACGTCTGCGTCCCGACCACGAGGTGTGCGGGCGGACGGCTTCGGCCGGTGTGGCAGGATCTGGCCATGGTCGACCCGCCGGTGCCGCAACGGGTCCCTGCGCACCCGGGGGCGTCGTCGCCGGGGGCCTCGCGTCGGATGGCGGTCGCCCCGCGTCGGGACACCGCCCCCGAGCTGGCGCTGCGCCGGGCGCTGCACGCCGCGGGACTGCGGTACCGGGTCGGTTTCCCAGTGCCGGGGCAGCGTCGCCGGACCATCGATGTGGCATTCACCAGGGCGCAGGTTGCGGTGTTCGTCGACGGGTGTTTCTGGCACGGCTGTCCTGAGCACGGCACGCAGCCCCAGTCGAACAGTGCCTGGTGGACGACGAAGCTCTCCGCCAACCAGGCCCGGGACCGCGATACGGACCGGGTCCTGGCCGAGGCGGGCTGGACGGTGCTGCGCGTCTGGGAGCACGAAGACCCTGCCGCCGCTGCCGACCGGGTCCGCGCGGCCGTCCGTCCGTGAGCGGATTCGAGACTTCTGTCGTGGGGTTGGGGGGTGAAAACTTCTAATCACCACACAAAAACTCCAACCCCGGGCGCCCGCCGCGCGGGGGCGCCCCCCCGGCCCA
>WRMB01000100.1 GCA_009777345.1 Micrococcales bacterium | reverse complement strand
CGACGCTCTTCCGATCTCCGGAGGCAGGCCCGACGCCCACGGCCGCGCGGCCGGGCGCGGCAGCCTCTCGCCCTCGCGTACGAGCGGCTCCTCACCCGGGTCGGGCTGCGCGGCCACCCCGGGTGACCCACCGCCCAGGCACGTGTCCTCGACCGCGACCGTTCGCGGCTCGGGCCACCACTGGTCCACGTGGTGAGGGGCCATGCCTACGACGGCGACCCAGGATGGACGCTCCGGCGACGGTGTGGGGTCGCCCAGCGGGACGCCGGGCCCCGCGTCGGGCGGCATCCGCCGCCTGACACCTTCCCCATCGGCCGCTCTTCGCTCGGGGTCCTCGCGATCCAGGTTGACCTGGACCCAGGCGGTCATCGCACGGTCTGCGCCTTGGCCCTTGAGCAGCGACACCACTACCCCGCCGGGGTCTGAGTCGGTAGCACCGTAGGGGTCTGGGCTGGCTGGCAGGCAGGTGGCCCCGGTGACCTGCCACCCCGCCTGCTGTGCTGCGCCGACCTCTGCCAGGGCGGCGTCGGCAGGCACCACGGACGTCACATAGCCGCGCTGGACCGTGGCCCGTTGGAGAGGGCCGATGCCCGAGGGGGCCGACTTGCTTGTCAGTTGCACGTCGTCTGGTGCCAGCCATGGGTCGTTCTGCATCTGGGTCAGACGGACCACGTCCGACTCGTCTGGGTGGGTCAGCCTGTTCTCCCGTACGCAGCTGGCAGCTGTTGTAAGGCACAGCCCCGCGCACACCAGTCCCAGGCCGACGGCCCGCCGCAGCCCGCTCATTTCGGCAGCACCGCGGCCATCGGGCGGTCCCAGCCCAGGGCCTGTCGCCCCTTGGGGGCGTCGACGAAGTCGCTGCGGGTGACCATCTCGACCTTGCCGTCCCAGGGGTCGTAGACCATCAGGTCGTCCCCGTCGGTGCCCACGACCAGGACCGCGTGAGCACCGGACTCGGTCACGGGGTCGGCGATCTCGTAGCTGTAGACCGGTACGGCGTGCCCGTTGTTGGCCGCGTCGACGATCTTGTCGTAGGTGTAGGTGCGGTCGGTCGGGTCGATGATCTGTACCTGGTAGTCCGAGCCGGGCACTCCCGAGTCCCCGCTCATCTGGATGGCCGCCGCCCACGGCTGGGTCCCGACAGCCCCGGACCACGGCACCTGCCACGAGTCGTTGTTGCGCGCACCGTTGGTCTGCGTGTGCATCTCCAGGGCCGCCTGGTGGAAACGCCGCTGCGGCTGCAGCAGGTCGGGATCGCCCACCGGACCGGCCTCCTTCCTGGTCAAGACGTTGTCGGTGATCGGCGAGGCCTGTTGTCCGGTGTGCGGGTCGTACCCGGTGGCGATGTACATCGCGTACCCCGGGTCGTTGAGCATCCGGGCCATGACCAGGGACGAGGACCCGCAGGTGGTGCCGTCGGGCTGGGTGAACACCGGGACCTGGTTCCTGGTCCCCGGCACGGTGGCGGTGCCGTCCATCAGGGACAGCTCCTCGTCGCTCGGTCCAGGGGCCCGCCGGTCATGCCTGCGGCGACGGCGGCCAGGACCCAGCCGCGCCGGGTCTCGTCCGGTGCGCCGTCGATTAGGGCCTGGGCGGCGGCGCGCTGGTCGGGGTCCATGGCGGCCAGGGCGGCCAGGGCCCGCCAGGCGACCGAGCCGCGCAGCGGCCCGGTGTCGTTGCCCGTACCGCCGCCGCACATGTTGACCTGGTCGACGGCCGAGACGCCGGGCACCAGCACCGTGGGCAGGTCGATGGTGTCGATCCAGCCCTTGACGGTCGACCTGGCGGTGCGTACCACGTCCTGCCCGTCCTGGTAGGCCCCGACCAGCTCCCGGCCGGCCCGGACGGCGGCGGCGACCTTGCGAATCAGCTTGTCGACGGCGTCGACCGGGTTCAGCGGCAGGTCCGACGGGCCGAAGGACCGCAGGTCGCGCAGGTCCTGGCGCCCACAGGCCCACCGCTCGCGGGCCAAGGCCATGCCCTGCGAGCAGCCGTACAGGGCGTTCTCGATCTTGAACGCCGCCTCGTCCACGGTGTCGACCCGGTCGGCCAGCACCCCCAACGACGAGTACAGCACCTGCCCGCCGTCTCCCTCCCACACCCCCGGTTCGCTGGCGCGGGTGCGGGTGCGCCGCACATCGTCGGCGGCCTGCTCCCAGTGCAGGCCGATCCGGTGCCACCCGTCACCGGCATCCTCCAGGTCCTCCGGTGCCGGTGCCGGGGGCCGGGAGGTGATGGCCCACAGCTGCTGGACCGCCTCTACCACCGTCCTCACCGCGTCCCACGGCGGCCACAGGTCGAGCCGCTGCAGCCGAGCCAGGACCGTCTGGACCTGGTCGACCACCTCGTCGGCGTCGCTCACCACTCCACCAGCCCGCGCTGCAGCGCCTTGAGCTCGCCGACCGTCTGGCCCTGCGTGGCCTGCCAGGTCGCCAGGCACGCCTCCACGCCCTCGCCCAGCTCGGCGCACACCGCGCCGACCGTGACCACCGCGCCGGTCACCGCCCCCACCGCATCGGTCAGGCACCTGTCCAGACCCGCCATCGACACCCCCCGCGCTGCCCCGTGGTGCCTGTCGCGGCAGTCCACCAGCCGCTCCGCACCCACGACCACCCCGGCGTCCCACGCCCGCCGGACCGCGTCCGGATCGACCGCTATACGCACGACCTCACCTCCACCCCTGACCAGGCACCGGCCCGTCCCTTCTCGGCAGAGTGTAGGCCAGACGGACGACCCGGCGGGCCGGAACGGGTCCACGAGCTTCACGGCACCGCCGCAGCACCAGAACCGGCGACCAGCACCGATTCGATAGTTCTGTCGCGGGGTCGGGGGGGGTTTTTTCCGCTTCCCCCCCCAAACA
>WRMB01000099.1 GCA_009777345.1 Micrococcales bacterium | reverse complement strand
CCGATCTGTACGACCGGGCCCGTACCCGGCCGCGAGCCCGCTGGGTCACCCGGTAGTCGAACGAGACCGGCCAGCGCCGCCACCACACCACCAGGACCGCGACGAGCAGGCTGACCGCTGCGGCCAGCCACCAGGCCCGGCCAGTGGCCAGCACCCACGCCACGACGGCCAGGACGGTCAGGCGGGCCAGGCGTACCGGGCGGCGCAGCGACCACACCAGTACCCGCAGGCACAGACCAGCGACCGCGATGGTGACCATGACCGGGGCCAGGACCAGACCGCCCAGGACATCGGTGTCGTCGTCCTCACGCACCTGTCCCCACCCCCACCGGTACCCGTCGGCGGACCGGCCGCAGCAGGTGGGCGCGGGTCACCGACACCGACCCGTCGTCCCACGCCACCGGAACCAAGTTGTCGTACACGCGACCGTCAGCGACCACCACAGGCGGGGCCAGGGTGGGGCGGACCCGGCGGGCCAGGCCCAGCAGCCACCGGTCCCACCAGGTGACCGCCACCGGGCGGCACAACCACGCCAGCCGTTCGTGCGGCACCACCGTGCCCGTGCGACCACCAGCCGTCACCCGGTCGTCGGGCCGGAACACCCCGGGCAACTTCGCCACGTCGCTCATCACGCCGCCGCCTGCCGGTCCAGGGCGTACGAGGCAACCAGGCGCCACAGCACCGGGTGCTCGACCGAGGCGTCCGAGCACCAGCCCGACCAGGTCACCCACCGCCTAGACGGACCCGGCCCGTCCGACAGCGCCACACCCGGACGGACCTCGTCAGCCTCGACGGCCAGGCCCAACCACCCGGCCAGCGCCTCGACATCGCTGACGCCGCCGGTGACGTGGACCGAGACCTCGACCACCGACACCGGGAAGCCACGGAACTGCCAGTCAGCGTCCACCGACACCACCCGCACACCAGCCAGGACGGCCAGGTCCGCCAGCCCGTCGCCCACCACCGCCAGCGCCCGACCCACCTCGGCGATCACGCCGCCACCCCCTGCCACGGCGAGAACAGCGACGGCTGCTCCCACCCATCGCCCTCCTGACCCTCGGCCAGCACCTCGCGGGCCTCCAGCCGGGCCGTCGTCGCGGCGATCCGACGCGACAGAGCCACATCCTCCGGCGTTCCCCGCGGGACCGCCCGCACCGGCCACGGGCGTAACTGCCCGGCCATCACGCGGCCTGCGCCTTCTGCTCGGCCTTGCCCGGCTCGACCATGCCCGAAGCCCGCAACGACCACGCCAGACGCGGACGGTGGGAGTTGTCGTCAACGTACGGGGTTGCCGTCAGACCCACGAACTCCACCGGGGTCCAGGGGAACCCCGAGGTGTTCTTCGGCGGGACCGGCTGGTGCGCAGCGGCGACCTTGACCACCACGACCGCCTCCTTGCGACCCGCGTCCTCGTCAGCGTCCAGCACCGTGCAGGCCCACAACGGCATACCCGTACCAGACCCGTCCTTCGCCACGTCCTTGGCCTGCACCCGCACCCCGTCAGTCCTGGACCGGGACGCCTCGAAGTCCTGCACCGGGGCCACGTCCTTCAGGTACGCGCCCTTGGGGAACACCTCGTGGTGGTCCACCCTGATCCGCCGCTGCATAGCCATCCCGATCACCTCTCTGCGTTGCCTGTTGTGTTCGATCCCAACCGTATGGGGTGTACCTCACAGTACAGAGGGTGTACCACACAGTCAAGAGATGGGAGGCAACGCAAAGAGGCGCCGTCATCAGACGACGCCTCTCAGCAGGTCAGGACCTCAAGCAGTGAACTCGTAGGTCACCCACTGGCTCGGGGGGGCAACCGACTCGCCGTAGTCCAGCACCACACCCTGGTCGCTCGTGAACCACTCGCGGCTGACCAGGACCGGGGTGCCCTCCTCCAAGCCCAGCCGTTCGGCTTGGAGGGCGGTCGCGGCTTCGGCAGACAGCATCTGTCGTCCGCCTGCCAGACGGACGCCCAGGATCTCAGCGAGGTACGTGAACGTACCCTGCGGGATCCGATCGGTAGACAACAGTGCAGGGGCACCAGTCGATGGATAGGGCAGCCAGTTCACCGATGTCTGGACCGGCGTTCCTGAACTCTTCTGCCTGCTGATGCGCTCTCGACGCACAACCGGAGCGCCTTCCGGAACGTCGAGCGCCTCAGCCACGTCCGCTGGTGCTGGTACCAGTTCGGACGACAGGATCTCGCCTTCGGCGTGGTGTCCGCCAGCCAGCCCCGCACCCGCTCCCCGCAGCAAGTCCACAGCAGACGACAGGTCGCGAGCCTTGACCATCATGCCGTGACCGGGAACCGCCTGGACGAGACCGATGCTTTGCAGGTGCGCTTGAGCCTTCGTCGCCGTCGTCACCGACACGTCCCACCGCTCGGCAATTTCACGTACGGACGGGATGTACGCCCCGACCGCGATTTGGCCAGATTCGACCTGATCGCGAATATCGCTCGCGACTCGCAGATACAACGCCTCACGCTGTTCAGGCATGACGAAACCTCCAACACGACATCGGGCGGCAGGCCCGAGGTAACCAGTGTAGCGCGTGCTGCGTACCGAACACACAGCGCCCGACCGATCCGCGCCGAGGCTCCACCCAGTCGCCGCACCTGCCCAGGTCGCGGAACTCGGATCAGCCTGCCCTTCGGTGCGACACGGTGAGAACTTTCTTCACTGCTTCAAGGCGCCGCCTGCGGCGGCGCGGCGGACCGCCCCACGCCTTCGGCGGGCGGCCCGCCACCCGCGCACGACGAAGCCCGGAGCAGACGACAAGTCCACTCTGGGCATCACCACGACGAACTGCCCGCGTGGTCGGGGCTCCCCACCTCTCCGGGACCAGTGTCCGCTCCGACTCCGGCCCGCCTCAAGC
>WRMB01000098.1 GCA_009777345.1 Micrococcales bacterium | reverse complement strand
GTTGTCGCTGCTCAACGGGCCTCCAGCCCGCCTTCGCTGCTCCGCCTTGCCAGCACACCCGTCTGGGCCCACAGCGCCAGAGGCTCCGCGCGGCGGCGTAGCCGACGTGTGGAGTGGCGCTGGGGAACGGCGCTCGTGACGGCGCAAATCGGTGGATCAGGGCTGAGACCGAGGTGACCAGGCGGTTCATATCGTCCGGTCGGCGACGGACCAGGCTGGCCCCCTGTGCTCGATGCGGGCGTGATAGCCTCTGCCGCGGCGTCACCAACGTCAGACGGCGGTGCTCTTCGACCGCGGTAGCGTCTCGACGTCGAGACGTGGGACGGGCGGCGGCGCCGCGGTCATAACATAGCTATCGGAACGGAGAACCAACGTGCCCGTACTGGACGAACAGCTGATCCCGGTCTTCGACGAGGTCGTCTCCCGTAACCCGGGAGAGACCGAGTTCCACCAGGCCGTCCGCGAGGTCCTGGAAAGCCTCGGCCCGGTCGTGGCCAAGCACCCCGAGTACGCCGACGGCGAGGTGATCCGCAGGCTGTGCGAGCCGGAGCGGCAGATCATCTTCCGGGTGCCTTGGGTCGACGACGCCGGACGGGTGCAGCTCAACCGGGGCTTCCGGGTCGAGTTCAACTCCGCGCTCGGTCCGTACAAGGGCGGGCTCCGCTTCCACCCCACCGTGTACCTGGGGATCGTGAAGTTCCTCGGTTTCGAGCAGATCTTCAAGAACTCCCTCACGGGTATGCCGATCGGCGGTGGCAAGGGCGGCTCCGACTTCGACCCCAAGGGCCGCAGCGACGCGGAGGTCATGCGGTTCTGCCAGTCCTTCATGACCGAGCTGTACCGGCACATCGGGGAGTACACCGACGTCCCGGCCGGTGATATCGGCGTCGGCGGGCGGGAGATCGGCTACCTGTTCGGGCAGTACAAGCGGATCACCAACGTCTACGAGTCCGGGGTCCTGACCGGCAAGGGCCTGACCTGGGGCGGGTCGCTGGTGCGCACCGAGGCCACCGGCTACGGCACGGTGTTCTTCGTCAACGAGATGCTCAGCACCGGCGGGGACTCCTTCGACGGCAAGCGAGCGGTCGTGTCCGGCTCCGGCAACGTCGCGATCTACGCCATCGAGAAGGTCCACCAGCTGGGCGGGCGTGTCATCGCCTGCTCCGACTCCGACGGGTACGTGGTGGAGGAGAGCGGGATCGACCTCGACCTGCTCAAGGAGGTCAAGGAAGAGCGTCGCGGCCGCCTGGCCGACTACGCGCAGCGTCGCGGCAGCTCGGCCTGCTACTCGGCGAACGGCTCGATCTGGTCGGTACCGTGCGATATCGCGCTGCCGTGCGCGACGCAGAACGAGCTCAACGGCACCGACGCGAAGCAGCTGGTCGCCAACGGCTGCCAGATCGTCGCCGAGGGCGCCAACATGCCCGCCACCCCCGAGGCGATCGACGTCCTGCGCGCCTCCGGCGTGCGGTTCGCCCCGGGCAAGGCGGCCAACGCCGGCGGTGTGGCCACCAGCGCCCTGGAGATGCAGCAGAACGCCTCCCGCGACTCGTGGACCTTCGAGTACACCGAGGAGCGCCTCGAGAAGATCATGCGCTCCATCCACCGTCGCTGCCTGGAGACCGCCGACGAGTACGGCGCCACCGGCGACTACGTCGTGGGTGCCAATATCGCCGGGTTCACCCAGGTCGCCGACGCCATGCTCGCCCTCGGGATCATCTGACGACGGTCCGGCTGGGCTGGTACCGCGGACGCGGACCAGCCCAGCCGCCCGCCGGTGAACAGGCCGACCGGGCCCCGGACGCACCGTCTCTGGTGTCGTCAAGACGCCTTTTTGCCAGCTGTTGCACGCGTTGGCGGTTGATACCGCGCGCGACGCCTCGTCCGACCGGGGGAGGCGCCCGAAGACGTCAGGGGCAACCTGCCGATGGGCTGGACGGGCAGGCTGCGCCGGTGCGGCGCCGACCTGCGGCTCTCCGCTCGGCTCGGGCGACCTGACCTCGGGGCAGGTCGCCCGGGCCGAGCCGGAGCCCGACTGCCGGGTGCGTCGGCACCTGCGCGCCGCCGACGCCACGACTGCGCCGTCTTCGAAGCCCGCCGGTCCGCACCGGTCGGGGCGTCCCCGGGCGGCTCGCCCGCCCCCGCGTCGGGCGCGGCGGGTCCACAGACGGTGGTCCTGACCTCCCAGGAGGCGGACGGGACCCCGGACCGTGCCAGTCTGGTGAGATTCGGAGGATGATGGGACGGTGAGCAGCGACGAGACGCGTCGGGCCCGCCGGACACCCGGCTGCCGACCGCGGCGACCCGGACGGCTCGACCCAGCCGGGGCCGAGGCCATCGCTGGTGCGCCCGACCCCGCCGAGCTCGCCGATGCCGCGCACACCACGGCCCAGGTGCTGGTCCACCGGGGCCGGGCCAGCGACGACCCGGACGTCGTCGCCCGGCTCGTCACCCTGGTCGAGACCGAAGGCATGGAGACCATCGCCGCCCTGTGGTCCGGCAGCCCGGCCGATTCCCTGCCCGGCGTCCTGTGGCGCCTGTACGCGCTGCGCACCTGGGTCCGCTCCGACGCCCGGATCGTCGCCGACCGCTACCGCCAGGGCGTCAGCGCCGCCGCCGTGCACGACGTCGTCGCCGGGGTCGCCCAGCTGCCCAGCGCCGCCGACGTGGTGCAGCTGGTGGACCAGGTGCTCACCGGGGTCTACACCCGCGACCTGGACGTGGCCCTCGAACGCGCCGCCGCCTTCTGCCGCGTCGTAGCGACCGGCACCGCCTTCGACGCCGACCACCTCGACGTGGTCGACTCCGTCGGCGCCGACCGCGCCACCCGCAGCGCCGCCAGCCTCCTGCGGACCGCCGACGAGCTGGCCGGTGCCGCCGACCTCTGGCGCCAGGGCCGCCTGGAGTAGACCATCCCCGTGTGAGGGACGAAGTTCCGGGCGAGGGGGGGAATTTATGGGTTCCCCGCTTGCCCCGAGCGCTGTCCCGGGCCGGTCGGGCGCGGCCGATGCGTTG
>WRMB01000097.1 GCA_009777345.1 Micrococcales bacterium | reverse complement strand
TGAGGAGTGGTCCGGCCCGTGGAGGAGAAGGAGAGGCGAGAGGGGGGGGGGGGTCTGGGGGGCCAGAAGGCCTTGTTGTTCTCGTTGTGCTCGGGGGGGCGGAGCCCCGCCCCCGCCAGGGGGACCAGTCCCCCTGGACCCCCTGCTCGGCCGGTTCCCGGCCTTTGTATTGGTGATGGTCTCTGGGCTTGTCGCCACCGGTCTCTGGCTGAGCGGTGATGTCGGATGAGCGTCGGTGCGGTCTTGGTCGCTGCCGGGAGCGGTCGTCGGCTGGGCGCCTCCGGACCCAAGGCGTTCGTCCCGGTGGCGGGTGTGCCGCTGGTCGTGCACGCCGCTCGCGCCCTGCTCGCGGCGGACGCTGATATCGCCCAGCTGGTCGTGACGGTGCCTGACGGGTACGTCGAACCGACGACCACGGCGCTGCTGGGTGCGGTGTCCGCCGACCTGTGGGTGGTCGAAGGCGGACCGTCCCGCCAGGCGTCGGTGGCTCTGGGCCTGGCGGCGCTGGACGCCGCGGTGGACATCGTCGTCGTGCACGACGCCGCCCGTGCGTTCGCCCCGGCGTCGTTGGTGGCCCGGGTGGTGGCCGCGGTCCGGTCCGGTCACGGCGCCGTCGTGCCCGGCCTGCCCGTGGTGGACACCATCAAGCAGGTCGGTCCGCCCGACCCGACCGGGGCCCGCCCGGTGCGCCAGACCCCGTGCCGCGCCGACCTGGTCGCGGTGCAGACCCCCCAGGGTTTCGCTCGGGCCCTGCTGGACCGGGCCCACGCCGCCGCGGCCGACCGGGCGGACGACGAGACCACCGCCGCCTCCGACGACGCCGGCCTGGTCGAGGCCCTGGGCGAACCGGTCTGGGTGGTCCCCGGCGACGAGTCGGCCTGGAAGATCACCACCCAGGCCGACCTGGACCGCGCCGAACGATCGACCCTGGTCCGCGACCAGTAGGTGCGACACCCTCACGCCAGAACGACACCTCAAGAGCCTGGATTCTGCAGCAGGCTCTTCAAAGTGTCGTCCTGCCGTGAAAGTGTCACTGGCTCAGGCCCTGGTGTGCGAGCGTGTACTGGCATGCAGATGTGCCGTTGTCTGCCATACTGGACTGTCTGAGAGCCATTGGCCGACAAGGAGGAGTCGTGCGTGTGACGTCGTCGCGGACCCAGCGGGACCTGCGGGTGCTGGGGGAGCACATCGCGGCCATGCGCAAGATCCAGGGGCTCACGGCGCAGATCCTGGCTGACCGGGCGGGCATCACCCGCACCACCCTGCGCAATATCGAGCGGGGCGAGGGCAGCCCCCGGGTCGAGGCGGTGCTGGCGGTGCTGCGGGTGCTGGGGCTGTCCACCCAGGTCGTGGCCGCCGCCGACCCGTTCACCACCGAGCTTGGTCGGCTGCACCCCGACCGGGCCGTCCGGCGACGGGTCAGGGTCCCGTGAGCGTCACCGTGGCCGTGCACGTCGACCTGCCCGACGGTCGCACCGTCGAGGCCGGACGGCTGGACGCCGAGACCAACACGGGCGGTGCCCTGGTGTCGACCCTGTTCTGCTACGCCGACGCGTGGCTGTCCGACCCGGCCGGGTACGCGCTGTGCCCCGAGCTGCCGTTGGGGCGCACGCCGGTCCGGCTCACCGGGTACCGGGTGCTGCCCGGCGCGGTCGCCGATACTGGGCCCGACCGGTGGGGCCGCAAGCTGCTGTTCGCCGCCGAGCGGGCCGCGGCCGTGCGGGAGCACCGCCACCTGCCGACCTTCACCGATATCGACTTCGTGCTCGGTGTCGACGACCGCACCCGCGTCGGGAACCTACGGTTCACGGCGCCCGGGGGCGGTCCGTTCCTGGCCCCGCCGCGCGACGACGTCCCGTCGCTGGTCGACCTGCCGCGCCTGGTCGACGCTGCGGCCCGCCAGCAGGCCGAAGTGCCGACCGACGCGGACCTGCGGCTGCTGGTCGCGGCCGGTACGTCCATGGGAGGTGCCCGGCCCAAGGTGGGTACCCGGCTCGACGACGGGACGTTAGCCCTGGTCAAACTGCCTGAGCGTGACGACCGCTGGGATGTCGAGGCCTGGGAGGCGACCACGCTGGACCTGGCTCGTCGCTCTGGCCTGCGCGTCCCACGCTTCACCCACCGCCGCCTGACCGTGGACACCTCGGCCCTGGTGGTCGAACGGTTCGACCGGGACGGTCAGGTCCGGGTCGGGTTCATGTCGGCTGCCACGCTGCTCGCCGTCGTCCCTGGTGAGGTGGTGTCGTACGTCGAGCTGGCCGAGGCTCTGGGCGACCTGACCGACGATCCGGTCACCGAGCGGGGCGAGCTGTTCGACCGGGTGGCGTTCACCCTGTTGGTGAACAACGTGGACGACCACCTCAAGAACCATGCGCTGCTGCGGAGCCGCACCGGGTGGCGCCTGTCTCCGGTGTTCGACGTCAACCCGTTCCCGGCGCACTTTCCGGTGGAGTCCACCCCGGTGACACCGACCGGACCCCGGACCGGCCGCAGCCTGACCGAGCTGGTCGATGTGTCTGGGGTGTTCGGTCTGGGTTCCGATGCGGCAGTGGCCCGCATCGTCCGGATCGAGCAAGCGACGCGTGGCTGGCTGCCGGTGGCCGAGTCGTTCGGCATCGAGGACCCAGCCGACTCCCTGGCGACTGCTTTCGTCCACGACAACCGTCGCCTCGCCCAGCAGTGGGCTGGCTGAGCTACGTCCGCGGGGCCGGGTTCACCACGGGCAGGCGCAGGTTCGGCCTACCGGCGTCCGTCCGGCCGCTGGCCATAAAATATGGCCCACGGAGGTTGGGTCGGCGACAGCGAGGAGTCTCATGATCGTTCCGCGTACCGGTTTGGGTGTGGATGTCCACGCCTACGACCCGGAACCGGCGCCGGAGGCGGTGCTGCACCTGGCCTGTCTCCAGTGGCCGGGGGAGCGTCCTCTGGCTGGGCACTCCGACGCGGACGTGGTGGCGCACGCCGTGGCTGACGCCATGCTGTCGGCCGCGGGCCTGGGTGACCTGGGAGCGGTCTTCGGCACGTCCGACCCGCGCTGGGCCGGCGCGTCTGGCAGCGCGATCCTGACCGAGACGGCCCGTCTGGTGTCCGAAGCGGGGTTCGTCCTGGGCAACGCGGTGGTCCAGGTGATCGGCAACCGTCCCCGCCTGGGCCCGCGCCGCACCGCGGCCCAGGCCGCCCTGTCGGCCGCCGCGGGCGGCCCGGTGTCCCTCTCCGCGACCACCACCGACGGCCTGGGCCTGACCGGCCGCGGCGAAGGCATGGCTGCTATCGCCACGGCCCTGCTCGTCCCGCGCTGATCTGTGTTCTCGGCCGGTGGGGGATGGGCTTCCGTGCCCGCCCCGGGGGCCTCTACCGCCCCGCTGCCCCAA
>WRMB01000096.1 GCA_009777345.1 Micrococcales bacterium | reverse complement strand
TGGGGGGCGGGTGGGGGGCGACCCCCCCGGCGGCGGCCACGGAAGCCCATCCCTCACCGGTTCAGACGGTTGCTGCCTGGACGGCGTGGCGGGCGATGGTCTCGGCCGCGTCGGGGTGGTGGGTCAACCAGTCGCCAAAGCGTTCGGTGACGGCCTTCTGGACGAACGTCTTCACCTCGGCGTTGTCCAGGTACTCTGCCGTCGGCCCAGCGAAATGGGGATCGGCCATGGTGACGTTGACCACAGCAGTCAGGCCTTGGCATATCGCGGCGGCGCCGAGCTTGCCGGCTCGTAGGCCCGCTTCTTTTGCGTACTGGGCAATCAGGGAGGTTACCGCCTTACGGAACCCCTCCGCGTGGGTGCCGCCCTGGGAGGTGAGGATCGTGTTGACGAAGGTCCGCAGCGACTCGTCGTCCGAATCGGTCCACTGCATGGCGATCTCCGCCCGGATGCGCTGCTCGGCGTCCTTGGCCTCGAGGACGATGATCTCGGAGTGGATCGGCTTTCTGTGCTCGCCCTGGTGGGCGTCCGGGCCGTCATGGCGGCCCACGCCCCGCGGATAGGGGTAGTGTCCGCCACGGTTCAGATAGACGATGTAGTCGGCGAGCCCGCCCGAGAAGGTCTCGGGATCGCTGTGCGGATCGCGTTCGTCGATGAAGGTCAGCCGGTGCAGTCCTCTGACCAGGAAAGCCAGCTGGCGGAACCACCAGCGTAGGACGTCGGCGTCGTAGACCGTCGTGGAGAAGATCTCGGGGTCGGCCCAGAAGGTGATCGTCGTACCGGTGGCCGTCGTGGTCTCGCCTCTGGCCAGGGGGGCGTCGGGAATCCCACGGTGGTACGACTGGCGCCAGACGTGGCCCTGGCGGCGCACCTCGACCTCCAGCCGCTCCGACAGGGCGTTGACCACCGCCAGCCAGATGCGATACGGCGCGCCTGAAGCCTGCGCGTGCTCCGTGGCCCAGTCAGGCATGGCTCCGTAGTACAGCTCGGTCATCAAGACTTCGACCGCGGGCTTGCCTTCCGGTCCCAGGTCCACCGGGATGCCGCACCCGTCGTCGACCACCCGGACGCCACCGTCTGCGAGCAGGGTGACATGGATCTCGTCGGCGCATCCCGCCATCACTTCGTGCTCGGAGTGGTCGACGACCTCGTAGACCAGGTGGTGCAGTCCACGCTGACCTGTGGCGCCGATATACATTCCAGGTCGTTTGCGCACCGCCTCCCGGCCGGACAGCACAGTGATCGCGCTGGCGTCGTACGGGGTGGTCTGGTCGGCACGGTCGTCTGCCACAGAAAACTCCTCACAGGTTGGCACGGTTTTTTCGCGGACGTCACCTCCTCGGCTCCTCGAGACGGCAGGCGACAAACTTGTCCGCGATGCCGTCTGAGCCCTTTCGGACGGTTGCCGGAGGGCCCTGACGGCGCCTCTAATTTTACCCTCGGGAGACGTCCGAACCAAGCTCCTGACGGCGCTCGCAACCCTCGTCGTCCCCCGCGCAACTAATGCTCAGACAATAGTTCGCGCCCTGCTCGTCCCGCGTTGATCTTCGGCCGGTGAGAGATGGGCTCCCACGCGAGCGGTGGGCTTGCAAGCCCAACGCTCGCATGGGAGCCCATCTCTCACCGGCTCGGTCCGCAGGATCTCGACCGGCTGACCGGTGTACGGTGCCGAGCGGAGGTGCGTCGTGGCGGAATGGGACCCTGAGCTCTATCTGGCCTTCGAGAAGGGCCGCACGCAGCCGTCGGTCGACCTGGTGGCGCGGATCGACCTGGTGGCCCCGGCCCGGGTGGTCGACGTCGGCTGCGGTCCGGGCAACAGCACCGCCGTGCTGGCCGGACGCTGGCCGACCGCCGAGACCGTCGGGGTGGACAGCTCGGCGGCGATGCTGGACAAGGCCCGGGCCACCTACCCGCAGGGAACCTGGGTGCAGGCCGACGCCACCGCCGGTCTGGGGCACCTGGGCACCTTCGACGTGGTCTTCTCCAATGCGGTGATCCAGTGGATACCCGACCAGGCGACCCTGCTGCGGGGCCTGTTCGCCCTGCTGCGGCCCGGCGGCGTGCTGGCCGTCCAGGTGCCGAACACCGCCGGCATGCCGATCCGCACCGTCCTGGAAGAGCTGCTGTCCCAGCCCCGGTGGCGCGGCCGGTTCGACGGCGTCACCAGCACCTATCCGCACCCGGCGTCGTTCTACTACGACGTGCTCAGCCCCCTGACCGCCGCGCTGGATCTGTGGACCACCGACTACCTGCACGTCATGCCCAGCCACGACGCCCTGGTGCAGTGGTACTCCGGCAGCGCCCTGCGCCCCTACCTGGACCACCTGACCGACGACGCCGAGCGGGCCGCCTTCCTCGCCGAGTACCACGACCAGCTGGTCCCGGCCTACCCGCCCCAGCCCGACGGTAACGTCCTGTTTCCCTTCCACCGCATCTTCTTTACCGCCCGCGCCGTGGGGCCAGCCAATGACAGGGGTGGTGCGCCGCGCCGGTAGGCTGGGCCGGTGAGCCTGCACCTGTTCGACTCCGCGACCCGTGCCGTCCGGCCGTTCGAGCCGCTGGTGCCCGGTCAGGTCGGTATCTACCTGTGCGGGGCGACGGTGCAGGCGCCGCCGCATATCGGGCACGTGCGGTCGGCGCTGGCGTTCGACGTGCTGGTGCGGTGGCTGCGCCGCACCGGCCACCAGGTGACCATGGTGCGTAACGTCACCGATATCGACGACAAGATCCTGGCCCAGGCGGCCGCGGCCGGGCAGGAGTGGTGGGCCTGGGCCTACGCCAACGAGCGGGCGTTCACCGCCGCCTACGACGCCCTGGGGCTGGCGCCGCCGACCTACGAACCGCGGGCGGCAGGCCACGTCCCCGCGATGGTCGAGCTGGTGGAGCGTCTGGTGGAGCGGGGGCACGCCTATGTCGCGGGGCCCGGCGAGGTGTGGTTCGACGTGCGGTCCTGGTCGGCGTACGGGGAGCTGACCAACCAGTCGGTGGACGATATGAAGCCGTCGCCCGACGCGACCGGCAGTGTGGCCAAGCGTGACCCGGCCGACTTCGCGCTGTGGAAGGCGGCCAAGCCGCACGAACCGGCCTCGGCGGCGTGGGACACCCCGTTCGGCCGGGGCCGTCCGGGGTGGCACCTGGAGTGCTCGGCCATGGCCCGGCGCTACCTGGGCGACGCCTTCGACATCCACGCCGGTGGTCTGGACCTGCGTTTCCCGCACCACGAGAACGAGCAGGCGCAGTCGCGCGCGGCTGGGTACGGCTTCGCCCGGTACTGGTTGCACAACGGCTGGGTGACGGTCTCCGGGTCGAAGATGGGCAAGTCGCTGGGCAACAGCCTGCTGGTGTCGACCCTGCTGGCCGACGTGGCCCCGGCGGTGCTGCGGTACGCCCTGGTCGGGGTGCGCTACCGGTCGATGCTGGAGTGGACGCCCGAGACCCTGTCCGACGCGGCCGCGGCCTGGGAGCGGCTGTCGTCCTTCGTCGAGCGAACTACCCCGCCGGGCACGGACGAGACGGATCTGACCGCTGTCGCGCTGCCGGAGGCCTTTGTCGCTGCCCTGGACGACGACCTGGACGTCCCGGCCGCCCTGGCCGTGGTGCACGAGACGCTGCGGGCCGGGAACACCGCCCTGGCGGCGGGTCAGCCCGACGACGCGGCGGCGTCGGCCCTGGTGCTACGGGCCATGCTGGACGTGCTGGGCCTGGACCCGGTGGTCTGGCGCACAGCCGGCGACGCTCGGGCGGTCACGGCTCTGGACGCTCTGGTCGACGCCCAGCTGGAGGCCCGCGCGGCAGCCCGGGCGGCACGAGACTTCGCCACGTCCGACGCCATCCGCGACCGCCTGACTGCCGCGGGCATAGCGGTCGAGGACTCCCCGACCGGCTCACGCTGGTCGCTGGTCTAGTGGCCCCCCGTCGAAGGGGGGGGGGGGGGGCCGCACGAAACGGGGGGGGGCCCGCGCCCCCCCCCCCCCCCCCC
>WRMB01000095.1 GCA_009777345.1 Micrococcales bacterium | reverse complement strand
GCGTCATCAGACGGGTGTGCTGGCAAGGCGGAGCAGCGAAGGCGGGCTGGAGGCCCGTTGAGCAGCGACAACGCAGCCAGCGCGCCCGTCTGGTGGCGCGTAGTAGGTGGAAATCGGTGGATCAGGGATCAGGACGAGCCGGACTTGCGTCGGAACTGACGCTGCACCGGCCCGGCCGTCTCCGAGCCGTGCACCCCACCGTCGGACGTAGCGCCGTCGGCGGTCGGGTGCGAACGAGCCTTCTTCGCCTCCAGCGCCTGCCGGAACTTCTCCTTGGCCGCCTCGCTGGGAGAGCCCGGCTTCCTGGGGCCCGGTTCCTTCTCGTCCGGTGCGTCCTGCTCGTTCGGTGCGGTCATCGACCTACCTCCTCGACACGTCCCCGATACAGGCAGGCTACCCCACCACGGCGCTCCGGACGCGGGCGGATACGGCCGAACGGTCAGTCCGCGGCCAGGGCCGCACCCTCGGTCTGCTCCCGCTCGGCGGCAGACCGCAGCTGGTGGATCGCCGCCTCGAAGTCGTCCAGCGACTCGAACCCCCGGTACACCGAGGCGAAGCGGAGGTAGGCCACCTCGTCCAGCTCCTGCAGCGGACCGAGGATCGCCAGCCCGATCTCGTTGGCGTCCACCACGGCCGACCCGGTCGACCGGACGGTCTCTTCCACCCGCTGGGCCAGCAGCGCCAGCGCGTCGGCGCCCACCGGGCGGCCCTGGCAGGCCTTGCGCACCCCGCTGAGGATCTTCTCCCGGCTGAACGGTTCGGTGACCCCGGACCGCTTGATCACCGAGAGGCTCGCCGTCTCGACGGTCGAGAACCGGCGTCCGCACGACGGGCACTGCCGACGTCGCTTGATGCTCGAACCGTCGTCGGCAGTGCGCGAGTCCACGACCCGGGAGTCCGGATACCGGCAGAACGGGCAGTGCACGCAGGTCCTCCTGACGGCCAGCACGGGTGCAGACGCAAGCCCTGAGACGGGTCCGAGAAGAATCCCGGCACCGTCGCGATACGGGACCACCGACGCTACCCCACCACAGGCTCAGTCCGACACCGGGACGACGATCGTCTGACCAGCCAGCAGGCTCGAGTCCGGCAGTGCGTTGAGCCGGACCAGATCGCCGACGACGTCCCGCACGTCCTCCCCGGGCTCGGCGATCGTCACGGCGATCTGCCACAGCGTCTCCCCCGGGGCCACGACGTGCCGCTCCACCTGGGGCGCCGAGGCCGGAGCCTCAGCCTGCGCCGCGCGCACCCCGAGCACCAACGGCAGCGCGACCAGGAGCAGCGCCAGCAGCACCACGACCACCCGGCCGCGGGTGGTCAGCCGCAAGGGCGCCTCGGACCGCCGGGCTCCTGCCTGGTCCGGCCGCGCCGCCTGGTCCGGCCGCGCCGACCGGGTCGGCTGGGCTGACAGCCGCGCCTGGGACGACCGGGCCTGGGACGCCGGTGTCCGCCGCGGCTCGACGCCGGTCGGACGAAGACTCACCACGACACCCATCGGTCCTCCACCTTTCCTGTGCTGGTCCAGCTTTCCTGTGCTGGTCCAGAACCGGCCTGCCATATCAGACCCGTCTTGTATGATCGTACACCCGTTCGTCGTACTGTTGTACGCTACAGTAGGTGGTGTCCGAACAGAATGTCGAGACACGCTCGAACAGCTGTTTGGCCAACCTGCCCGTCGGGGCTACGGTGGGTCCCGACGGGACAAGTCCACCACCGACCGCCCACACACCACTCCCACCAGGGGATACACAAGGAGGAGACCGTGAGCGACCACGACGAGACCGGCACTCGCGACCCCGGGTTCAGCGCAGACCTCGACAGCACAGACCTCGACGACGCGGCGCTCGACGCACTCGCGTCCGTGACGCCTCTGCGTCGCCGACCGGGGGGCCGGAAGCGCCAGACTGCCGACGACGAGCTCACCCCCCGCCAGCGCCGGGTGCTGGAGACCGTCCGGACCTCGGTGACCGAGCGCGGCTATCCGCCGACGATGCGCGAGATCGGCAAGACCGTGGGTCTGACCAGCCCGTCGTCGGTCAAGCACCAGCTGGAGATGCTGGAGCGCAAGGGCTACCTGCGGCGCGACCCGAACCGGCCGCGCGCTATCGAGGTCGTCGCCCCCGACGACTCCCGCACCGTCACCCTGCTGCACGAGACCACCGGTTTCGTCGCGGAGTCCGCGGGGGCGCCCGAACCGGCCTACGTACCGCTGGTCGGCCGGATCGCCGCTGGCGGTCCGATCCTGGCCGAGCAGGTGGTCGAGGACGTCTTCCCGCTGCCCCGCCAGCTCGTCGGCGAGGGCGAGCTGTTCTTGCTCAAGGTGGTCGGCGACTCGATGGTCGACGCGGCGATCTGCGACGGCGACTGGGTCGTGGTGCGCCGTCAGCCGGTGGCCGAGAACGGCGAGATCGTCGCCGCCATGCTCGACGGCGAGGCCACCGTGAAGACGCTGCGCCGCCGCGACGGGCACGTCTGGCTGCTGCCGCACAACCCGGCCTACTCCCCTATCGACGGCGACCAGGCGACCGTCCTCGGCCGGGTGGTCAGCGTGCTGCGCAGCCTGTGACGGCACCAGACCCCTGAGACAGGACGGAGCACCGATGCCCGGACCGTTACCAGACCCGAACCTGGTTACGATCGCCCGGCTGCGCGAGGCCGCGGAGCAGCTGCGCGCCGCGCCGGAGGTACCGGACGGCACCCTGGACGACTCCGCGTCGACGGACTACGAGGACTGGACCCTAGCCCGGTTGCGCCGCCGTGCGACCGAGCTGGACATAGAGGGCCGGTCCGCGATGGACAAGGCCGGGCTCGTCGCGGCGTTGCGGGCGCTGCCTCCCGGGCCTGACGACGACACCAGCCACCACGGGTAGACCCCGGCCGACCTCGGCCAGATCGGCGGTCCTGGGGCTGCGCACCCACGGTCCGCTCGTGGCTGTCGTGGTCCGCTGGCCGTGGAACCGCCTCGTTCCTCCCGGCGCGGTCGGCGGATCCAGGGTCAGTAGCCGAACTGGCGGGCCACCTCGCGCACCGCGACCGCGGAGGCGTGCAGCGCGGTGGTCTCGCCGGACGACATCGGCACGACCAGCCGCTCGCCGACGCCCCGGGACCCCACGACCGACGGCACCGACAGGCACACGTCGCTGATCCCCCGATAGTCGTCCAGCAACGACGACACCGGCTGGATGCGGTGCTCGTCGTTGAGGATGGCCTCGATGATCCGCGACCCGGCCAGCCCCACGGCGTAGTTGGTCGCACCCTTGCCGGCGATGATCGTCGCCGCGGAGTGCTTGACCTGGTCGCAGATCCGGTCGCGCACCGCCTGGGTCAACGGTCCACGGCCCTCGATACCCGGCCAGTCCAGCAGCGGTACCGCGCCCAGGGTGGCCGACGACCACAGCGCCAGCTGGGAGTCGCCGTGCTCCCCCGCGATGTAGGCGTGCACGTTCTGCACCGCGATACCGGTGTGCTGGGACACCAGGTAGCGCAGCCGGGAGGTGTCGAGCAGCGTGCCGGAGCCGAACACCTGGTTGGCGGGCAGACCGGAGACCTTGAGCGCGACATAGGTCACCACGTCCACCGGATTGGTCACGATCAGCTGGACGGCGTCCGGGGCCACCTCGACCAGCCGGGGCAGCACCTTGGCGATGAGCGCGATCGTCGCCCCGGCCAGGTCCAGGCGGGTCTGGCCGGGTTTCTGCTTCGCCCCGGCGGTGAAGATCACCACGTCGGCGTCCCGCACGATCTCGATATCGTCAGACCCGGCCACGGTCGCCATCGGCATGAACTGGATGCCGTGCGCCAGGTCCAGCGCCTCGGCCTCGACCTTGGCCCGGTTGATGTCGTAGAGCACGACGGTGCGCGCCGACCCGCGCATGAGCATCGCGTACGCCATGGTCGCCCCGACCGACCCGGCGCCGATGACGGCGATCTTCGACGTGCGTCGAGGGTGGAAGGGCGTCTCGCGCACCACGTCCGACGCAGTCTCGGAGCTGGACATCGAATCTCCATCGCTCGGGCCTACAGGGTTGCCGTGCCTACGGTCCATGGTGGTGCCGGGCGCTGCGCGCCGCACGACGAGTCCCAAGGACCCCTCAGGCAGGCAGGGGGCTGGGGGTTGTGCCGCTGGGGGGGGGGTTG
>WRMB01000094.1 GCA_009777345.1 Micrococcales bacterium | reverse complement strand
GTCCAGCGGCAGCAGCCCCGGCTGGTCGCGCTGCACCGGCAGATAGTCCTTAGCCATACCCCATCATCCCACAAAAGTAGCCTTGACCAGGCAAGACACGCCGCACAGCGATTCTGCAACAGGCTCTCAAACCAGTGGATCGGCGTGGAACCCTCGACCTGGGCGTCGCACAGTGGAACTGGCGGGACGGGGGCTCCGAACAGGTGATTCGCAGCCGCAGCACGGTTATGGAGGCGTGTCCGCGTGTCACCCTGGGTGGATGACCACTGGGGCGCGGCACGGGCGTGTCCAGGGCCGACGGTGGCGTCGGCACGTCGTCGTGGGGCTCGTCGCCCTGCTCGGCATCCTGGTGCTGGTCGGCGCCTGGGTGGGGTGGCGGGCGGGGCAGGCCGCCGGAGCGCTGTCCGAGGCCCGGACCGTCGCCGCGCGGGTGCAGTCCGAGCTGCGGCAGGGGTCCGTGCCGGACGCCGCCGATATCGCTGCCGCCCAGGCCGCCACCGCCCGGGCCCGGTCCGCTACCAGCGACCCGGTGTACCGCCTGGCCAGCGGCCTGCCGTGGCTCGGGCGCCAGCTGGACGCCGTGGCCACGGTCGCCGCCGGGCTGGACGATGTCACCACTACCGCCATGCCGCCGCTGGTCGCCCTGGTCGCCGCCGTGGACGACGGGTCGCTGCGCGCCGCCGACGGGACCGTCGACCTGGCGTTCCTCGCCGCCGCCGCCCCGGACGTGCGCGCCGCCGACGAGACGGTCGAGCGGGTCCGCGCCGCGGTGGCCGCCGTCGACGCCGACAGCCTGGTCGGCCCGCTGGCCGCTGCGGTGCGTCAGGCCGACGACGCGCTGGCGGCGGTCGGCGAGACGGTGCACCAGGCCCGCCAGGTCACCGACCTGGCCCCGGCCATGCTCGGCGCGGACGGCCCGCGCACCTACCTGGTGCTCGCCCTGAACAACGCCGAGCTGCGGCCCAGCGGCGGTATCGTCGGCGCGGCGCTGGCCCTCACCGTGGACGGCGGGCACGTCAGCCTGGGCACCCAGCTGGCGGCGTCCGCGCTGGCCACCCCGGAGCAGCCGGTGCTGCCCCTGACCGACGAAGAGCTGGCCGTCGACGGCGACCGGCTGGGCCGCTACCTGCAGAACGCCACCCTGACCCCCGACTTCCCGCGTACTGCCGACCTGGCCCGGGCCCGCTGGCTGCAGGAGACCGGCCAGGCGGTGGACGGCGTGGTCGCGCTCGACGCCGTCGCGGTGGCGATCGTGCTGCGGGAGGTCGGTCCGGTCACGACCGACGACGGCACCACCCTGGACCAGAGCACCTTCCTCATCAAGATCCTGCGCGACCCGTACCTGGGCGAGGTCGACCCCGTGGCCCTGGACCAGGTGTTCGCCCAGGTCGCCGCGTCGGTCTTCCAGGGGATGCTCACGGCGGACCTCGACTCCTCCCGGCTGCTCGGCACGGTACGCACCCTGGTCGGGCAGCAGCGGGTGCGCGTCTGGTCTGCGCACGAGGCCGAGCAGGCGGTGCTGGTCAGCACGACGCTCGGCGGCGGGTTCCTGTCCGGGGCCGCCGACGGGTCCGCGGCTGACGACTCGGGCCTGTTCCTCACCGATACCACCGGCGGCAAGCTCGACTACTACCTGAAGGTGCGCACCACCGTCGACAACCTGGTCTGCACCGGTACGGGCGGTACCGCCCGGCTCCGGCTCGTCCTGACCTACGACCCGCCGGCCGGGGTGGCCGACGGTTCGGTCTTCCTGCGGGGCGTGGACGACCCGGTCCGGGCGCCCGGGGACGCCGGGCTGCTGGTGTCGCTGTACCCGGCGACCGGCGGCGTCCTCGGCCCGGTCACCGTGGACGGTGCGCCGGTGGGTGGCGAGCAGGTCGTGCGGTCGGGCCGCACCGGGCTGCGCCTCCCGGTGACCCTGGCCCCGGGCCAGACGGTGACGCTGCTCGCCGAGGTCCCGGTCCGCGGCGGACGGGCCGCGGTCTGGACGACGCCCACGGTGTCCAGCGGCGGGATCGTCGTCGCCCAGTGCGGCTGAGGACTGTTGGCCAGATCTCTTCGAGCCAGCGCTGGACGTCCTCGACGGGGTCGGCTCGGGCAGCACGACCCGCATGGGCTGGCCGAGTGATGTTGCTGCGCTGGTCGGGGGGCGCGCGGACCCGTCCGCCCCAGACCGCCCGTCGGCCGGGAACCATAGATGTCTAGATTCGTACGGTTCTGGCGAAAGGACAGGCAATGCGTTCGATTCTCAGGTGCGGTGCCGCCGCGGTGCTGGCCGGGGGTGGGCTCGTCGCCCCGGCCGTCTCGGCCAGCGCGGACCCGACTGGTACCGACGACCCCTGCGCCCGGACCGGCAGCTATCTGCCCGCGCCGGGCTGCGTGCTCGCGGTCTCCGACGTCCAGGCGGGCTGCACCGACGATATCGACCCGTACCTCACCTACGCGCTGACGCCCCCGGTGCCGACCGAGCAGGTGCGGATCACCGTGACCGACGGCAGTCGCAGCGGCGAGGTGACCGGCGGTCCCAGCGGTTCGGTGGCCTGGCCCGCCGCGGTCACCGGGAAGTCGGCCACGGTGACCTTCACCACGCAGACCTCACCGGCCTACACCGCATCGGTCACGGTGAGCACCCCGCCGTGCGCCAGCCAGGTGCTGGTCGACGACCCGTCGACGCCCACGGCCGGTCCCAGCGCCCCGGATGCCGCGGTCCTGGCCGACGGGCCCGCCAAGACCACGAGCCAGGCCCTGGCCACCACCGGCTCCCAGGTCGGCCCGGTGGCCGCGGTCGCCACCGGTCTGCTGCTCTTCGGCGGCCTGGTCTTCCTCGCCTCCCGCCGCCGCTCGGCCTGACGTCACGACCCCAGGGCGTCGATGACGTAGTCCAGGCAGGCGGTGAGGGCCAGGACGTCGTCGGGTTCGACGGCGGGGAAGGTGGCGATCCTCAGCTGGTTGCGGCCGAGCCTGCGGTACGGCTCGGTGTCGACGATGCCGTTGGCGCGCAGCACCGCGGCCACGGTGGCCGCGTCGACCTGGGGGGCCAGGTCGACGGTCACCACGACCGGGGAGCGGTGGGCCGGGTCGGCGACGAACGGCTGGGCGACGTCCCGGGCGTCGGCCCAGGCGTACAGGTGACCGGACGACGTGGCGCTGCGCTGCGCGGCCCAGGCCAGCCCGCCGTGCTCCAGCATCCAGTCGAGCTGGGCGGCGAGCAGCACCAGGGTGCCGATGGCCGGGGTGTTGAGGGTCTGGTCAGCGCGGGAGCTGGTCACGGCGGTGGTCAGCGACAGGAACGGCGGCACCCAGCGGCCGGAGGCCTCGACTCGGGCGGCGCGCTCCACCGCGGCGGGGGAGAGCAGGGCCAGCCACAGGCCGCCGTCGGAGGCGAACGACTTCTGCGGTGCGAAGTAGTACACATCGGTGGCGGACACGTCCACCGTCACGCCACCGGCCGCCGAGGTGCCGTCGACGACGACCAGCGCCCCGTCGTCGCGGGCGCCGGGGACGGGCCGCACCGGGGCCAGAGCGCCGGTCGACGTCTCGTTGTGGGGCCAGGCGTACACGTCGACGCCCTCGGTGCGGGTGGGCACCACGACCGACCCGGGATCGGCCTGCACCACCACCGGGTCGGCCAGGAACGGCGCGCCCGCCACGCACTGGGCGAACTTGGTGCCGAACTCCCCGAACGCCCCGTGCGCCGACCGGTGCTCCACCAGGCAGGCGGTCGCGACGTCCCAGAACGCGGTCGTGCCACCGTTGCCGAGCGCTACCTCGTAGCCGTCGGGCAGGTCGAACAGCCGGCCCAGCCCGGCGCGGACCCGTCCGACCAGGGAGCGCACCGGGGGCTGGCGGTGAGAAGTACCGAGCAGCCCGGCCTCGACCAGCGCCTGGACCTGGGCGGGGCGCACCTTGGAGGGGCCGGAGCCGAACCGGCCGTCGCCGGGCAGCAGGTCGGCAGGGATCGTCAGCTGCCGCTCGTGGGGCAGGGGCACAGGAACAGGCACAGGTGCGAGGATAGGCGCACAACGTTCCGCCGACGACATAGTCGGCCGCGGGGCTCGGGACGCTGGTCCTGGTCCCAGGGTTCGCGGGCCACTGCAAGGTCTCGCACCCTGGTACCAGTCGGCGAACCCTGGCACCGGACGGCAGGCCGTGGCGGGCCGACGGGAGGAGCCCGACGGTGAGCGACCTCATCGACACCACCGAGATGTACCTCAAGACGGTCTACGAGCTGACCGAGGAGGGTGTGCCGCCGCTGCGCGCCCGGATCGCCGAGCGCCTGGGCCACTCCGGCCCGACCGTCTCGCAGACGGTCGCCCGGATGGAACGGGACGGTCTGGTGGTCGTCGGCGACGACCGGCGCCTGGAGCTGACCGCCGAGGGCCGGGCCCGGGCGGTGCGGGTGATGCGCAAGCACCGGCTGGTCGAACGGCTGCTCACCGACATCATCGGCCTGGACTGGCCGCTGGTGCACTCCGAGGCGTGCCGCTGGGAGCACGTCGTCAGCGAGCAGGTGGAACGGCGGCTGGCCATGCTGCTGAGCCGCCCGCACCACGACCCGTACGGCAATCCCATCCCCGGCCTGGCCGAGCTCGACAGGCCCGGCCTCGGGCACCCGGCTGACGGTCGCCAGGACGA
>WRMB01000093.1 GCA_009777345.1 Micrococcales bacterium | reverse complement strand
GCTTGAGGCGGGCCGGAGTCGGAGCGGACACTGGTCCCGGAGAGGTGGGGAGCCCCGACCACGCGGGCAGTTCGTCGTGGTGATGCCCAGAGTGGACTTGTCGTCTGCTCCGGGCTTCGTCGTGCGCAGGTGGCGGGCCGCCCGCCGAAGGCGTGGGGCGGTCCGCCGCGCCGCCGCAGGCGGCGCCTTGAAGCAGTGAAGAAAGTTCTCACCGGCACAGCCGCCAGGCAGCATCAAGCAACGGTGTCGAGGGTCAGGCGGTCTGGACAGAGCGGGATGACGCGGTCAGGAGGTTCGTGCCATCGTGGGCGCGTACTGCTGGGGCGCTGGCTCGCCATTGGAACGCGTCAAGGAGGCGAATGGCGTATGCCTCAGTCGCAAGTGCGCGGACCTCGCCTGCTGTTGCCCAGCAGAACTGAGCGACCTCGTTATTGGTGGTGAGTTTTCCGCTGACGGGGTCGCATCGAAATACCATGGCGATAATATGGCGTGGCATGTTGTGATAGATTCCCGTCAGAGGGCCGGGCTCTACCTGGAGGCCGGTTTCTTCGTAGATCTCGCGGCGAAGGCCGTCTTCGATGGTCTCGCCGTGTTCCAGGATTCCGCCCGGCGGTTCCCAGCGGCCGTTATCGCGGCGCTGGATCAGCAGTACGCGGTCGCCGTCGATGACGGCACCAGCGACGCTGGCCGAATATGGGTGCTTGCTCACGGGCTGTATCGTACACTTGCCTAGACGAGTTGAGGAGTCTGTCGTGCCGGTGCCTGCTGCCAAAGATGTGCTCACTCTGACCTTGGACGCGACGAGCGACCGACCGGTGTTCCGCCAGATCGCTGACCACCTCCGGGGCGCCATCGCCTCGGGACGCTTGCTGCAAGGGGGGCAGTTGCCGTCTGAGTCGCAGTTGATCGAGCACTACGGCACCACGCGCATGACCGTCCGGCAGGCGCTCGGGGTGCTCAAGAGCGAGGGTCTGGTGGTGTCCGAGCACGGGCGGGGCGTGTTCGTCCGTCCAAGGCCACCGGTTCGGCGGCTGGCATCGGACCGGTTCGCGCGACGACACCGAGAGGCGGGCAAGGCGGCGTTTCTGGCCGAAGTCGAGGGGGCGGGAGCGCGCCCGACGGTGGATCGGATCGAGGTCTCCACGGAGGTGCCGCCGGACGAGATCGCTGAGCGGCTGCTGCTCGGTCGTCGGGCGAAGGTTGTGGTTCGACGTCGGCGGTACCTCGTTGACGGGCATCCAGTCGAGACGGCCACGTCGTATATCCCGGCTGCTCTGGCGGCTGGCACGTCCATCACCCAGCCCAATCCTGGCCCCGGCGGCATCTACGCCCGGCTTGAAGAGATGGGTCACCGGTTGGGTCGCTTCACCGAGCAGGTGAGCACCCGTATGCCTCACCCCGATGAGGTGACTGCGCTGGCCCTGGCCCCGGGGGTGCCGGTGTTCCACCTCGTGCGCACCGCCTTCACTGACGACGATGTCCCGGTCGAGGTGTGTGACACCGTGATGTCGTCGGCCGCGTTCGTCCTCGACTACGACCTGCCTGCCCGATAGGCGCCATGGGGGTTGACCACGGGGTCGAGTACTGGTCTACTTGTATAGACGAGTAGACGACTAGGTCTCTCGTCGTCGGCCGCGGCGCAAGGGCGCCGCCGGAAGGAGAAGAGACGATGGCGATGCAGCGGCGGATCAGGGTGGACCACCACGAGGTGTTCCCCAAGGGCGCGTACCTGAAGGACGTGGCCCCGGTGCAGGACTTCGAGGCGTCCCGGGCCCGGACTGACGGGGTGCGGGTGCAGGCCAAGGATGTGGCGAGGGACGGGTCTGGTACGGGTCTGCCGTTGTGGGCCTGCACGGTGCTGGATGCCGACGAGGACGCGGGCCGCAAGGACGCGGTGGTGGTGGTCAAGGTGGCTGCGCCTCACCAGCCGGTCCCGCCGAAGAACACCTCCGGGTTCCCGTGGGTGCCGGTGGAGTTCGTGGGCCTGACGGCCACTGCGTACGTTGACGACAACTCCCACCGTCCGAGGCTGGCGTGGTCGTTGCGGGCGTCGGGCATGGTCGAGCCCGGCAAGGCCGGTTCCGAGCAGAAGGCGCAGGCCGCGTGATGGCCGGGCAGGTACGCCCGTGGCCGGTGCGGGCAGTCCAGCGCGGAACACCGGAAGACGTGGCCCGGTCGCGCCAGGTCACAGTTGCCAGTGTCGAGGCCCGCGAGGTGCTGGCCGAGGGTCAGGGGGGCGAGGGCTGGGAGCAGCCGTCGCTGTTCTCGCCGTGGCAGGTGGCAGCGTGATCGCCGAGGTGGGCCGGGCGCTGGCGGTGGTGAGCGACGGGCTGGCGGACCTGGCCGTCCTGGTCGGTGTGCAGGTGGTGTCGGTGAAAGCCGACTGGCAGTTCCGTGGCTTCCCGGTGTCGGTGGTCGAGGTCTCGGTGCACGCCACCGGTGACATCGGCGATGTCGAGGCGCTGGCCGGGTGGTTGTGCCTGGCCGTAGAGGCTGACGAGGTCCGTCCGGGTGTGGCGCTGTCGGACGGGCCGGGTCCGTCTCGGCGGTGGGTGACCTGGTCGGGCTGGTGCTCGGACGCCTCGGTCGAGCATCCGGTGCTGTGGCGCCTGGTGGCCTCCTACGCCCTGGACCGGCAGGCGGCGGCGTGATGAGCGACGTGGCGAGGCTGCCCGGGGTGTTCCGGCCCGACGACCGGGTCCAGGCCGCTGGTCGCACGGGCACGGTCGTGCAGCACGAACGGCTGGCGTGGTTGTGCCGCCCGGTGGCGGTCACCTGGTGGGACCGGTGGCTGCTGGGCCTGGCCCGCCGGGTCCGTCCCGTCCCGGCCCCGCCTGTGGTGGTCGCTGACGGTCGCGTGTACGACAACTTGGTTCCGGTGGCGTGGGACGACGGGTCGGTGTCCGTGGCCCGCGCCCACCTGCTGCGGCCGGTCCGCCGACGGGTGCCGGTGGGGGTGGTGGCAGGTGCGTGAGAACGACGACGGCACCGATGTCCTGGCCAGCCTGGTCCTGGCCCCGGTCGTGGTCACCGTCGCCGCTGCTGGCCTCGCGCTGCGGGTGCTGGTGTGGTCGCTGCGCCGCCCGGTCCGCCTGGCCCGCCTGACCGGCCTGGCCGTCGTGGCGTGGGTGCTGGTCACGGGCCGGGCCTGGTGGCTGGCCGTCGCGGTCGCCCTGCTCGTCGTGGTTGTGGTGGTGTGGTGGCGGCGCTGGCCGGTCTCGTTCGACTACCGGGTGACCCAGCGGGCTCGCGGCCGGGTACGGTCCTGGTCGTACCGGCGCAGGTGGGGCACTGCGATGACCGGGTGCGGCCTGACCGGCAAGGACGACGACGGCGAACGGGTGTACCCGGCACGGTCTGTGATCTGGTCCACCAAGACCGCCGACCGGTTCCGGGTGCGGATGCTGCCGGGTCAGACCCTGGCCGACTGGAACACCAAAGCGCCCGCCCTGGCGGCGGCGCTGGACGTGCAGACCCTCCGGTTCGCCCCGGCTACCGGCCGGTTCGCCCGCAAGGCCGATGTGGACGTGACCGCGATCCGGTGCGACCCGCTGGCCGGTACCCGTGAGGCTGTGCCTGCCGCTGATGGTCTGGCGGTGCGGGTCGGCCGGTGCGAGGACGGTTCGGACCTGGTGGTCGACCTGGCCGACCCCTGGCACGTCGGGGTACAGGGCATGTCCCGCTCGGGCAAGTCCGTCCTGCTGTACGACCTGCTCGCCGCCACCGCCGGACGGACCGACGTGCTGCTGACCGGGCTGGACCCCACCGGCATCCTGCTGGCCCCGTGGGCGCACGCTCCCGGCGCTGACCTGCGCCACTCGGGCACGGCCGACCTGGACCACGCTGTCGAGGTAGTCGAGGCCCTGGTGGCGTTGATGGACCAGCGCATCGGGCACCTGCTGGCCACAGGGCTGGACCAGGTCTCGCCCGGTACGCCGGGCGTGCCGGTGGTCGTGGTCGTGCTGGAGGAGTACCCGGGCCTGGTGTCGGTCCTGGCCGCGCACGACCAGGCCACCAAGCCCGCCGGGCGGCTGGAGCACCGGGTCCGGCTCGGCGTGCGACGCCTGGTCCAGGAAGGCGCGAAAGCGGGCATCCGCGTGGTGATGCTGGCCCAGCGGTTCGACGCCGCCGTCGTCGGTGGTGCCGAACGCTCCAACCTGGGAACCAGGCTGTCCATGCGGGTCGACAACGGCGACGCGGTGCGGATGCTGCACCCCGCCGCCACACCCGCCCAGGTCGCAGAACTGGCCGCTGCCGAGCCGGGCCGGGGCCTGGTGGACACCCCCGGACAGCCCACGAGGTGGTTCAAGGCCGACCTGACCGGCTACGGCCAGTACGCCGACACCGTGCGCACCGCGCACCAGCACCGACCCGTCCCCGTCGTGCCTGACGACGAGACAGCCCCGATGGAGGTAGCAGCATGAGAACGACCCGCAGCGCACCGGCCAAGGTCCGTCTCCGGTGGGACGACCCTGCCCGGTACGGCACCGCCGTCCTGGACCACCACAACGGCCCGGTCCTGCCGACCTGGGCACCGCCGGTGGCATGGGCGACACCAGCCCGGCGCCTGCTCGCCCGGACCGCCCGATGACCACGACGTTCGCCGGGTACGGCCCCGACGCCCCGCTGGACCTGGGAGCCGTACCTGATGCTGCGTGGGCCGGGATCGTCGCCCGGCTCACCGACGGCAGCATGGACGCCTTCGCCGACGCCGCCGCCCGGGTCGGGCACTGCTCAGCACCGGTCCGCCTGCACGGGTCGTCCGAGACCTGGGACACCACCACCGGGGAGTCCCTGGGCAGGTTCTCCTCGGACGACCAGCCGCTGGGCGTACTGCATGTACCCTGCGGC
>WRMB01000092.1 GCA_009777345.1 Micrococcales bacterium | reverse complement strand
ACCCCCGCCCCGCCGTGCGCGCCCCACGGGGCCCCCGCCACACCAGGCCCCCCAGCCCCCCCCGGCCCCCCCCCCCCCCCCCCCCGCCACAGGCGGCCTGGGCGCGCCCGTCACCGGCTGATATCCGGCGCCGCCGGACGAGCCGTCCCAAAGACCAGCCCGAGAAAAACCGCTCAGCTCTGCAAGGCCTCGAACTCCGCCTCGGCGGCGACATCGTCCTCGACGTCCAGGCGGACGTGGGCCAGCATCTCTTGGAGGGCGCGCAGAGTCGAGGCCGCGGTGGTCCCCCAGTCCGACAGGTAGGAGAACTGCCACCACCACAGGGCCTCGGTCACCCGACCGGCCTCGAAATGACGCAGGCCCTGGACCAGGGCCTGGGCCACGGACACCAGCCCGCCGGAGACGGTCAGCTGTTCGGTCTCGTCGCCACCCAGCGGGTCGACGACAGCCGTGTACTCGTCGACCCCGACCAGCGCATTGGCCAGGTTGTCGCGCAGCGGGTCCACGTCGTGGTCCGGGCCGAGGTCGGGTTCGAAGCGGTCGACGGGGACGACGTCGGTGATCGCGCCCAGCCGCGACCCGGCGCCCAGCACGTCGCTCACCGCGAGCAGCAGCAACGGCAGGGCCGCGGCCGGGCTGCTCCCGGCGGCCACCTCGGTCACCGTCGTCAGGTAGGCCCGGGCGTCGGCCGCCATCTGGAGCGCCATCTGGCGCAGGTCGTCGTCGATCACGGTCATGGCCCCATCCTAGGAGACCCGACCCGCCCGCACCCTGGGGGCGGGGACCGCGAGGTGCGAGGTACGGCCCGAGACGCGAGGTTGTGACCTCGTATCTCGGGCCGTACCTCGCACCTCGCATCCTGGTCCCGGTTCAGCCCCCGGGTACCGTGGTCTCCTGGTCGTCGATCGGGCCGGTGAACTGCGACTGGTACAGGTCGTGGTACGCGCCGCCGGCGGCCAGCAGCGCTTCGTGCGTGCCCTGCTCCACGATGGCGCCGTGCTCCATCACCAGGATGAGATCGGCGTCGCGGATGGTGGACAGCCGGTGGGCGATGACGAAGCTGGTGCGTCCGGCCCGCAGGCGGGCCATGGCCCGCTGCAGCAGCTTTTCGGTGCGGGTGTCGACCGACGACGTCGCCTCGTCGAGGATGAGGATGGACGGCTGCGCGACGAAGGCGCGGGCGATCGTGATCAGCTGCCGCTCCCCCGCCGAGAGGTTGGCGGCGTCCTCCTCCAGCTCGGTGTCGTACCCGTGGGGCAGGGAGTGGACGAACCGGTCGACGTACGTCGCCTGGGCCGCCTGGAGGATCTCGGCGTCCGTGGCGTCGGAGCGGCCGTAGCGGATGTTCTCCCGGATGGTCCCGGCGAACAGCCATGTGTCCTGCAGCACCATCCCTGTACGGGCCCGGGCGTCGTGCCGGCGCAGCGTGCCGATGTCCTGCCCGTCGACGCAGATGCGGCCGCCCTGGGGGTCGTAGAAGCGCATGAGCAGGTTGACCAGCGTCGTCTTGCCGGCACCGGTGGGCCCCACGATGGCGACGGTCTGGCCGGGGCGCACCGTGAAGCTGAGGTCCTCGATCAGCGGGACGTCCGGCGAGTACGAGAACCGCACGTGCTCGAACTCGATCACGCCTGGGCCTTCGACCGGGGCCGGAGCGTCCGGGTCGTCCGGGGCCTGCTCCGGGACGTCCAGCAGCTGGAAGACACGCTCGGCCGAGGCCGTCCCCGACTGCAGGACGGCCGCCATACCGCCGAGCTGCGCCAGCGGCTGCATGAACATCTGCGAGTACTGGACGAACGCTTGGATCGCGCCCAGCGTCATCGCGCCACCGGCCACGAACAGCCCGCCGACCACCGCCACGGCCACGTACAGCACATTGCCGACGAACGACATCGCCGGCCACATGATATTGGCCAGGAACTGAGCCCGGAACGACTGTTCGTACAGCTCTTGGTTCTCCGCTGCGAAACGGGCCTGGAAGTCGGCCCGGCGCCCGAAGACCTTGACCAGCGCGTGCCCGGAGAAAGATTCCTCGACCCGGGCGTTGAGCCGCCCCACCTTGCGCCACTGCAGCCCGAACGCTTTCTGCGACTTCGGGCCGATGATGCCGAAGACGACACCCATGAGCGGCAGCGCGGCCAGCACCACCAGGGACAGCTTCCAGGACAGGGTGAACATCATGATCAGCACCCCGACCAGGGTGAGCACCGCGTTGATGAGCCCGGACAGCGACTGCTGCATCATCTGCGTGATATTGTCGATGTCATTGGTGACGCGGGAGATGAGCTCGCCGCGCCGCACCTTGTCGAAATAGCTCAGGGGCAGCCGGTTGATCTTCGCCTCGACCGACTCGCGCAGCCGCCACATCGCCTTGACCATGACGATATTGGTGACGAAGCCCTCCGCCCAGCCGAGCACCCCGGCCGCGATGTACAGGACGAGCACGGTGAGCACCAGGCCGCGCAGCTTGTCGAAGTCGAACGCGCCGCCCGGGTCCCAGGTCTTCAGCGCGGCGATCATGTCCGCCCCCCGGTCACCGCCCGCGGCCCGGGCCCCGGCGACTGCCGCCTCCTGGCTGGTGCCCGGCGAGATGTCCTTCTGGATGAACCAGCCGAAGATAACGTCGGTGGCCCGGCCCAGCACCCGCGGAGCGTAGACCGCCAGCACCACCGATGCCGCCCCCATGACGGTGACGGCGACCAGCGCGAGCCAGTACGGCTTGAGCAGGCCGATGAGCCGGGAGAACGAGGCGACGAAGTGGTCCGCCTTACCGGGCGCCACGCCGTCCCAGGAGTCGGAGGCCAGACGGGCAGCCTCACCCAACTCGATCTCGAACTTTTCTTCTTCGGACAGCTCAGGTTGAGCGCCGGCTCTCGCGTCCCGGTAGGCCTGCCGGCGGGCGGCCCGTCGCTCGGCCCGGGTCAGGGCAGTCTTGGTCGGCACCTCGGTGGGCCCGACCGCAACGTCGTCCCCGGTCGCGTCGTGGTGGTTCATGCGCCCTTCCCCTGGTTCGGCGCATCCACGGTGATCTGCGACTCGGCGATCTCGCGGTAGGTCTGGTTGCTCGCCAGCAGCTCTTGGTGCGTGCCGACCCCGACCAGCTGGCCGTCGTCGAGCACCAGGATGGCGTCGGCGTCGGTGACCGTGGTGACGCGCTGGGCCACGACCAGCTTGGTCACCTGGGGCAGCTCCTGCCACAGGGCGGCGCGCAGCCGGGCGTCGGTCGCCACGTCCAGGGCGCTGAACGAATCGTCCAGCAGCAGGACCGCCGGGCGTCGCAGCACGGCCCGGGCGATGGCCAGGCGCTGGCGCTGCCCGCCCGAGACGTTGGTACCACCCTGGGAGATGCGGGCCTCCAGGCCGCCGAGCTCCCGCACGAAATCGGCTCCCTGGGCGATAGCCAGCGCCTGCCACACCTCGTCGTCGGTGGCGTCCTCGCGGCCGAGGCGCAGGTTGGACCCGACCGTCCCGGCGAACAGGAACGGGCGTTGCGGTACCAGCCCCAGCGCCCCCCACAGCGCCTCGAACGACAGGAGCCGCACGTCCACCCCGCCCAGCCGCACCGCGCCACCGGTCACGTCCACCAGGCGCGGGACCAGGTTCAGCAGGGTCGTCTTGCCCGCCCCGGTCGACCCGACGACGGCGACCGTCTGGCCCGCCTCGACCCGGAACGACACGTGGTCCAGGATCGGCACGTCGGCCCCCGGGTAGGTGAACGTCACGTCGTCGAGCTCGATGGTGCCCGGGGTGGGGAAGGTGGTGACGGGGTCGGCCGGTTCGTGCAGGCTCGGCACGACCTGCAGCACCGCGCTGATCCGCTCGGCCGAGACAGCCGCCCGCGGCACCATGATGACCATGAAGCTGGCCATGAGGACCCCGCCCATGATCTGGCCGACATACTGCATGAACGCCAGGAGGGAACCGACCTTGACCCCACCGGCCTCCACCTCGATACCGCCGAACCAGATGACGGCCAGCATGGTTGTGTTCATGATGAACATCGCTGACGGGAATATGAGCACGAACAGCGAACCGATCTTGCGGCCAGTGACGAGCATGTCCGTGTTGGCCTGGCGGAAACGGGCCTCCTCGATCATCTCCCGCACGAAGGCCCGCACCACGCGGATGCCGGTCAGCTGTTCGCGCATGATCCGGTTGATCGCGTCCAGGCGCAGCTGGTAGGAGCGGAACAGCGGCACCATCCGCGAGACGATGACCAGCGCGACCACCAGCAGCACCGGCACGCCCACCCCGATGATCCACGACAGGCTGACGTCCTGGCGCAGCGCCATGATGATCCCGCCGACGGCCAGCAGCGGTGAGGTGACGAGCATGGTCGAGCCCGTCATCGCGATCATCTGCACCTGCTGGACGTCGTTGGTGTTACGGGTGATCAGCGATCCCGCGCCGAACTGCGAGACCTCACGCTCGGAGAAACCCGACACCTGCGTGTACACGTCGTTGCGCAGGTCACGACCCAACGCCATCGAGGCCCGCGCGGCCAGCCAGGTGGCGATCACCCCGGCCAGGATCTGCCCCAGCGACACGGCGAGCATGAACCTGCCCGTGCGCCAGATGAACCCCGTGTCGCCCAGGGCCACACCCTGGTCGATGATGTCGGCGTTGAGGCGCGGCAGGTACAGCATCGCCAGGGCCGAGGTGAACTGGAACACCAGCACACCGACCAGCAGCCACCGGTAGGGGCGCAGGTAGCGCCCCAGAAGTCTGAGCAACAAGGAATCTCCCACTGGGTTCGGGCCACGGCGGGGCCGCATCATCGTACGTCCCCCCCGCCCCCCGTGCTCAACGCTCCCCAGCGGGGTTCGATCGAGGGACGAACTTCCGGACGAGGGACGAACTTGTAGGTTCGTCCCTGATACGAAACTCAGGTGACCATGGCCTCGTTGGTGCTGGTGAAGGTGACGTCCACGCCTGCGGCTCGGAGCTGGGCGACGGCGTTGGCGATGGCCCGGCCGGGGCGGCGGCGGGTGTA
>WRMB01000091.1 GCA_009777345.1 Micrococcales bacterium | reverse complement strand
AAGCTCGCCGGGACCGTCTCGGGCCACGCCGTACGCCACCTCCACTGGCTCGGTGACCAGCTCGGTGACCGTCTGGTCGACAAAGTCGTCATCACCACCGGAGAACATGCCTACCGTCGACCTGACGGCGTGGCCGTCGTCCTCCTCGCCCGCCTCGGTCCCTGACCGTTCCGTCACCCAGCGTCCTGCGCGCGTTGTCGTCCAGTGCCACGGGTGGCCTGGTGGGGCGAGGCGCGGAGGTCGGAGGCGAATCCGGACCGTACGGTCGGCGGCGACTCCAGCGGCCTCTGCACCGGCGCCACCCAGAGACACGCCTGAGGTTTGCCTCCGGCGTCACACGTCCACCGTCGTCCCGTTGACGCCGGATCGTGGTGTTTCACGTGAAACAAGCCCTCGCCGTCCTGACCGTTCCGTCACCCAGCGTCCTGCGCACGTTGCCGTCCAGTGTCACGGGGGCCCAGCGCGACCTGGCCGTCGGTGACTACGTCGGCCACGTCCAGGGCGAGGCGCGGAGGTCGGGGGCGAATCCAGATCGTACGGTCGGCGGCGACTCCAGCGGCCTCTGCACCGGCGCCACCCAGAGACACGTCTGGGGTTTGCTTCCGGCGTCACGCATCCACCGTCGTCCCGTTGACGCCGGATCGTGGTGTTTCACGTGAAACAAGCCCTCGCCGTCAGGTGCCCGTGGCAGACCTGGACAGCAGACGTCGGTCTGTGATCGAACCTCGTCGGCCTGCGCGACCGTGGCGCCCGTCGGACGGTGTCTCCGACGGGCAACCGCCTACCTGGACGCGGTCAGCGCTTCGCGGCTGGACGAGCCAGGGTTCGGCCGGGCTCGCCCGTCACCGAACGGCTTGCCACTGAACGACCAGGGTGTCGCCATCCCCGTCACAGGGCTGGCTCTGATCCCCTCACCGGCGACACCGCGGCGATGCCGAAGTCGGTCTCTCGACTGAACTGTTCGCCTTGGCCGATGCCGCGCTCGCGTTGCACAACAACTACCGCCGAAGGCTCGGCACCGACCGCAGCGCCCTTGCGTCGATAGTGCAACCAGAGACGCGTCGACCAGGCCGTGCTCGAACCGAACGCCTGCCAAACGCTGGCGCGCCGTCACCCGCAACCCGCCCGGGGTGCGGCCCTGGCATCGACGCTGGCTCCCGTGCGTCCACCCGGTCACGTTTCACGTGAAACGTCCGATTCTCCTGCCGCACTCGTTCGCCGTCCGAGACGATCCGTCTGGCACCCGGATCGTTTGGCTGCTGACCGGCCCCTCGGTCGTGCACAGCCCGTTCCCCAGCTCTAGCGGGTGATTCCGGACCGGTTCGGACCACCGCCGTCGAAGGTCATAGGCGCAGAAGCCAACGACCGGCAGACGGGTTCCGACGGTCTGAAACCGTCCGGGGAGGCCGGGCGGCATCCCGCAGGGCACGCGCCGTGGTGGCCCGACAGCTGGATCAGCCGGTCGGGTGGATGCGGTCGAAGAGTCCGGTACGGCGGGCTCGGCCGCCGGTGATGGTGTCTGCCCGAGGTCCGGGGGGTAGGACCTCACAGAGGTCGCACCACACACTCGATGATCCACGGAGGTTTGGGCGGTTCTCGTCAGCGACCCGCTTGGCGGTCTGCGTCCGCTCGCGAATATCGCGGGTGGCCTCGCAAGCGCCTTCTAGGGAGCCGAACCGTCCGGGCGGTCATCAGACCCGGCACGACAGCCCGGTCGCGATCGTCCAACCCGTCGTCTGTCCGGGGAGCAGAGCGCGCTGGTTCATTGCCGCCGGCTCGAATCAGCGCACGATCGTGCGCTGACCGACCGATCCGACCCACCAGGCGGTGGGGGAGGAAGTCGCCCGCGGCTGAACGCCGCCGCACTGCGGACCGACACGGCGGACCCGGATCTCGTCGGTCTCGATCTGGGAGCGCCGGGCTTCGACCAGTGAGGCCCCGGCGCGTGGGGGAGGACTGCGACCGAACGGGCGGAGAACGGGTCGGCTCCGCGGTGCCCGGTAGGAGGTCGCGCCGGGTGGACGCACACGTCGGCTCGTCGGGGACGGGTTGCGGGGCGGCGACACGCCGGAGCGGGTCGAGACGGGTGATGATGCCGCACGACAGGGCCGATGACGCGATACCGCTGGTCGGGGGCACCTGACGGCGACCGGGTGTGATGACGTGGCAGCTGCCGCGCCAGAATCGGCCCAATTGGGTGCAGAACGACGGTAGCGTTGCGCACGCCGACCGCGACGAAGGACGAAAGACGGATGAGGCTGGACGAGGACACGACGAGCCGGGACCCGCTGGCCGACGACCCTCGGCTGCCCGGCTACTTCGGTGACGCCTGGGCGACGGTGCTGCGGTTCGACGGCTTGCTGCGGGTTCACGGTGTCGAGCGCGGGCTGCTCGGACCCCGTGAGACAGGGCGGTTGTGGGAACGGCACCTGCTCAACAGTGCCGCCGTGGTGCCGTTCGTCACCGGGGCAGCTTCGGTCCTCGACCTGGGTTCGGGTGCCGGACTGCCGGGGGTCGTCGTCGCGGCGATGCTGCCGACGACGCCCGTGACGCTCCTGGAACCCAAAGAACGTCGGGTGCGGTGGCTCGCAGAGGTGGTCGACGACCTGGGTCTGACGAACGTCACCGTGCTGCGGGCTCGGGCCGAGGACGTGTCGGCCGAGCTGTCCGTCGAGGTGGTCGTCGCGCGAGCGGTCGGCCCCCTGGCCCAGCTCTACCGCTGGGCGGCACCGTTGCTGGTCGGCGGTGGTCGGCTCGTCGCGCTCAAAGGAGACCGGGCGGCCGACGAGGTAGCTGCTGGTGGCCGTGCGGCGCAGCGCGCCGGACTGTCGGCGGTGACTGTGCACACGGCACCAACCTTGGACGGGACCGCGCCGACCACCGTGGTCGTGGCGCTGCACCGAGAGAACGGAGACTGAGATGGCATTCCGCTGGTGGTGGCCGTGGAGACGTCGGTCGCGAAAGCAGGCGCAGATCGCGATGGAGTCCGCCAGCCACCTCGTCGCGACGCCCGACGAGGCCAAGACTCCGGTGTCGGTCGGTGCCGTGGCCGGGTCGAGCTCGGCGGCACCGGTGAGCAGGCCGACAGCGAGCGCGCCGAGGCCGACGTCTCTGGCCGCGCCCGAGAGCGCACCGAGCACCACGTCCGCCGCTGGGCCGTCCACTGCCGTCGCGCGGACCGAGGTGCAGGTTCCGCCGGACGAGCCGAGCGTCGCGCCAGACGAGGTCCGACCTGAGGCAGCAGCACCGCTGGTCGAGGGGCCGAGACCGGCGGACCCGGTTACGCTGGCGCAGGTCGCTCCGGATGTTTCACGTGAAACCCCGTCGGCGACGGCAGCCGAGCCTGCCTCACACGTGACGGCCGAGGACGACCGGGAGGAGCCTGCGGACATGAAGGTCTCCACCTCGGTAGCCGAGCCCTCCACCGCGCCCGCGGTGCGCACAGCCGAGCCGTCCGCGGACGCACCGTCCGACACCCCACCCCCGACCGCGCCCGCGGCCGAGCCGTCCGCCACCGAAGAACCCACCCCAGGAACGACTGACGTCGAGCAGTCGATAGAAGGAACCGATGTGAGTGTCACGCCCCAGCCCTCCGTCCGCCCTGACGCGCCGAGCACGGACGAAGAGCGCCAGAGCCTTGTCGCCAGCCTGCCCTCGGCCACCGAGGACACCCCCCTCATGGCGGAGCTTCGTCAGGACGCCCAGCGCCGGATCGAGCTGCAGGGGCGCCAGTTTCCCCGGCCGAAGACGACCCGGGTGATGACGGTCGCCAACCAGAAGGGCGGCGTGGGCAAGACCACGACCGCGGTGAACCTGGCGGCCTCCCTGGCCCAGGGCGGCCTGACGGTGCTGGTGGTCGACAACGACCCCCAGGGCAACGCCTCGACAGCCCTCGGAGTCGAGCACACCGAGGGCACCCCGTCGGTCTACGACATCCTGGTGGACGGGATGGCGATGGCCGACACGGTCCAGGACTGCCCGGACGTACCGGGCCTGCGCTGCGTCCCGGCGACGCTGGAGCTGTCCGGTGCCGAGATCGAGCTGGTCTCGATGGTGGCCCGGGAGACGCGGCTGCGGAAGGCGATCGACGAGTTCCTCGGCGCTGAAGAGGCCGCGGGCCGGACCATCGACTACGTCATCATCGACTGCCCGCCGAGCCTCGGCCTGCTCACCGTCAACGCGTTCGTCGCCGGGCGTGAGGTGCTCATCCCGATCCAGTGCGAGTTCTACGCGCTCGAAGGAGTGGCGCAGCTGACCCGGACCATCGGCATGATCAAGAGCCATCTCAACCCGGGCCTGGTGATCTCGACTGTGGTGCTCACCATGTACGACTCGCGGACCATCCTCGCCCGTGAGGTGGCGGACAACGTCCGGCAGCACTTCCCCGAGCAGACGCTGGCGACCACCGTCCCCCGCTCGGTACGGGTCTCCGAAGCGCCGAGCAACAGCCAGACGGTGATGACCTGGGACCCTGGATCGTCGGGTGCTCTGGCCTACCTGGAGGCCGCGAAGGAGATCGCTGAGCGTGGTGCGCTCACCGCGCCCCCGGAACCCGCGTATCGTGGCGCCCACGACGCACGGCTGGAGAACAAGTGAGCGATAAACGACGCGGCCTCGGCCGCGGCCTAGGTGCCCTGATCCCGACCGGGGCCGAGGTGGCCCCCAACGGCAACCGTCCGGTCGACGTGTTCTTCCCGGAGGCTGCGGCCACGGCGACCGCGGTCCTGGAGCCCGACCTGGTCGAGGTGCCCGGTGCCCGGTTCGCCGAGGTGCCGGTATCGGCCATCCGTCCCAACCCGCGCCAGCCGCGGACGGTGTTCGACGACGACGACCTGTCCGAGCTGGTCGGCTCGATCCGGGAGGTCGGGGTCCTCCAGCCGGTCGTGGTGCGCCCCGCCGCCGACGGCTACGAGCTGGTCATGGGGGAGCGGCGGTGGCGCGCCTCGCAGCAGGCCGGGCTGGAGACTATCCCGGCGATCGTGCGGGAGACCCAGGACGGCAACCTGCTGCGTGACGCCCTGCTGGAGAACCTGCACCGCTCACAGCTGAACCCGCTCGAAGAGGCCGCGGCCTACCAGCAGCTGCTGGACGACTTCGGCTGCACCCAGGAAGAGCTGGCCGCCCGGATCCAGCGGTCGCGCCCGCAGGTCTCCAACACGCTGCGGCTGCTGCGGCTGCCCGCCCAGGTCCAGAAGCGGGTCGCGGCGGGCGTGCTGTCGGCCGGGCACGCCCGGGCCCTGCTGGCGGTAGAGGACGGGGCGGAGATCGAACGCCTCGCCCAGCGGGTCGTCGCCGAGGGGTTGTCCGTGCGGGCGGTGGAGGAGATCGTCGCCCTGGGCGGGATCCAGCCGACCAAGCGTCGGGCCACACCCCGTCCGGGGTCGCACAACGAGGCGGTCGACGCCCTGGCCGACCGGCTGTCCGACCGGTTCGACACCCGGGTGAAGGTGGCGTTGGGGAAGGCGCGCGGGCGGTTGACCGTCGAGTTCGCCTCTGTCCAGGACCTGAACCGGATCTTGGCCGTGCTGGCGCCGGACGATCCTGGGCTGTTGAAGAACTGAGCCCTGATCCACCGATTTCCACCTACTACGCGCCACCAGCCGGGCGCGCTGGCTGCGTTGTCGCTGCTCAACGGGCCTCCAGCCTGCCGTCGCTG
>WRMB01000090.1 GCA_009777345.1 Micrococcales bacterium | reverse complement strand
AGACGGGCGCGCTGGCTGCGTTGTCGCTGCTCAACGGGCCTCCAGCCCGCCTTCGCTGCTCCGCCTTGCCAGCACACCCGTCTGATGACGCTCGTGACGGCGCAAATCGGTGGATCAGGGCTCAGACCTGGCTGGTCAGCCAGCCTTGGCCGCGAAGTCGCCGAAGGCCACGACCACCGGCAGCGGGTCCGCCGAGGCGCCGGTGTAGGCGCCGACCCCGACCGTACCGGCCGCCGTCACCGAGGCGTCGGTCACCTGGAGCTGCCAGGCCGCCGGTTCCGCGGTACCGGCCTTCCACACCTTGCCCTGGACCGTGGTACCGACCACCCGCAGCCGCAGCTGGGCCTGCTCGTCCGCGGCCAGGGTGAGGCCGGAGACCCCGATGGCGCCGACCACCGTCTCGGTGCCCGCCACGCGCTTGATCACCTGCAGCGACTCCACCTGACCGGTCGCCGTCACATTGGCCCGCAGCAGGTACCCGGAGGCGAAGTCCGCCGAGGTACGGGCCGAGGCCCACACCCTGGTCATCGCGGTCGTCGGACGCTTGGGGACACCCACCGCGACGCTCACGTCCACGTCCGCCCGGCTGGTACCGTCCAGCCGCGCCCGGGAGGTCCACCCGGCCGTCGGGATGGTGATCAGCGCCCGGCCGTCGGCGGTGGAGAAGTACGCCGGCTTGGTGTCAGGCACCCAGCGACCGCCCAGCGGCGCGTCGCCCCAGCCGTTGGTCGTCGTGCGACCGAAGGCGTCGGACGCCACCTGGGCACCCGGGTCGAGCGGCTTGGTCACCGTGACCTGGCTGGTGGTCGTCCCGGTGGCACCACCGTCGTCGGTCACGGTCAGCGTCACCGTGTAGGTGCCCGCCGCGGCGTAGGTGCGTGACGGCTTCGCCCCGGTGCCGGTCGTCCCGTCACCGAAGCTCCAGGCGTACGCCGTGATCTGACCGTCCGGGTCCGACGACGCGCTGGCGTCGAACGACACGGCCAGACCGTCGGCCGACGCGGTGAACGACGCCACCGGGCTGACGTTGCCCTGGCCGGTCCCCAGGGCGTAGTGCTGCGCGACCTGCTCGGCGGTGAGCACCCGCGGGTACACCGCGACCTCGTCCATCGCGCCCCGGTAGTAGGTCGCCTTGATCCCGCCAGCCCGCCAGTACCCGGTCACACCGGTCCGGGCGCTGGTCACCGAGGCGTCCGAGGCGACCAGGCTGCCGTCCACGTACAGCTGCTGACCGCTGGCCCCGAGGGTCGCGACCACGTGGTGCCAGGTGTTGTCGGTGTAGACCGCCGACGACGTGATCGTCTTCTGGGTACCACCCGGCGCGACCATGAAGGTCAGCCGACCGTTGGCGTCCAGCGCGATCGAGCGGTCGAAGGTGGTAGCGGTGCCCGAGCGGTTGTTGCCGAAGCCGAAGACCTGCCGGTTCTTGTCCGGCGTCTTCATCCACAGCTCGATGCTGAACGTGTCCTGGGGCGCGCTGGCCGTGGTCGGCGAGACGTAGCCGGCGCCGTTGAAGGTCACCGCGGTCGACGGGTCGCCGACCAGCGCCCCGGCGGTCTTCCAGGTCACGCCCGAACCGCTGGTCGCCGCCCCCTCGATCCAGTCCCGGATCCCGGTGTTGGCCGTGTCGTTGAGCCGCCAGTACAGGCTCGGCCCGTCGGCGATCACCTGCTGGGCGTACCACCCGATGGCCTCGGAGGTGATCTTCACCGAACCGACCGCGGAACGGGCCTCGTTGCCGAACGGGTCGACTGCGGCCACCTGGTACTGGGCCGTGGTACCGGCCGGGGCGTCGGCGTCACGGAGCACCACCGTGGGCGGCGTCTTGGGCCAGGTGTAGCCGTAGCCCTGGACTGCCGGGTTCTTCACGGCCAGCGCCTCCCAGAACCGGGAGACCGCCGTCACCTCGTCGACCGGCTGGTCCTGACCGACCCGGTACAGCCGGTAGGTGAGCGTGAGGTTGTCCGGGTCCCAGTTGATCGGCATCTCGACCCGGGCCGCCCCGCCGTGCGGCGAGGTGCCGGTCGGCGTCCCCCAGCTGGTGCCCGACAGCTGCGGGCCCTGATCGTTGGGCGCGCCGTCAGCGGTGCGGAACCGGACCAGACCCTCCTGGGCGGTGCCGTTGACGATCTCGAACTCGCCCCCGTAGGCGACGTACTCGCTGTTGCCCGTCACCGACCAGGCGGCCTGGCTCATCCCGGTGTACGAGCCCATCAGGAGCTCGGGGTACCAGTGCAGCTGGGACGGCGCCGGCAGGTTCGCGTAGCTGCGGTAGCCCTGGACCGGTGGTCCGTTGACCCCGGCCACCGCCTTGGTGAAAGCGGTGGCCCGCCAGTGGATCCGCTTGGGGCTGTACAGGGGGCCGGTCTCCGGGAAGCCGTTGGGGACGGCGTTGCAGGCGTGCTCGTGGCTGGCGACGTACACCAGGTCGCCCTGCGGGAACAACGAGTAGGTGTCGCCGTGGCAGGCCGCCACCCATTCCAGGTCGGCTGTGGTGGAGCCGAGCCGGAACAGGCCGTCCAGGACGTCGGTCCGGTAGGCCCAGGAAGAGCCGTAGATGGAGTCGCCGTCCGTGACCAGGGTGTTGACCGTCGCGCTGGTCGTGTCGCCGCCGATCGGATACAGCTTCGCGCCCGCCTTGAACGGCATGTCGACACCGGCCGCGTCCTTGGGCCAGGCCCCGGTCACCGGGTCGACCCAGCCGATCATGCGCGGGTAGTAGGTGACGCCGTCCGCACCCTTCACCGACGTCTTGCCCGACAGGGAGTTGAACGCCCCGCCGACGACCAGTCTGGACCCGTCGGCGGTCAGGGTCAGCGAGTACACCGACCGGTTGGCGTCCGCCCGGAACGGCAGCAGGGTGCCGTCCTGGGCGTCGAACGCCGCCAGGTGCCGACGTTCCACCAGCGTCCCGCCCGTGGTGGACGCCACCTTGGCGAACGCGCCGCCGACGTACACCGTGGTGTCCGTCGGGTAGACCGCCAGGCCCGTGGTGCCCAGGCTCGGCTTGAAGCCCGCGACCAGGGAGCCGTCGGCGATGTTGAACGCCGCGATGTGCACCCGCCACTGGCCGTCCACCTTGGCGAAGTCGCCGGTGATGTACAGCCGCTTGCCGTCCGGGGACACCGCCATGTCCTGGACCGGGCCGTCCAGCGTGTGGTTGAACGGCAGCAGCTCACCGGTCCGGATGTCGTAGGCCAGCAGGTACGTGCGGTCGACCTCGCCCACCCCGCGCGGCGCACCAGCCGGGCGGGCCTTGGTGAAGTCCCCGCCGACGTACACGGTGCTACCCGCGACCACCTGGGTCCAGACCACACCCCCGGCCCGCTTGTTGACCGTGCCGCCGCTGATCTGGACCGTCGGCAAGGCGTCGGCCGACACCGTGGCCGGCATCACCGGGTCCGTCGGCCGGGTGTCCGCCTCCGCCGGTTCGGCGAACCCGGCGCCCACGACTACACCTACTGCTACCAGCGCCGCCAGGCGCTTCCACGACCAGAACTCCACCGCAACCGTCCGTCCGTCTCACGCGACCGGCTAACCCGCATCGACCAGATGACAATACCGGTCCGAAATGGGCATAACGGTCGACGTTGCGCAATAGTTACCTGAGAAAATGGGTGAAAAGCGGTCCCGCAAGAGGCGTCGATAGTTTATGACGCCCTGTGCCGACGACGCGCCTCTGTCCCGCGGGCCCAGGGGCACGTCCCGAGCATCTCAGCCTCGATCCACCGATTTCCGCCTACTACGCGCCACCAGCCGGGCGCGCTGGCTGCGTTGTCGCTGCTCGATCCCCAGCGCTACTCCGCGCGGCGGCGTAGCCGACGTGTGGAGCGGCGCTGGGGAATGATGCTCGCGACAGCGCCAATCGGTGGATCGGGGTTAGCCGACGACGGCCTGCAGGTCGGCGAAGGTCACCACGACCGGCAGCGGCGTCACCGACGCACCGGTGTACCCGGCCACCTCGACCGAACCAGCCGCGCTCAGCGAGGAGTCCGACAAGGCCAGCTGCCAGGCTGCAGGCTCCGGCGTACCCACCTTCCACGCCTTGCCCTGCAGCTGGTTGCCGACCACCCGCAGCCGCAGCCGCAGCTGCTCACCGTCACCCAGCGTCACCCCAGGCACCACCTGCGCCAGAGTCGTCTGCTCACCGTTGACCTGCTTGAGCAGCTGCACCGTCTCCACCTGCCCCGAGGGCAGCACGTTGGCCCGCAGCAGATAACCAGACCTGAAGTCCGCCGACGTACGCGCCCCCACCCACAACCGGGTCGTACCCACCGCCGGACGGTCAGTCAGACCCACCGACACCGCCACGTCAACGTTGGCCTGCTTCACGTCCAGCAGCTGGGCCCGCTGCGTGCGACCGGCCTCACCGATCGCGATCTGCGCCCGACCCTGCTGGACCGAGTACCAGGCCGGCTTGGAGTCGTGCTGCCAACCACCACCCAGGCTCGCCCGACCCCAACCACCGGTCTCGGACCGGGCAAAAGCATCGGTCGCCAACGGGTCACCCGACTTGGGCTGCTGCACCTTACCGGACACGGTCACCGACACCTCGGGGCTCTTGGCCACGTTGCCGAACGGGTCCACAGCCGTCACCCAGTACTTCTGCGTCGTCCCCGACGGCGCCTGGGTGTCGGTCAGCGTCACCGTACCCCGGGAGAACCAGGTCGAGGACACCTTGACCTCGGCCACCGGACCACCGACCTCGGTACCCCGGTACAGCTGGTACGTCAGGTCGGAGTTGTCGTAGTCGTAGTTCGCCACGATCGTGGCCGTCACCCGACCCGCCTGCAACGACCGCACCGTCGGCGTCGCCCACTTGGCACCCGACAGCTTCGGACCCGAGGCGTTCGGCGCGACGCCCGGCACCGCGAACCGCGCCAGACCCTCCTGCCCCACACCGTTGACCTGGGTGAACTCACCACCGTAGACCAGGTACGTCCCGTTACCGGTCACGTGCCACGGACCCTGCTTGATCCCGGTATACGTCCCCGCCGGGAACTGCGGATACCAGTTCAGCAGCGACGGCGCAGGCTGGCCGATGTTGTTGGTGTAGCCCGACTGCCAGGCGGTGATGATCCTGGTGGCCGCCTTGGAGTAGGCGATCCCCCGGTAGTAGTCCGGCACCTGGTTGCGGGTATCGGTAAAACCGCCGATGCTCGCGCACCAGTGCGCGTGGTTGGCGGCGTAGACCGCGTTGCCCATGGGGAACACCGAGTAGGTGTCACCGTGGCAGTCGCCGTGCCAGACCAGCCGACCGGTGCTGGCGTCGGCCCGGAACACACCCTCCGACGTCGAACCGCCCTGGGCGTACAGGCTGCCGTAGACACTGTCGCCGTCTACGACCAGGTCGGTGATGGACGCGTACAGGCCCTGGGTGATCCTGATGAGCTGGTTGGCGGGGAACGACTGCACCGCACCGCTGGTCGGGTTGACCGAACCCAGCCCCGGCACCGCAGAGCTGTTCAGCCGGGAGAACCGACCGCCCACCACCAGCCGGGAACCGTCCCGGGTCAGCGCCAGGGCCGTCACCGCACTGTTGGCGTTAGCCCGGAAGGGCAGCACCGACCCGTCGGCCGCGCTGAACCCGGCCAGGTACGACCGGTCCACCAGCGTCGCGCCGGACTTCGGGCCGACCTTGAGGAAGTTCCCCCCGATGTACACCGCGCTGTCGCTGGCCGCGATGGACAGCACCTTGGTGCTGGCCACCGGCTGGAAGGTCTCCACCAGCGAGCCG
>WRMB01000089.1 GCA_009777345.1 Micrococcales bacterium | reverse complement strand
CGACTACTACACCCGCCGCCGCCCCGGCCGGGCCATCGCCAACGCCGTCGCCCAGCTCCGAGCCGCAGGCGTGGACGTCACCTTCACCAGCACCAACGAGGCCATGGTCACCTGAGTTTCGTATCAGAGATGGGCTTCCAAGCCCAACTCTCACGTGGAAGCCCAACCCTCACGAGGTGCAGTGACGCCGAGCGGCTCGCCATGTTCGGGTAGCGCGGGAGAGCAGGTTGCCCGGAGCGATCGGCTCGAAGACGGAAAACCAGTCCTGACCTGGCCTTCTACCGGTGGCTCCGACGGGCGTCGATCCCGTGACCTCACGATTTTCAGGGACTCTCCACGGGGCCGCGCGGCCGTCGCGAGCCGCGTGTGCAGTGCGTACAGGGGGCCTGCTGGCGCCGGGTGCTGGTGTGCATAGACAGGCACTTGGTCAGGCAGCTCCGGTCGGACGGCTGTAGGACGAGCCGACGTTGTGTTGTACGACTGTTCTAACCCATCTCCGTAGTCGGGGACCATTTCAGCGGAGCGGCGTGCCGGGTCAAGCCCCGTCGAGTCTCTCTGAGGCTTGGCTCTTGGTGCGGAGCACCGTCCTGGACCGACGGCGCAGGTTGGGGCTTGAGGCGGCGCGTCGTGGAGCGGACGCTTGGCCCCGGGGAGATGGGTGAACCCGGCCGCGCGGGTTGTTCGTCGCGGTGGTAGCCCGGAGTGGGCTTGTCGTCTGCTCCGGGCTTCGTCGTGCTCGGGTGGCGGGCCGCCCGCCGAAGGCGTGGGGCGGTCCGCCGCGCCGCCGCAGGCGGCGCCTCGAAGCAGTGAAGAAAGTTCTCACCGGGCGCGAAAAGCCAAGGTCGGGCGGGACACCTGGCCCCGGGTCCTGTCTGGTCCCATGCCTACAGCACGAGACGGGAGACCATGGCCAGGCCGCCCGCTGCGACCAGGAGCGTGATCAGCCGGAGGGTTGGTCCCCAGCCCCTCATCGCTGCCCGAAGGGTTCGTCCGATTTCACGCCACATCCCAATCTCCTCTACGTAGGCGTCCTTCACCTACGTAGGCGTCCAAGGGTTGGCTTCGTGGCCAAGTGCGGCCTTGCATCAGCCGAGCCGCGAGATGGTGTCGTTGATGAGTCGGGCGGACTCGTCGGGTGTGGTGGCGTCGGTGTCGATGATGAGGTCCGCGTCGGTCAGTTCGGGCGTCACATCCCAGACGGCGAGGCGGGTGGCGGCGTGCTGCGGGTCGCGTCGTGCCAGACGGTCGGCGGCGGTTGTGCGAGAGCAGTGGAGCGTGACGACGGTCCAGCGAGTCTCGGGCGTGGCGTGTACGACGGCTGCGACGCCTTCGGGCTGTCCCAGGTGGAGGACTGGTGTCGCGTGGGCCAGGGCCTCTTTGAGCGTTGGTGCGTCGACGGCGTAGACAGCCCCGTACTGGGTGTTCTCCCACACGATGGCGCCCTGGTGGCGCAAGTCGTCGAGATCGGCCTCGGTGACAATGCGGTATCCGGTGGTGCTCCCGGGGCCGACCTTGAGGCGTTCAAAGTGCTGGTAGGCAGGGCTCAGGGCGGTGAGGGCGGCATCGATGGTGTCCTTGCCCGCAGCCGGAGGCCCGTACAGGATCACGCCTCGGGTCACGCGGGTTCTGCGATCTGCGAGACGAGCCGTTCGGCCTGGGTCTTCAGCGGCTCGGCGCTGGCGGAGTTGTCGATCACGACGTGGTTGACCGGGGGGCGGAAGTCGAGGTCGATGGATGTCAGGTACTCGTCCCAGGCTTCGAGTTTGTGGTTGTCGCGGGCTGCGCCGCGACCTCGCAGGTAGGTGTGCATGGACTCGATGTCGCAGGTGACCCACACGACGGTGCTGTTGGCGCCTTCGTTGGCGAAGCGGTTCAGTTCGCGGGCGAGCCATGCGGGGTCTGCGTATTCGCGCAGGAACGGGGCCGTCAGGATGGCCCCGGCCCCGCAGGACACGTTGTCGTGGGCGGTGGCGATGAGTGCTTCGTACTCGCGCGGCCGGATCTGGGACAGGTAGGTGGGCGACTCGCGGTCGCTGGCTGGTCGGCCGAGTGCTTCGAGGGCGGCTTCGACCACGGGTCGGGTGATGGTGTCCTTGTCGATGTGCATCCACCCGGTGAGCCTGGTCATGATGCGTCCGAACTCGGTCTTGCCCGTCCCGGCGTACCCGCCGACGAGCACGACGTGAGGCCGACGGCGCACAGGGATGTTCACCAGGTGGGCGCTGCGCACGACCCGGCCTGAGCGTGCCCGGTTCTCGACCAGCCCTTCGGTGGCGAGGGCCTTCATGGCCTCGTTCACGGTGGCGATGCTGACGCCGAACTGCTCGGCCAGGGTGCGTGTCCCTGGCAGGGCTTCCCCGTCGCGCCACACCCCGGCTTCGATCCGGGTCCTGAACTCGCGGGTCACGCGCGCTGTCTTGCCGCGCTCGTCGTCGGTGGTCATGGCTCTCGCTTCGTCATCGGCTCAACTGTAAGGCGCTACCGAACAGGCACCGTACGGCCATCATCCCACATGGGATGGCCTGCGACGACGGGTCGCCGCCGCCCTGAAGCGAACAGTTGACAGGTTGCACCATTCAACTGTTAGACTCGCTCATCCCCAACGCGCACGGCGACGGGGACTCAGAGAGGACAAGCGAGATGGCTATGCAGCGGCGGATCAGGGTTGACCACCACGAGGTGTTCCCGCAGGGCGCGTACCTGAAGGACGTGGCTCCGGTGCAGGACTTCGAGGCTTCGAGGGCCCGTGCCGACGGGGTGCGGGTGCAGGCCAAGGACGTGGCGAAGGACGGCTCTGGTACGGGCATGCCGTTGTGGGCGTGCACGGTGCTGGACGCTGACGAGGACGCGGGTCGTAAGGAAGCGGTCGTGGTGGTCAAGGTGGCTGCTGCGCACCAGCCGGTGCCGCCGAAGAACACCTCCGGGTTCCCGTGGGTGCCGGTGGAGTTCGTGGGTCTGACGGCCACTCCGTACGTTGACGATAACGGCAACCGTCCGCGTCTGGCGTGGTCGTTGCGGGCCTCAGGCATGGTCGAGCCCGGCAAGTCCGGTTCCGAGCAGAAGGCGCAGGTCGCGTGATGGCCGGGCAGGTACGTCCGTGGCCGGTGCGGGCGGTAGAGCGCGGGACGCCGCAGGACGTGGCCCTGTCGCGCCGGATCGCGGCGGCGACGGCCGGGGTCGAGGCCCGCGAGGTTCTGGCCGAAGGTCAGGAGGGTCACGGTTGGGAGCAGCCGTCGTTGTTCTCGCCGTGGCTGGGGGAGGCGGCGTGATGGGCGCGGACGTGTGCCGGGCGCTGGCCCGGGTGGCAGGCGACCTGGCCGAGCAGGCCGAGTCCGCCGGGGTGCGGGTGCTGTCGGTGGACGCCGCCCCGCAGTTCTTCGAGTGCCCGGTGTCGGTGGTCGAGGTCTCAGTCCACGTCGATCCCGGCGGCGACGACGGCGAGGGCATGCGGGTCCTGGCCGGGTCGTTGGGCCTGTCCGTGTGCGCCGATGAGGTCCGTCCGGGTGTGGTGCTGTCGTCCAGGCCGACCTCGGCGCGGCGGTTCGTGACCTGGTCGGGCTGGCACCCGGACGCGTCGTCGGCCGAGTGCCCGTGCCCGGTGCTGTGGCGCCTGGTGACCTCGTTCGAGATCGACCGGCAGACGGTGGCGTGATGGGCGCGGCGTTCCGGCCCGACGACCGGGTCCTGGGTGCTGGTGGCCGCACGGGCACGGTGGTGCCGCACGAGCGGTTGGCGTACCTGTGCCGTCCGGTGGCGGTCACCTGGCCGGACCGGTGGCTGCTGGCCCTGGCCCGCCGGGTCCGCCCCACCCTGGCTCCGCCCCCGGTGGTTGCTGACGGCCGTGTGTACGACAGCTTGGTTCCGGTGGCGTGGGACGACGGGTCGGTGTCGGTGACCCGCGCCTACCTGCTGCGACCGGTCCGCCGACCGGTGCCGGTGGGGGTGGCAGGTGCGTGAGAACGACGACGGCAACGATGTCCTGGCCGGTCTGGTCCTGGCCCCGGTCACGGTCACCGTCGCGGCTGCCGGCCTCGGCCTGCGGGTGCTGGTGTGGTCGCTGCGCCGCCCGGTACGTCTGGCCCGCCTGACCGTCCTGGCCGTCGTGGCGTGGGTCGTGGTCACTGGCCGGGCCTGGTGGCTGGCCGTCGCGGTCGCCCTGCTCGTCGCAGTCCTGGTTGTGTGGTGGCGGTGCTGGCCGGTGGCGTTCGACCACCGGGTGACCCAGCGGGCTCGCGGCCGGGTACGGTCCTGGTCGTACCGGCGTCGGTGGGGCGTGGCGATGACCGGGTGCGGCCTGACCACCAAGGACAACGACGGTGACCGGGTGTACCCGACCCGGTCTGTGATCTGGTCCACCAAGACCGCCGACTGGTTCCGGGTGCGGATGCTGCCGGGCCAGACCCTCAACGACTGGAACACCAAAGCGCCCGCCCTGGCGGCGGCGCTGGACGTGCAGACCCTCCGGTTCGCCCCCGCCACCGGCCGGTTCGCCCGCAAGGCCGACCTGGACGTGACCGCGATCCGGTCCGACCCCCTGGCCGGGACCCGCACCGCCGCACCTGCCGCCGCTGCTGATGGTCTGGCGGTGCGGGTCGGACGGTGCGAGGACGGCACAGACCTGGTCATCGACCTGGCCGACCCGTGGCACGTGGGGGTGCAGGGCATGTCCCGCTCGGGCAAGTCCGTCCTGCTGTACGACCTGCTCGCCGCCACCGCCGGACGAACCGACGTGCTCCTGACTGGCCTGGACCCCACCGGCATCCTGCTGGCCCCGTGGGAGCACGCTCCCGGTGTCGACCTGCGCCACTGCGGCACCGATGACCCGGACCACGCTGTCGAGGTCGTCGAAGCCCTGGTCGACGTGATGGACCAGCGCATCGGGCACCTGCTGGCCACCGGGTCGGACAAGGTCACGCCCGGCACGCAGGGGATGCCGGTGGTCGTGGTGGTGCTGGAGGAGTACCCGGGCCTGTTGTCGGTCCTGGCAGCGCACGACAAGACCACCAAGCCTGGAGGTCTGGAGGGCCGGGTCCGCCTCGGTGTCCGACGCCTGGTCCAGGAAGGCGCGAAAGCCGGTGTGCGCGTGGTGATGCTGGCCCAGCGGTTCGACGCCGCCGTCGTCGGTGGTGCCGAACGGTCCAACCTGGGAACCCGCCTGTCCATGCGGGTCGACAACGGCGACGCGGTGCGGATGCTGCACCCAGCCGCCACACCGGCCCAGGTCGCAGAACTGGCCGCTGCCGAACCTGGCCGGGGCCTGGTGGACACCCCCGGGCAGCCGACCCGCTGGTTCAAGGCCGACCTGACCGGGTACGGCCAGTACCAAGACGCGGTGCGCACCGCGCACCAGCAACCCGTCCTCGTCGTGTCCGACGACGAGACAACCGATATGGAGGCAGCAGCATGAGAACGACCCGCAACGCACCGGCCAAGGTCCGTCACCGTTGGGACGACCCCGCCCAGTACGGCACCGCCGTCCTGGACCACACCACCGGCCCGGTCCTGCCCACCTGGGCACCACCGGTCTCCTGGACGACACCAGCCCGACGCCTGCTCGCCTGGGTCGCACGATGACCACGACGTTCGCCGGGTACGGCCCCGACGCACCTCTGGACCTCGGGGCCGTGCCTGACGCCGCGTGGGCCGGGATCGCCGCCCGGCTCACCGACGGCACCATGGACGCCTTCGCCGACGCCGCCGCCCGGGTCGGGCACTGCTCAGCACCGGTCCGCCTGCACGGGTCGTCCGAGACCTGGGACACCACCACCGGGGAGTCCCTGGGCAGGTTCTCCTCGGACGACCAGCCGCTGGGCGTACTGCATGTACCCTGCGGC
>WRMB01000088.1 GCA_009777345.1 Micrococcales bacterium | reverse complement strand
TGGGGGGGGGTGGGCCCGGGGGCCGGCGGGGGGTTTGGGGGGTTTGGCCCGTTGGTTGGGGTTTAAAACCCCAACCCCAAGGCCAAAACCCCCAGACCCCTGCCTGCCTGACGTGGGACTCGGGCCCGGCCACCCAGACCTCGGACGGCACCGACCCGGACGTCGTCATGGTGCGGTTTGTCCCGACTGTTCCTAGCCGGACGATGGAGGACGGTGCAGGCGCCCCTCGGCGTCCAGGGCGTAGGTATAGCCGTCGCGGGCCAGCTCGAGCGTGCCGTGGTAGTGCTCGCGGGCTTCGGCGGCCAGGTCGTCCAGGGTGTCGTAGCGGGGGGAGAAGTGGGTCAGTATCAGGTTGCCGATGGCGTGTCGCTCGGCGAACAGCGCGACCTGGGCGGCCGAGCTGTGCATCGGCCAGTCGCCGACCTGGGCTGCGACCTCGGCCGTGTACGTGGCCTCGTGGACCAGCAGGTCCAGGTCCTCGACGTACGGTTCTAGGACCGCCGGGTCGGCGTTGTCGCCGCCGATGATGGCCCGCTGCCGCCGGGTCACCACGCTGCTCACCTGGTCGGGGTCGACGGTCACGCCGTCGTGCACCGCCGGTCTGCCCGCCTGCAGCCGTCCCCAGGCTGGCCCGCGCGGTATCCCCAGGGCGTCCAGCGCAGCGAGGTCCAGCCGCCGGGTGGTGACTGTCACGTCGAGCTCCAGGGCGTGCGACGGGAGACGGTGGCGCAGCTCACGGGCGTGGAGGGTGACCTGCTCGTCCCAGGTCCACGTGGTGACGTCCTCGGTGCAGCGCATGTCCAGGTCGTAGGGCAGGTGGGTGACGGTGGTGGCCAAGGTCTGGTCCAGCCACTGCGTGACCGAGCGGGGCGCCCACACCGCCAGCGGTTCTTGGCGCCCCGACATCCCCATGGAGGCCAGCAGCCCAGGCAGGCCCAGGCAGTGGTCTCCGTGCGCGTGGGTGATGAACACCAGGCGCATCCGGTGCGGTGACAGCGACGAGGTGAGCAGCCGGTGCTGGGTGCCTTCGCCGACGTCGACCAGGAACCAGTCCGGGCCCAGCGTCGTGCGCACCGCGATGCCGGACACGTTGCGGTGCTTGGTGGGCGTACCCGACGACGTCCCCAGGAACGTGACCTTCAGCATCCGCGACTCCAGCTCGACCGGCAGCGCCCCAGGCTCTCAGGAAAATCCCGGACCAGGCAAGGCGATGCCTGGCTGGTCTGCGGGCCGTGCGCTGGGCGCGGCGCAGGGAGGGGACGGTCCATGACCAGTGGTGTCGACCAGGGCGAGTCTTAGCCCGATCCCTCTCGTCCCGCTGGCCGCTGCCTAGCCGTCGTTCCTGCTGGTGAGACGGGGGCTTGTACTCGGTCAGACCTCGATATATAGTAGATATATATGAGAGGAGGTGGTCGGCGTGGCTGTCACCACGATCGACATCGACAACGATCTGCTGGAAGCGGTCAAGCGGGTGACAGGAGCGACCACGATGCGAGAGGCGACGCTCCGGGCCTACGAGACCACGATCCGGGTGTACTCCAAGCCTCCCGACCTTGTGGCACGGGTTGCGGCGTTGGGCGTGACGCCTGAGCAGATGGACGGCTCCGTCGAGCCGCAGGTCCCTGATCCTCGTTTCGTCATCCCCTTCGAAGAGCCGCAGCGTTGAGTCGCTACCTGGTCGACAACAGCATCTGGTCCAGGGTGGCGACCGACGAGGGCATGCGGTCGCTGGTCGAAGGTCTGCACGCCTCGCTCGCCGATGTCATCGTGACCTGCCCGCCCCAGGTGCTCGAGTTCTGCCACCCGGCTCGCACCGTGGCCGACTACCTCGAACGTCGGGCGGTGATGGAGGCGTTCGAGCCGCTCCGGCTCCGGCCCGAAGCCTTCGAGCTGCTCGACGTCCAAGAAGCCCTGTGGCGAGCGGGCTTGGTCCGGGCCGTCGGTCCCGTCGACATCGAGATCGCCGGGTGGGCGCTGGTGAACGACGCCGTCGTCCTGTCCGCCGACCACGACTATGCCCTGGTCGCCCAGGCTCTCGACGGACGGCTCATGCAGATGTACGTCGCCCCAGGTCGACGGTCGTCATGAACCTGGAAGACCACGTCGCGCTGGCCCAGGCCCGGCGGAAGAGACCACCGGGTTGTATCAGCTCTTGGGTTGGCACGTCGGGCAGAAGTAGACGTTGCCGCCGAGGAAAGCCTTGCGGGTGATGGAGCCGCCGCACTGGGGGCAGGGCAGGTCGTAGGTCTTGGCCGACAAGATGGTGGTGTAACCGCCGGGCTGGCCGAAGAGGTCTTTCTCGGTGTCCCGGCCCCCCGCGTCGGTCATCGTCCGCAGGACGGCGACGAGCGTGCGGTGCATCTCGGCGAGGTCGGCGTCGTCGAGCGTGTCGACCCGTCGCTGAGGGTGGACGCCCGCGGTGAACAGGATGTCCTGCAGGCAGCCGTTGCCCAGCCCGGGGATGCGCTGCTCGGTGGCGAGCAGGCCCTTGGCGCTGAGGGAAGGCTTGGCCGCGGCGGCCAGCGCGCGCAGGTGGTCGAGGGTGAACGCACCGGTGAGCGGTGACAGCGCGTCGCGGGCGGCCTGGTAGTAGGGGTCGGTGTCGTCACCGTCGCCGAGCAGGGCGATCCCGCCGTACATCTGGATGGTGCAGACCAGGGCGCTGCCGTCGTCGAGCTCGACCAGCAGCTGGTGCTTGGCCGGTCGGGGGACGCCAGCCGCGAGCAGCCGGGGCCGGACACCGTCGGCCAGCGCCAGGCGCAGGCCGCCCAGGTCGAGCTCGACATACCTGGCCAGCGCCCTGGCACCGACGATCGTCTCGCCCGCCAGCATCGGCCCGTACCGTGCGGGGTCACCGTAGTAGCAGGCGAACCCGTGCGGGGTGTGACCAGCCTCGGCGGTCACGACACTCCGCCCGGTCAGTCTCTGCTCGGCCTGCCGCGCGATCGTCGCGGCCTCGGGGATCTCGATCATAGTTCGCACCTCTGGAACGGTCTGGGCAAGAGGTTTCCGTGCTGGACCATGTGTCGGGTCATCTCGGAGCCTCGACACAGCCCAGCAGCTCGGTACGAGTCGGCGCCGCGTATGTCACGCATACCGCCGTCAGCGCGCCGCCCTGGGGGCCGGTGGCGGTCATGGCGTACGAGTAGCCGTAGTCGCTTCCCATCGGGTCTGGCAGGTTGGCCAGGGTGCGGGTCGGGGGCCCTCTGACCGTCTCCTCGCCGCCGTCCGGGGTGGCGTAGTAGGCCAGGACCCAGAACGGTATCCGATCGTTGGGCGCCGCTGTGTCGATGATGTATCCCGAGACCACCGGAGGGTTACCAGGAACCAGGTTGATCGCGCCTTTGACCATAGGGTCGGTGGGTAGCTGGACGCGAGCGGGCGGATCGACGGTCGGCCCGGCCGGAGGGTCAGACGACGCGTCTTCGGTAGTCTGCGGCGGGGCAGTCGCGTCGACCACCGCCCCGGTCTGGGCGACGTGTATGTAGACCGTCTCGCCGCCGGAAGTCACGGTGACGATCGCGGTGCGCATGTCGTCGGTGTTCGACCCCGCGGTCAGCACCAGATGTTCTTCGCCACCCGTGCCACCCGCCACCTGCAGCCAGCCCTGGTTCGACACGGCCTGCCACCCTTGGTGGGTGACCACCGTGGCCGTCAGCTGGCCGCCTTCGGCTCCGACAGCCCAGCTGGGCACGTCCACCGACAAGCCTTGCGTGGTCCCCGCCTGGACAGTGGCCTCGGGCACACCATAACCAGACGGTCCGACGGGCGGTTGTGCCACCTGCACCGTGACCGTCAGCGCGCACACCACAACCCAGCCCGTCGCCACTAACGTGCCGAACAGGCGTGCCGTCTTGCTGACGATCTTCATCGGCGCCTCCGACATGGGCGAGAGGCAGGGTCTCCTCAGAAGTATGGCACACCGGTGAGAGGGCGTCGGCGTCGCCCCCGCTGCCCAACGATCCAAGGACGGGAGCCGAGTTCTGGTCGTGGCCGGTCACGACATCACGGGATCCATTCGACGGACTCCATGAAAGCGTCCAGGTGCGTGGGCTCGCCTTCGAAGCGGTACACGTGGCCGTTCCACTCACATTCCCAGGCCGTCAGGATGCCCAGGGAGGTTACGTGGTAGGTGACACCGTTGGCCGTCCGTGTTCCGTCCGGAATCGGGTCGCCGCGTCCTGCATAGTCGGCCTTACATGTGCCCGCCGACGAGCAGGAGGACGGGAAGACCGTTACCCAAGGTCCGCTGGACGACCCTCTCATAAGTTCATCATAGTCGGCTCCGATCGGGTTGAAGATGAAATTGAGGGCGTTGTACTTCACCCCCCAGTCTTCGGGTAGGTCTATGCCGATGCGACCACCGGTCGGCAGGTACACCGGGGTGCCGTCGTTGCCGGTCCAGTCGATCGACTCGACCAGGTCGGTCACCTCCGCCCGACCACAGCCGGCACAGTATTCGATGAGAATCCTGAAGGTGCGGTTGTCCCAGTCGACGTACCAGTCCAGCATCGATCCCCGGTCGACCTGGTAGTAGGTGACGCCGCCGACAGCCTTCGACGTCCCCCAGGTCTCCCAGTCGTCGCACGAGGCGGCAGCGGTGCAGTCCCATGCTTCATTAATCTGAATTGCGTAGAGCGGACTGCTGAGGTAGACGTTCGAGTACTTGTCGAACGTCCACTCGGGGTGGGTGGTCCGGAACCGGTCACCGACCGCGGTCTGGACAAATGTGACACCCGACGGTCGCCACGGAGGCGCTGGTGAAGTCCGCGGGTCAGGTGAGGTCGGTGCGGCGGTCGTCAGGGTCGGTCCTGGGTCCGCGGGGCTGGAGAGTGGTGGGCGGATGGCCACTACGGCTGCTGTCATGCCCAGAACCAGGGCAAAGGCGGTGCTGGAGACGGCCGCGACCTGGAACGTGCGGCGCCGCCGACCCCGACGCAAGATCGTGCGAGAGTCGATGTGGATCTGCGGTGCGGTGCCCAGCCCTTCGTGCAGACGGCGGGCGATCTGTTCGTGGCTATCCATTGTTACCCTCCTGGCCGAGTGCGTCGCGCAGGCGGTCCAGACCGCGCGAGGCTGCGGATTTCACAGTGCCGACCGAGATTCCGAGGATCTCGCCTACTTCTTTCTCGCTGAATCCTTCGACGTAGCGCAGCACGACGACCCGCCGCTGCCGGTCGTTCAGGCACGCCAGCGCTCGTATCAGACGGTCTCGTTCGGCCAGAGCGCCTGCCTCGTCGGAGTACCCGCCTTCGGGAACCTCTTCTGGCGAGGCGAGCACCTCCCGACGTCGCGACCGCCAGGTGGTGATCCGCTGGTTCGCCATGACCTTGCGGGCGAAAGGCAGCGGCGCCCGACGTGCCCGTGTCCATGCCGTGTAGGTGCGGATCAGAGTCTGCTGCACCAGGTCGGCCGCCCGGTGCTCGTCGCCTGTCAGCCGCCACGCTGTGCCGGTGAGTGCTGGCAGGGCCTCCTTCATGAAGGCAGCGAACTCGGCGTCACGAGTCCCCAGGGTCAGGCCGTCTGTCTGGTCGACGACCCTCACGGTCTGGCTGTCTTCGTCCGCGACGCTGGGCGAGCTCATACTCTGAACACCGTCGAGCCTCGCCAAAAGTTCCCACTGCTGGGAACCAGTCTCCCACCAGCGACAGAAGGACGGCTGGGTACCAGCGACCGAACCGTGGCGGCGGAAGCGGCGCCCCGGGCAAGCAGTCCTATCCGGCACACCCGGTGGGGCCGACGTGTCTGGGGTTCGTGCCGCTGGGCTGGGGGTTCAAACCCCCGAACAGCCGCCCGCACCCCACACACCCCCCCCCCCGCCCCCCGCCGCGGCACGCGTACTCT
>WRMB01000087.1 GCA_009777345.1 Micrococcales bacterium | reverse complement strand
GCCAGGTCGCCCACAGACCACAGAGCCGTCCACTCCTCTGGACGACTCAGTGATCCATGGACGAACCGACCCGGCGCGGTCGTGCCTCGGCGCGAAACCCGCAGGGCCAGGGCCGTGCACCTTCCGGACGCTGAGGTGCGACGGGCGGCACCCGCAGCCGGACCGGTCCGTACCCCACCCCCCGCCCGGTGTGGGCCCGGGTAGGCCCTGGGCCGAGACCGTGAGCTGAAGGACCGTTCGGGATCCCTCTGTCGGCAGGGGCCTGGGCATGCGGGTTGGGGCTCTGGCCGCCTCATTCGCCAGATTCCGGCGCAGGGCGCCAGTGGCTCCGTCCGTCGGCAGCCTGGGCGCGGTTCCACGGTCGTGCGCCCACGCAGCGGGCGCCTCTGCCTTCTTGTCGGCGGTGCCTCGGCCACCACGAGCGGGCCGGGCATCGACGTCAGGGCGGCGTCGGCGACGGTGCAGACGGGGTCGACCCAGTGCCCGCTGTATGGCGTATAGCCAGCTGACCTGCGCAGACGCGGCTGTGCGCCCGGACGTACCAGGACGGAAAGTCTCAATTCGGTCACGGGCTTGTGTTTCGCGGCGGGCTGTAGCAGACTAGTCCCCGACGGAGCCTCCTTCCTGCCCCCTGCGAGTGAGGCTCTGTCCGGCGGAGCGCGTTGCCTGCCCCCTGCGTGGCGCGCTCCGCCCCTTTTTGTCTAGAGGGCGGCCGGGGCGATGCGCGGGGTCTTCGCGCGACGCCTCCCAGACGGTCTGCGGCACCTTGTCGGTGCCCGGCGTGCCACCCCGGGTGCCGTCGGCTGTCGGGGTTAGCGTGACGCTTGTGAATGTCGTCGCTCGTACCGCGCCTGCCGACCCGGCGGTCGATGAGACCCACCAGGTCGCGCTCGTGCCGGACCCGTCCCGCACCGAGCTGGTCGACGTCGCCGTGACGGCGTGGCGGGCGGCGCTGGTGGACGAGGCCGGGGGTTCGGCCCGCAGCGATATCGACCTGCTGGCCGAAGCCGCGCTCGACCTCACCGCGGCCCACCCGTCCGGTATGGCCCAGCTGTTCGCCGGACGGCCCACCAAGCTGTCCAACCTGGTCCGCGACGGCGGGGCGCTGTCCGCCGCCCGTCGGCGGGCCCGGGCCGTGGCCGACCGGGCCGGGACCACCGCGCAGCAGTACGGCCTGGCCCCCACCGCCCTGGCCATCGGTGTGGCCACCTGGACCCTGCACCCCGCCCCGGAGCAGGTCGACGATATGGCCGCCCTGGCCGCCGCGACCTCCCCCGCCGGGCCGACCGTGCCCGCCACCGCCCTGGACCCGCCCCGCACCGTGCGGGTGCCGGTGCTGCTGCGGCCGATCCAGGTGGTGCCGCGCGGGTCGGCGCACAGCGACTACGAGCTGACCCTGGAACCGACCGTCGAGGTCAACCCGGTGCTGGCCCGGGCGCTGCGGGCCCGGGGCGCCCTGCTCGACCCGGCGGCGCTCGCCGCGTCCACCTTCGCCGACGGCGGGTTCGACCCGCGCGGCGCCCTGGACCGGCTGACCGCCCTGGGCGAGGCCGTGCTCAAGGGCTTCGAGCTGACCGACCGGCGGGTCGTGGGCACCTTCGTCCACCCCGGGCAGGTGCTGGTGGACGACCTGGACTCCCTGGCCGGGCTGCTGGAACGGCACGAGGTGGTCGCCGCGCTGGCTGGTGCCCCGGACGCGACCGCGGCGCTGCGCGTCACGCTGCCCGACCCGCCCGTCGGCGACCGGGACCCGGCGGCCGAGCGCGGTGTCGGCGACCTGGACGACGCCCAGCGGCACGTCCTGGACGTGGTGGCCGACGGGGCGCACGTCTTCGTCGACGCGCCCTCCGGTGCCGACGTGGCCGGGACCGTCGCCGGGATCGTGGCCGAGGCCGCCGCCGCGGGCAAGACCGTGCTGTACGTGCCAGGCAGCCGTCGCGGCACCCTGGCGCTGGCCGAGGCGCTGGACCGTAACGGCCTGGGCGACCTGCTGCTGGACGTGCCGACAGGGCCGTCCTGGCGGGTGGACGTCGCCCGGCGGCTGCTGTCCGCCATGACCCTGGCCGCGCCGGACGTCGACCCGGACGAGCTCAGCCAGCTGTGCGACCAGACCACCGACCTGCGCGACCGCCTCGCCGGGTACGTCGAGGCGATGCACCAGGTCCGCGAGCCGTGGGGGGTATCGGCCTTCGACGCGCTGCAGCACCTGGCGGCGCTGACGTCGACCCGACCGGTACCGCGCACCACGGCCCGGCTGTCCGCCGACGCGGTGCGCATCATCGACGCCGAGCGACGGGCCGAGCTCGGGGCCGACCTCGGCTGCGCCGCCCGGCTCGGGGCATTTCTGGTCCGGCCCGTCGATACCGCCTGGTACGGCGCTGACCTGCACACGGACATCGACGCCGAGGTGGCGCTGACCCGGGTGGAACGGCTGCTGGAAGACTCCCTGCCCGCCCTGACCGCCCGCGCCGCGCAGATCTACGCCGAGACCGGGCTCACCCCCGCCACCTCCCTGGACGACTGGGCCACCCAGCTGACGGTGCTCGGCGACGTGCGCGACTCCCTCGACGTGTTCCGTCCCGAGGTGTTCCAGAGCGACCCGGCCGACCTGGTCGCCGCCACGGCCCCCAAGGCCTGGCGCTCCAGCCGCCGCATCGAGATGGGACTGTGGACCCGGCGTCGGCTGCGGCGCCAGGCGCGGGACCTGGTCCGTCCGGGCCGTCCCGTCGCCGATCTGCACGCCGCGCTGGTGCAGGCCCAGGTGCGCCGCGAAGCGTGGTTGACCCAGTGCCCCTCCGGCGGCTGGCCCCGGCTGCCGACCGGGTTCGAGCTGGTCGAGGACGAGTTCGCCGCGGTGCGCCGCGACGTCGAGGCCCTGGAGCGGGTGCTCTCCGACGACCGACCCCGCCTGTCGGGGCTGTCCATGGACCACCTGGTCGACCGGCTGACCCTGCTGCGCTTCGACGCCCCGTCCCTGAACGGGCTGCCCGAACGCACGACGCTGCTGGCCAAGGCCGAAGCGGCCGGGCTGGGGCCGCTCATCGAGGACCTGCGCGCCCGCCAGGTGGCGCCGGACCTGGCGGCCCCCGAGGTCGAGCTGGCCTGGTGGGCGACGGTGTTCGAGCTGATCATCGGCCAGGACCCGGCGCTGGCCGGTTACGACGGTGCCGCCCTGGAGGCGCTGTCCGAGCGCTACGCCCAGGTCGACCGGGCGCTGGTCGCCACCCGGGCGCCGCTGCTGCTGCACGAGGTGGTCAGCGAGCTGCAGGCCCGGCTGCGCCGCCACCGCGACCAGGGCGAGGCACTGTTCGTCGAGCTGGTCGAAGAGTCCCTGGGCACGCTGCGCGACACCGTGGAGCGCTACCCCGAGATCACCCGGCACCTGCGGCCCGTCGTCGCCGCCAGCCCGCTGCTGGTGCCGGCGGTGGCGCCCGCGGCCCGGCAGGTCGATATCGTCGTGCTCGACGCCGCGGGGCACCTGTCCACCGCCGTCGCCGTCCCGGCCCTGGCCCGGGGGCGTCAGGTCGTGGTGGTCGGCGACGCCCGGTGCGCCTCCCGCAGCGCCCTGCGCGAGCTGGCCGAGGTGCTGCCCACCGTGGCGCTGCGGGCCGACGTGTCGCGGCGTGACCCGCACCTGACGGCCTTCCTCGCCGCCCACGGCTACGCCGGGGTGCTGACCCCGGTGCCGCTGCCCGACGCGGCGCCGCTGGTGGCGCTGTACGAGGTGGACGGCACCGGCATGCCGGACGCCAGCGGCATCGTCGACTCGACCCAGGCCGAGGTGGACCACGTGGTCGACCTGGTGCTGGCCCACGCCCGCAAGCGCGGCGACGAGTCGCTGGGAGTGGTCACCGTCACGGCCCGGCACGCCGACGCGGTACGGGACGCGGTCGATGCCCAGGTGCGCCGCCACCCGACGCTGAGCCCGTTCTTCGACGCCCGTCGGCCCGAGCCGTTCGTCGTGGTCGACCTGCCGAACGTCGCCGGGCTGACCCGCGACACGGTGGTCCTGACACTGGGCCTGGGTCGCACCCCGCACCGGCGGGTGCTGCACTCCTTCGGCGCAATCTCGGCCGACGGCGGGGACGCGCTGCTGCTCGACGCGCTGGGCTCGGCCCGGCACCGGCTGGACGTGGTGTCGTGCTTCGGCCGGCCCGACCTCGACCCGCACCGGGTGCGCGGCGGCGGGCCCCGCCTGCTGGCGGACCTGCTGGACTTCGCCCGGCAGCGCGGCGACGGCCTGGTCGAGGTCGACCGGGACACCGTCGGCGACGCCGCCGGGGCGCCCACCGCCGGGGCCGACCCGCTGCTGATGGACATCGGCGAACGGCTGTGGCAGCACGGCCTGGACGTCGAGCTGGACCACGGCCTGCCCGGCGGGATGCGCATCCCCCTGGTCGCCGGGCACCCGTCGCTGCCCGGCCGGTTCCTGGTCGCGGTGCTGACCGACGACGAGGCCTACGTCGCCGAACCGTCGGTGCGGGCCCGCGACCGGCTGTCCGCCGACCGGCTGCGGGCGCTGGGCTGGACCGTCGTACGGATCTGGTCGGCCGCGGCCTTCCTCGACCCGCAGGCCGAGGTCGACCGGGTGCGCCGGGCCCTGCACGCGGCGCTGCCGCCCGAGCTGGCCATGCCGCCGACCCGTCCGCCGACCCGACCCGAACCGGTCGTCCCCGAGTCGGCCGTGCCGACCCGGCAGCTGACCGTCCCCGGCGACCTCGACGAGTTCGTCGCCGCCGAGCTGGCCGGTCTCGTCGGTCACGGCGACCGGTCGTCCCCGCGCCGGTCGGACGAGCCGGCTCGGCTCGACCCCGCTGATCCGCCCGACAGCGACCCGCCCGGCGCTGACCCGTCCGACAGCGAGCCGTCCGACAGCGAGCCAGCCGCCCCGAGCGAGGCCGCGTCCGACCATATGGCCGTGTCCGACCCCGTTGGACCGGCGGCCGACGATATCTGCCAGGCCGGTCTGCAGGCCGGTCTGGACGCGCCGGTCGCCTCAGAGGCCGAGGCCGCAGGACGGACCGTGCCCGACGACCCCGTTGACCCGGCACCGGCCGACACCGACCCGGCGCCACCAGCCGTGCTGGACGAGGCTGTCCTGGTCGCCGAGGTGTCGACGGCCGCCGCGGTCCCGGACCTGGTCAGTATCGACCTGGACGCCGAGCCCCCGTCAGCGCCGACCAAGCCCCGTCCCGACGTCCAGCCCGGCCTGCCGGTCGGTGCCTACACCGACGACGAGCTGGACGCCCTGGTCGAGTGGCTGCTGTCCGACGGCCAGGAACGGACCCGGTCTGGCCTGGCCGCCGAGGTCCGCACCCAGCTGGCCGTGAAACGCCGCTCCAAGCGTTTCGACTCCGCGGTGCGCGCGGCGGTCTCCCGGGCGCTGGTGTGACCAGTCCGAGGGACGAAGTTCCGGACGAGGGACGAAGCAATAAGTTCGTCCCTCGTCCGGAACTTCGTCCCTCGGTGACGGCTCGGGCGGCACGGTGACCGCACGGCGCGCGGTCCGACCGGCCGGGACGGTCGGCGGGGACGAGGCTGACCTGCGCCACGTCCTGCCTGCACCACAACCGCGGTCGGCGGACCCGGCCCGCCCGTCCCGCCCAGACCAGCCAGATGCGGTCCCGTCGCACGACGAGACCGCCGAAGGCTGGTCGGAACCGCCGGACGACCCGAACCGCCTGCTCGCGGAACGTCCACCGCACTGGTCGTGACCCGAGAACGACTCGACCAACGACGAGAGATGGGCTTCCATGCGAGCTTCCCCGGCCTAGGCCCACCATGGTGGGGGGAAACTTGTGGTCTGGTTCGCCTGGGGTGCATGGTCGGGTGTGGTCCAGGAGTGTCCCCGGTGTCCCTCTGGTGCGTGTGCGCCCGTACGCGA
>WRMB01000086.1 GCA_009777345.1 Micrococcales bacterium | reverse complement strand
TTGAAACGGTGGAACGGCGTCGAAACCACGAATCGCCGCCTTATTATCGGCCTGGTATTGGGGGTTGGTGGGGGTGGGGGTGGGGGGTTGGGAGGTTGAGATGGTGTCGCTCCTGGAGCGACCTGCTGCCTGGGTGTCGTCCCGTAGCGTGGCAGCATCGACCCACGGAACCGATTATGGACGGAGACCGTCATGGCCGGTAGGCGCAGTGCCCGCGGACTTGGCACACCCGACCGGTCTACCGCCGACCTCGTGGCGGGTTTCACCGCGGGGTTCACCCAGCGGACCCTGACCGAGCACGGGGTGGTCTCCGGGCTGGGGGTGTGGTTGCTGCTGGCGCTGCTGGCCCCGGGCGCTCCCGGGCCGGCCCGGACGGTGCTGGAGGAGGCGCTGGGCACCGACGCGCCCGACGCCGCCGCCCGGGCCGCCGAGCTGCTCGACAACGCGCACCCTGATGTCGCCCAGGCCCTCGCCGTGTGGGCGCAGCGGGTCCTGCTGACCCCGGCGTTCGACCGGTGGGCCGCGGGGTTGCCCGGTGCCGTGGCCCGTGGTGCCATGCCGACCCAGGAGCAGGCCGACACCTGGACCGCCCAGGAGACCCGCGGGCTGATCGGCAGGTTCCCGATCACCCTGAGACCCCTGACCGGCCCCAGCCCGACCGCCGTGGTGCTCACCTCGGCCCTGGCTACCCAGATCCGCTGGAGCACCCTGTTCGACCTGGCGGACGAACCGCTCGGCGGGGCGTTCGTCCCGGCCCAGCCGGTGCTCTCCAGCAGGCCCCAGCACGACGTGCGTCTGACCGATACCGTTGCCGCCGGACGGGTCGCGGTGCACACCGCCTGGTCGGACGGGGGCCTGCGGGTGCTGTCGGTGATCGCCGAGCCGGGCCGGACGGTCGGTGACGTCCACCAGGCCGCCCTGGAGGCCGTCGGCAGCCCAGGTGTCGACCTGTTCGACGTCCCCCTGGGCGCCGGGCACGCCTGGACGCTGGACGAGTCGGTGAAGACCATGGTCAGCCGTACCGACCGCAGCACGACCACGCACGCCCTGCTCCCGACCTGGAAGGCCGCCACCGACCTGGACCTGAGCGGCGAACCCTGGTTCGCCGCCGCCGTCGCGACCATGCAGCCGTGGGTGACCGAACCGGACGGGCTGGAAGGGCGGCAGTCGGCGGTGGCGTCCTACGACCAGACCGGCTTCTCCGCCGCCGCGGTCACCGCGTTCGGCGTCCGCGGCGCGTCGGCGTACCGACCCCAGCCCCGGCGCCAGGTCCGGATACGTCACCTGGAGGTCCGTTTCGACCGCCCCTACGCCGTGGTCGCCGTCGCCGACCTGCCGAGCCGACCACCGAACCCACGGCTGGACCACTGGAACGGCATCCCCGTGTTCAGCGCCTGGGTCGCCAACCCCCGCTGATCACCAGCCCTTGAGCCTCGGGACGGTGAGAGATGGGCTTCCCGGTGAGAGATGGGCTTGGGAGCCCATCTCTCACCGGGAAGCCCATCTCTCACAAGCAGACCTGCCGCCGGTCACCGCCGGTTGATCCGGGTAACGACGTGGGGTGCGGGGACGTCCAGCCAGGTGGTGTAGAACTGCCAGGTGTGGGCCGGGCCGGTGATGACCAGCCGTTCGGGCAGGGTTCCGGGGGATCCTTTCGCCGGGCCCGCGGGCTCGATCTGCGCCGTGACATCGGCGAGCGGGACCGTCTCGTCTGGGGTTGAGGCCGCCATGTACGGCTGCGCGAAGAACCGGACCTGACGGTCGTCGACGACGAACGCGACATCGCCGAGCGGGCCTGGTTCCGCCTGCCGGTACCGTCGCCGAGACCACACTCGCAGGACCGCCAGGACCAGCAGCACCACACCCAGGACGCCGAAGACTCCTCGCGGCATCCCCCCGGACAGCGCGGCCGTGACCAGCATCAGGATCCCGAAGACAGCGAAGAACAGCAGCTGCTTGCGGTAGCTCCGCTCCAGCCTGGCGCGGGTCGCGGCCATCATGCGCGGGACGTCGTCACGGGCCTGGTCGGTGAAGCTGACGACCATCGGCTTGCCGCTCATCACGTCAGCCCAGGTCCAGGGCCAGCAGGTCGGCGTCGGTCTCCCGCCGGACCAGCTCGCGGGAGGCGCCCTCGGCCACAGCGACCACGCCGGGGCGCGGGACCAGGTTGTAGCTCGAGGCCATGGAACGACCGTAGGCACCGGTCGCAGCCACGGCCAGCAGATCGCCCCGGCGGATATCGGCGGGCAGCTGCACGTCCCGCACCACGATGTCGCCGGACTCGCAGTGCTTGCCCACTACCCGGGCCGGGACCGTCTCGGCCGCGCCCGGCCGGGAGGCCAGGACGGCGTGGTAGTCGGCCTGGTACAGGGCGGGGCGGATATTGTCGCTCATCCCGCCGTCCACCGAGACGTAGGTGCGCACCGACCCGTCGGCCAGGCGGACCGGTTTGACCGTGCCCACCTCGTACAGGGTCAGACCCGCCGGTCCGACGATCGCCCGGCCCGGTTCGAAGGAGAAGCGGGGCAGCGGCGTGCCCAGCGCGGCGGCGGTGTCCCCGGCCGCGGCGGCCAGGTCCTTGGCGATCCGCTCGAAGTCCAGGGCGACGTCACCGGGCAGGTAGGCGATGCCGAAACCGCCACCCAGGTCGACCTCGTCGACCAGCACCCCGGTGGTTGTTGCCAGCGCGGCCCGCACCGCGAGCACCTTGCCCAGCGCGGCGACGAACCCGCCCGGGTCGAGGATCTGCGAACCGATGTGCGAGTGGATGCCCAGCAGGCGGAGCTCGGGACGGGCCAGGACCGCCCGCATCACGGCGACCGCCGGGGAGTCGAGCGCCGCGCGGCCCCCGCCCACAGCCGGGTCGGCGACGACGGACAGACCGAACTTCTGGTCTTCGTGGCTGGTCGAGATGTACTCGTGACCGCCCGCGTGCACCCCTGTGGTGACCCGGACCATGACGTCCACCGGACCGCGCTGGCGCAGCGCCACGGCGTCGGCGATCCGGTCCACCTCGTCGGCCGCGTCGATGACGATCCGGCCCACGCCCGCGTCCAGCGCCCGGGCGATCTCGTCGTCAGACTTGTTGTTGCCGTGCAGGCCGATCCGCCCGGCCGGGACCCCCGCGAACAGGGCGACGCCCAGCTCGCCACCGGTCGCGGTGTCTACCGCCAGACCCTCGGAGTGCACCCAGCGGGCCACCGCCACGCACAGGAAGGCCTTGGCCGCGTAGTACACGTCCACCTCGGCCCCGACCGGCGCGAACGCCGCCTCCAACGTGGTGCGCAACCCCCGAGCCCGGGCCCGCAGGTCGACCTCGTCCAGCACGTAGACGGGAGTACCGTGCGTCCGCGCCAGCCGCCGCACGTCCACCCCACCGACCACCAGCGCCCCGTCGACCCCGCGCCGCACCGTCGCCGACCAAGGCGGCCCCAAAACCTCTCCCCCGCCTCCACCCACCTCACTCATCAACCCACCCAATCATCGTCGGACCAGCCGTGCGGTCGTTCATATGGTGCTCCCAGAACAAGATGTGCGTCGGCGGGCCCACGACGCCGGAGGCTCCGCGCGGCGGCGCAGCCGACGTGTGGAGTGGCGTCGGGGAGGGTGCTGGGCGGGATGCGGGGCAAGGCGGAGGAGGAGGTCGCACTGGAGGTGCGGCCGAACGACGACAACGCCGCCCCGCGCCCGACCGGTGCCGCAGACGGCGTGCATCTTGTTCTGGGAGCACCATAGATCACAAAGTCGTTCGGTCGACTGAACGACTTTGTGATGAATGAACGACTGCATACCCCGCTTCACATCCGCTCCGGGGCGGTGACGCCGAGCAGGCCCAGTGCGGTGGCCAGCACCTGCTGGACGGCGTCGTTGAGCCACAGGCGGGTGCGGTGGACGTCGGTGACCGGGTCGTCGCCCTGGGGGACGACCCGGAGCCGGGAACGGTCGGGCAGCTCGAAGTCGTACCACTTGTGGTACGCCCCGGTGAGGGTCTCGGCGTAGCGGGCCACCCGGTGGGGTTCGCGCAGGGTGGCGGCCTGCTCGACCACCCGGGGGAAGTCGGCCAGCAGACCCAGCAGGACGCTCTCTGGTTCGTGGGTCAGCGCGGCGGCGTCGAACCCGTCGGCGCGGCGCACCCCGGCCGCTGCGGCGTTGCGGTCCACCGCCGCGGTGCGGGCGTGGGCGTACTGGACGTAGTACACCGGGTTGTCGTTGGCCGCCTTGACCAGCAGGTCCAGGTCGAGGTCGATGGTGGTGGCGTAGGACGAGCGGGCCAGGGCGTAGCGGGCGGCGTCCACCCCGACCGCGTCCACCAGGTCTTCGAGGGTCACCACCGTCCCGGCGCGCTTGCCCATCCGGACCGGCTGGCCGTCCTTGACCAGGTTGACCAGCTGCCCGATGAGGATCTCCAGGTGGACGTGCGGGGTGTCGCCGAAGGCCTGGCACACCGCCATGAGCCGGGCGACGTAGCCGTGGTGGTCGGCACCCAGCATCAGCACCACCCGGTCGAAACCGCGCTCGCGCTTGTCCAGGTAGTAGGCGATGTCCCCGGCGATATACGCGGCCGCGCCGTCGGACTTGACGATCACCCGGTCCTTGTCGTCGCCGAAGGTCGTGGTGCGCAGCCACGTCGCGCCGTCCGCCTCGTAGACGTGCCCGGCCTCGCGCAGCCGGGCCACCGCGTGCTCCACCGCCCCCGAGGCGTGCAGCCCGTCCTCGTGGAAGTACACGTCGAAGTCGGCGCCGAAGTCGTGCAGCGCCGCCTTGATCTCGTCGAACATCAGGGCCACGCCCCGGGACCGGAACGCCTCCAGGGCCGCGGCGTCGGCCAGACCGCTCGGGTCGGGCTCCCCGGCGGCGGTGGCGTCAGCCACCACCCGCTGGGCGATCTCGACGACGTACTGCCCGTGGTACCCGTCCTCCGGCGGTTCCTCACCGCGGGACCGGGCCAGCAGCGACCGGGCGAAGCGGTCGATCTGCGCGCCGTGGTCGTTGAAGTAGTACTCCCGGGTCACCTGCGCCCCGGCGGCGGCCATGACCCGGGCCAACGAGTCGCCGACCGCCGCCCACCGGGCCCCGCCGATGTGCAGCGGCCCGGTCGGGTTGGCCGAGACGTACTCCAGGTTGACGCGCCGCCCGGCCAGGGCGTCGCCCCGCCCGTAGGCACCGCCCGCCTCGACGACGGTGCGGGCCAGCTCACCGGCCGCCGCGGCCTCCAGCCGGACGTTGACGAACCCCGGCCCGGCCACCTCGGCCTGCGCCACCCCGGCGACGGCGGTCAGCCGCTGCGCCAGCTCGGTGGCCAGCGCCCGCGGGTCGGTGCCGGCCCGCTTGGCCAGCTGCAGCGCCACGTTCGTCGCCCAGTCGCCGTGGTCCCGCGACCGGGGACGCTCCAGGTGCACCGGATCGGGCACGTCGTCGGTGCTCAGAGCCAGGGATCCGGCGGCGACGACATCAAGGAGGGCGGCACGCACGGCCGCGGCGAGCTGGTCGGGGGTCACGCGCCTCAGCCTACTCAGACCGGCGAAGTGCCACCGGACCGGCTCAGCCCACAACGCATCCCGAACGTGCAAGACTTCACTCATGCTGGGACAAAGGTGCTGCGGATGAGTCGCCGACCGGGGCTGATCGACCACGCGGTCGACGCGCTGCGGGACGGGATCGTCTCCGGCGAGTGGCCCGTCGGCAGCCGCATGCCCACCGAGCCGGCGCTGTCCAAGATGCTCGGCGTGAGCCGCAACACCGTGCGCGAGGCCGTGCAGGCCCTGGTGCACTCGGGCCTGGTCGAACGACGCCAGGGCTCGGGCACCTATGTCGTGGGTACCTCCGAGCTGGCCGTGACCATCAGCCGGGAGGTGGCGGCGGCGAGCCAGTCCGACGTGGTCGAGGTGCGCCACGCCCTGGAGGTCGAGGCGGCCCGTCTCGCCGCCGTCCGGTGCACCACCAACGACGTGGCCGAGATCAACCGGGCCCGTGACGCCCGCCAGACGGCCTACACCGGTGGTGACCTGGCCGAGATGGTCGCGACCGACCTGGCCCTGCACCGGGCGGTCGTGCGCGCCTCGGGGAACCCGCTGCTGGCCCACCTGTACGAGAACCTCATCGCCGCGATCGGCGACGATATCCAAGGCATCTTCGTCACCGATACCGACGCCGACGCGGGTGTGCACGACGCCCTGGTGGCGGCGGTCGTCACCGGGGACCCGGAGGCGGCGGCCCGGGAGACCACCAGCTACCTCGCCACCCTGCTCGACTGAGCCCTGATCCACCGATTTGCGCCGTCACGAGCGTCATTCCCCAGCACCACTCCACACGTCGGCTACGCCGCCGCGCGGAGCCTCTGGCGCTGTGGGCCCAGACGGGTGTGCTGGCAAGGCGGAGCAGCGAAGGCGGGCTGGAGGCCCGTTGAGCAGCGACAACGCAGCC
>WRMB01000085.1 GCA_009777345.1 Micrococcales bacterium | reverse complement strand
GGGGGCTGGCCAAAGGGGGGGTAGCCCCCCTCTGTTTGGGCCCCCTTGGGGGGGGGGGGGGGGGGTCTGTCCGGGTCCACGGGCGCCCCCCCCCCGCCATGCTGGTCTGTAGGGGGACGTCACCCTGTCGGACCGGTACGTGGACGTATCGGTTTGCATGATGGTGTATGTTCATACGCGTGAGTGTTCCTGCCGCGCCGGTGACCAAGGCGGCCCGCCAGGCTCGGATCGTGGCGCTGCTGACCAGCACGCCGGTGCACTCCCAGAACGAGCTGGCCGATCTGCTCGCCGCGGAGGACGTCGTCGTCACCCAGGCGACGCTGTCGCGGGACCTGGTCGAGCTGCGGGCGCGCAAGGTGCGTACCGGTGACGGCACCATGGTGTACATGGTGCCCGACGAGGGGGAGCGACCCGACCCGCAGGCCGGTGACCCGGGGCTGGCCGCCGCCCGGCTGGCCCGGCTGTGCAACGACCTGCTGATCACCGCCGAGGCGTCCGGCCCGCTGGTGGTGCTGCGGACCCCACCGGGCGCGGCCCAGTTCCTGGCCTCGGCCATCGACCGGTCCGTCGTGCCCGGCGTGCTCGGCACGGTCGCCGGGGACGATACGGTGCTGGTCGTCGCACGGGAACCGGACGACATACCGCCGGGTGCTGGTGCCGCCGTAGCGGCGCACTTCGTGGCCCTGGCCGGTGATACCAGACCTGAGACCTGACTTCTGCCCGACCACCGACTCACCAGCGCAAAGGAAGCATCGCCATGACCGAACGTGTCGTCCTCGCCTACTCCGGCGGCCTGGACACCTCTGTGGGGATCGGCTGGATCGCCGAGGCGACCGGGGCTGAGGTCGTCGCGGTGGCCGTGGACGTCGGCCAGGGCGGCGAAGACCTCGAGGTGATCCGGCAGCGGGCCCTGGCCTGCGGCGCGGTCGAGGCGTACATCGCGGACGCCAAGGAGGAGTTCGCCGCCGAGTACTGCATGCCCGCGCTGGCGGCCAACGGCCTGTACATGGACCGCTACCCGCTGGTCTCGGCGCTGTCCCGGCCGCTCATCGTCAAGCACCTGGTACGGGCCGCCCGGCAGTTCGGAGCCGGTACGGTCGCCCACGGCTGCACCGGCAAGGGCAACGACCAGGTGCGGTTCGAGGTCTCCATCACCTCCCTCGGCCCGGACCTGAAGTGCCTCGCACCGATCCGCGACCTGGCCCTGACCAGGGACAAGGCCATCGACTACGCCGAGAAGCACGACCTGCCGATCGATGCGACCAAAGCCAACCCGTTCTCCATCGACCAGAACGTGTGGGGCCGGGCCGTGGAGACCGGGTTCCTGGAGGACATCTGGAACGGTCCCACCAAGGACGTCTACACCTACACCGACTCCCCGGAGTTCCCGCCCGTCGCCGACGAGCTCGTCCTGACCTTCGACCGGGGTGTCCCGGTGGCGATCGACGGTATCGCGGTCACTCCGCTGCAGGCGGTGCAGGAGATGAACCGGCGCGCCGGGGCCCAGGGCGTCGGCCGGATCGACATCGTCGAGGACCGGCTGGTCGGCATCAAGTCGCGCGAGGTGTACGAGGCACCCGGGGCGATGGCGCTGATCGTCGCGCACCAAGAGCTGGAGAACGTCACCGTGGAGCGCGAGCAGGCCCGCTACAAGCGGCTGGTCGAGCAGCGCTGGACCGAGCTGGTCTACGACGGCCAGTGGTTCTCCCCGCTGAAACGCTCCCTGGACGCTTTCATCGCCGACACCCAGCGGTACGTCTCCGGCGATATCCGTCTGGAGCTGCACGGCGGCCGGGCCACGGTCACCGGACGCCGGTCGGACACCGGTCTGTACGACTTCAACCTGGCGACCTACGACTCCGGCGACACCTTCGACCAGTCCGCCGCCCGCGGGTTCATCGAGATCTACGGGCTGTCCGCCAAGCTGGCCGCCGCCCGGGACGCCCGGTTCGGCAACGCGCCCGAGCTGGGTACCACCGGTGGTATCAGTGCCTGACCACGTCGCGCTGTGGGGAGGTCGGTTCGCCGCCGGTCCTGCTGGCGCGCTGGCCGCACTGTCGAAGTCCACCCAGTTCGACTGGCGGCTGGCCGACGACGACCTCACCGGCTCGGTGGCCCACGCTCACGTCCTGCAGGCCGCGGGTCTGCTCACCGACGACGAGACCGCCGCCATGGTCGACGCCCTGGAACGACTGCGCGCCGATGTCGCGGCCGGGGTTTTCGGCCCGGCCCCGGACGACGAGGACGTCCACACCGCCCTGGAACGCGGCCTGATCGAACGGGCCGGGGCCGAGCTGGGCGGCAAGCTGCGGGCCGGACGGTCCCGCAACGACCAGATCGCCACCCTGGTGCGGATGTACCTGCGCCGGTCGGCCCGCCAGCTGTCCGGGCTGGTGCTGGACGTGGTCGACGCGCTGCTGGCCCAGGCCGCCGCCGCCGGGGACGCCCCGATGCCAGGCCGTACCCATATGCAGCACGCCCAGCCGGTGCTGCTGGCCCACCACCTGCTGGCCCATGTCTGGCCGCTGCTGCGCGACGTGCAGCGCTGGCGCGACTGGGACGGACGGGCCGCTCGGTCGCCGTACGGATCAGGCGCCCTGGCCGGTTCGTCGCTGGGACTAGACCCCGCCGCGGTCGCTGCCGAGCTCGGGTTCGACGGACCGGTGGAGAACTCCATCGACGGCACGGCGGCCCGTGACGTCGTCGCCGAGTTCGCCTTCGTCGCGGCCATGGTCGGCGTGGACCTCTCCCGCCTGGCGGAGGAGATCATCGCGTGGGCCACCCACGAGTTCGGTTTCGCCCACCTGGACGATGCGTATTCGACCGGGTCGTCGATCATGCCTCAGAAGAAGAACCCCGATATCGCCGAGCTGGCCCGCGGCAAGGCCGGTCGGCTCATCGGTGACCTGGTGGGCCTGCTCACGGTGCTCAAGGGCCTGCCCCTGGCGTACAACCGCGACCTGCAAGAAGACAAAGAACCGGTCTTCGACCAGGTCGACCAGCTGGCTGTCTTGCTGCCCGCCTTCGCCGGTATGGTCGCTACCCTGCGTTTCGACACCGCCCGGCTGGCCGCCCTGGCCCCCCAAGGTTTCTCCCTGGCCACCGATATCGCCGAGTGGCTGGTCCGTCAGGGCGTCCCGTTCCGCACCGCCCACGAGGTCGCCGGAGCCTGCGTCCAGGCCTGCGAACGCCACGACCCACCCCTGGCGCTGACCGACCTCACCGACGCCGACCTAGCCGCGATCAGCCAGCACCTGACCCCAGCAGTCCGCGACGTCCTGACGGTCTCAGGCTCGTTGGCCTCCCGGGACGCGGTCGGCGGCACCGCCCCGGTCCGGGTCGCCGAACAGCTGGAAGCGGCCCGCGCAGCGGTGGGTAGCCTGCGTGACGTCGTCAGAGAGAACATGTCATGACCGCTGGGCAGTTCTCTCTGGATCTTCATGGTCATGTATTTGCTCACGAAGAGTTGAGTGCGGAGCTCATCACGGATGCGATCAATACCCTAGACGGCAAGGACACCTACGCGGTGCTCGCACCCAACGCCAACATCGCGTCAAGTGCATACCTGCAGACCGCTCCGACTGTCGCGGACGGGCAATATTCGGACGAGAGCCCCATGCTGGTGGAGATTCGCCTCGAACATCCAGACGGGAGTTTCACGCACCTTCGCCGCGAGAGCTGCGGCAGAGATGAGGTCCGCCGGTACTTCGTCGACTACTGGGCCGAGAGCAAGCTCCCTGACCTTGCTGGGTTTGAGGACGTCACCAAAGAGTTTCTCTAGAGACTGCACTGCCTGACGCTCATCAGGTGTGGGAGGGGGATCGTGCTGAACGCAGCAGAGACGATCGACGCGGTGGTCGAGGCCGTGCATACACGTCCAGCCCGACTTGGCCAGGTGCGGCTGGTCTGCGTAGACGGCCCGGCTGGCTCGGGCAAGACGACATTCGCCGCCAGCCTGGCGGCCCGACTGGGCGACAACGCGGCCGTCGTCCACCTCGACGACCTGTACGACGGGTGGTCGGGTCTGGAAGGCACGTTGTGGTCACGCCTGGAAGCGCAGGTGCTCGAACCGCTGCGTCGCGGGTTTCCAGGTCGGTACCAGCGCTACGACTGGGCGGCTGGCCAGTTCGACGACTGGGTGGACGTCCCGGTCCGTCCCGTCCTGGTGGTCGAGGGTTGTGGGTCCGGTCGACGTGAAGGGGCCAGCCTGACGACACTGCTCGTCTGGGTCGAGGCGCCGCCCGACGAGCGTCTACGCCGTGGTCTGGAACGTGACGGCGAGCCGGTCCGGGACCGTTGGACGGCCTGGATGGTCGAGGAGAACCGACACTTCGCGGCCAACGACACCCGCGCCCGCGCCGACGTACGCCTGGACGGTTCTGACGGAATGCACTCGTGAACGAGGTTGGGTCATGTCTCCAGCGGCAGCATCTGGGTGACCTCGGCGAGGCTGAGTCTGGCATCGTCGTCGGCTTGGGCTGTGGACGGTTCGACGGACAGCCCGGATCGGGCAGAATGCGTCCCGTGACAACCGACGACCGTGGACAGCGGGGGCAGGTCCCGGCTCGGTCGTGGTACGTGCGCGGCAGCACGGACGTGGCTCGTGACCTGCTAGGTTGCCACCTCACCACGGTGCGCGACGACGGTGAGGTGACGGTCCGGATCTCCGAGGTCGAGGCGTACGGCGGGGCCGACGACCCGGGGTCCCACGCCTACCGGGGCCGCACCGCCCGCAACGGGGCGATGTTCGGCGAGCCTGGTCGGCTGTACGTGTACCGGCATCTCGGGCTGCACCACTGCGCCAATATCGTCGCCCATCTGGACGGCGAGGCGTCGGCGGTGCTGCTGCGTGCGGGCGAGGTGGTGTCGGGCGTGGCGCTGGCTCGGGCCCGGCGCGACGCGGTCGGCACGGTGGGATCTCATCCCCAGCTGGCGAGCGGACCGGGCCGGTTGGCCGTGTGCCTGGCCCTGGACCTGGCCGACGACGGCGCCGACATCACCGGGTCGGACGGGCCCGTCGTGCTGGAGCTCAGCGAGGCTGTCGGGTCGCCGGTGGCCTGCGGGCCTCGGGTCGGCGTCAGCGGGCCGGGAGGCGACGAACAGCTGTACCCGTGGCGGTGGTGGCTGACCGGCGACTCGACGGTGTCGGCCTATCGTCGTGCCTATCGGAAGCCGACGTCGGCTGCCCGGAGCGGATGACGACGTCGGCGTGGGGAACCTCATCCATCGTGTGCCGACCGTGGGGTCGGCGAAGGAGCTGTGACGTGACCGAGATCCTCGACGAGCTGACCTGGCGCGGTCTGCTCGCCCAGACCACCGACCGTGACGCCCTGGCAGCCGAGCTGGCTGCCGGACCGGTTGCGCTGTACTGCGGGTTCGACCCGACCGCGCCGAGCCTGCACATCGGCAACCTGGTGCAGCTGCTGACCATGCGGCGGCTGCAGGACGCCGGGCACCGGCCGTTCGCCCTGGTCGGCGGTGCGACGGGGCTGATCGGCGACCCGAAGATGACCGGGGAGCGCACCCTCAACGATCCCGAGGTGGTCGCGGGCTGGACCGAGCGCATCCGGCGGCAGATCGCCCCGCTGCTGAGCTTCGACGGGCCGAACGCGGCGCAGATGGTGAACAACCTGGACTGGACGGCCGACCTGTCCGCGATCGCGTTCCTGCGCGACGTCGGCAAGCACTACCGGCTCGGTACCATGCTGGCCAAGGACACCGTCGCCCGGCGGCTGGCCTCCGACCAGGGGATCAGCTTCACCGAGTTCAGCTACCAGATCCTGCAGGGTATGGACTTCCTGGAGCTGTTCCGTCGGTACGGGGTGCGGCTGCAGACCGGCGGTTCGGACCAGTGGGGCAACCTGCTGTCCGGCGTCGAGCTGATCCGCAAGGCCAGTGGCGAATCTGCGCACGCGCTGACCACCCCGCTGATCACCAAGGCCGACGGCACGAAGTTCGGCAAGACCGAGACCGGCACGGTGTGGCTGGACCCGGAGCTGACCTCGCCCTACGCCTTCTACCAGTTCTGGCTGAACGCCGAGGACGAGGACGTCGTCGGGCTGCTCAAGGTGTTCACGTTCCGCACCCGGGAGCAGGTCGAAGCACTGGCCGAGGAGGTGGCGACCCGCCCGCAGGCCCGCGCGGCGCAACGAGCGCTGGCGCAGGACGTGACCCGGCTGGTGCACGGTGACCAGGCGGTGGACCAGGTCGTAGCGGCGAGCCAGGCCCTGTTCGGCCGGGGGTCGCTGTCCGACCTGGACGCTGCGACGCTCACCGCGGCGGTCGCCGAGCTGCCGAGCACTGTCGGGCGGGTGGGGGACCGGCTGGTGGACCTGTTCGCGGCGACCGGCGTCGTGGCGTCGAAGGGTGCGGCGCGGCGTGCGGTGACCGAGGGCGGGCTGTCGGTGAACAACGAGCGGGTGACCGATGTGGATGCGGTACTCGGTGCCGACCAGGTGCTGGGTGGGCGGTGGACCGTGCTGCGTCGTGGCAAGCGGACGCTGGGTGCGGTAGACAGCCTGGACGGCAGTGCGGGCTGAAAGTCGTGTCCCGGCCACGAGGCGCCGGACGGGCGACCTGCGGTCCCCAGACGTGGTGACGAGGCGCTGCTACGACCGGCACGTCGGGGTCTTGCATCTCATCGTTCACCAGTCCCCGGAGGTGCTCGTGCGGAGCGGGTCGTACGGCACTGCTCCTAGCAGGTGACTGGTTGACCTGCGCGCTTGCACTCGACGGACGGGGCATGTAATGTACTCCGAGCCGTCGAGGGGAGGAACGGACACCGCAAGGTGGCCGGTCCCGGATCGATCGGACAAGCCGAGCAGATCTTCTGTGGGTGAGTTGTCGCTCACGGAGGACTGCACCCAACCAAGCCCTCTGGTCTCCACGTCACTGTGGTGACGAGTGTGCGTGCGTTGTTTGAGAACTCAACAGTGTGTCGAGATATTGATGGTCGATGCCAATTTTTGTTTGGTGTCGATTGGCCGTGCTGCCCGCCCCCGGGTGGTGCGGTGTTTTTGATGCCGGATCGTT
>WRMB01000084.1 GCA_009777345.1 Micrococcales bacterium | reverse complement strand
GTGGTGCCCGATAGGGCGGCCCGGGTTGGTGGGTCGGCCGCCGTCCCCCCGTCCCGGGACGGGGGAACGGCGTCAGCCCCACGAACCGGGATCCGGTCAGCCGACCACCGGGGTGAGCGGCCCGGACCTGATCCGGGCGAGGAAGGGCACGTCGGCCGCGGCCCAGCGGCGGGGGGTGACGTAGGTGACGGCGATTCCGCGGCGCAGCGTCGCCTGGGCCTCGCGCAGCGTCTGCTCGATCTGCCGGTCCGGGGAGCCGACGACGATCAGGTCGATCTCCTGCGGGGTCGGGCCGGGCTGCCCGGCGTACCGGGCGGCCCAGGGGCCGTACACGTAGGCGGCCTCGATACCGGACAGCCCGGCCAGGACGTGCCGCAGGTGCGTCGCCGGGCCGTAGGTGACGGTGAGCAGCTCACGCAGCGGGGCGGTGGCAGGATTGGTCTCGTCGGGGTGCAGCAGCACCAGGCGGCCCCGTTGTTCGCCGCGGATGATGCCGGTGTCGAGCAGGCGACGGACCTCCCGGGCGACGCTCGGCTCGGGGCGGTCCAGCCGTCGGGACAGGTCGGCCGCCGTCGGCGCCGGGTCAGCCGGGTTGCCGATCAGGACGTGCATCAGCACCTCGGCCTGCAGGGACGACCGGAAGATCGGCATCAGCGGCGGGGCGTCTCGCATCCCAGCACCGTATCGCTCGCGATACGACAGTTCACCCTGAGCATCCGGTATTCACCCGTCGCATAGCTAGACTCGTCGATCATCTTGCGACAGTTCGCGCTCAGAGGGCGGCCCGTCCCGGGTGCAAAACGGACAAGACTGTGACATCGTCGCGATCACGTCGTAATCTGGCGTCGCCCGTCTGGGCGATGCCGACGGTCCGCGGCAAGGAGGTCCCGCCCATGGGTGAAGGCAGGTCGTAGGCTATATGACGTCTGTCGTCGATACGTGCGCGCCGCTCGAGACCGAGGCCGCGCTGGCTCGGCTCCAGCGGGGCGAGGTCGACGCTCTCGACGTGCTCGACCAGACCCAGGAGTGGTCCCGACGCTGGCAGGTCCGGCTGACGGCCATCGCCCTGGGTGGACCCAACGACGTACGTCGTCCCGTCCAGGACGCGCTCGACGCCCGCGGTGACGACCACCGGCAGATCGTCGTCACCGCACTGGGCTCGTCCCGGCCCCGGGTGCGGCTCGCCGCCGCGCACTGGCTCACCCGGGTACCGGACCGCGACGCGGTGCGGGCCCTGGAGAAGGCGCTGGTGGCCGAGCGGGACGACAACGCGGCGGTCGCGATGCTCGACGCCCTGCTCGTCCTTGGCTGCCCCCTGGAACGCTACCTGGGGCTGCGTACCCTGACCGACCGGGCCGCGGCCCTGGTCGCCGAGGGGTTGCCCCCCGAGCTGGACTGGGTCGACTGGCCGTCGGCGCCCCGGGTGCGCTGGGCGACCGGCAGGCGCGTCGAGCCGGCCGTGCTGCGGTGGCTGGTGGTCGTGGCGACCAAGGCCGGCACGCCGGAGCCGAACGCCCGGATCGTCGCGCACGCCCGGCTGCTCGACGTCGCCGACGCCACAGAGCTGGGTCTGTGGCTGCTGCGCGGCTGGATCGACGCCGACCTGGCGCCGATCGCGCCGACCGAGGCGCTCCGCCGGGCCCGGGCCGAGGCCGCCGTCCGCGCCGGGCCGGAAGACGGCTCGGTGCAGCAGCTGACCGCCGCGGTGCTGCCCCGGCACCTGCGCACCCCGGCCGGGTCGGCGCTGGCCTCCCGCGGGGTGCTCGCCCTGGTCGCCGCGACCGGCCGGGCCGGTGTGGCCCCCACCGTCGCCGCGTACCTGTCGTCCTGGCACGCCGAGCGCGTCACGCAGAGCACGGCGCTGGTCGCGATGCTGGGCTGGGTGGACGACCCGTCGGCCACGGAGCTGCTGCTGGCGGTCCACTCCCGTTTCCGCAGCACCGAGGTCCAGGACGAGGCCAGCCGGGCGGTCGCCGCGCTGGCCGCCCGCCGGGAGTGGACCACCGAGGACCTGCTGGCCCGCACCGTGCCCACCGCGGGCGCCGACGCGCAGGGCGTGCTCGAGCTGTCCTACGGTGACCGGGTGTTCGTCGCCACGCTCGACGCCTCGCCCGCGTTCGTCCTGCACGACCCGGACGGCCGCCGGATCCGGTCGCTGCCCACCCCGGTGGTCACCGACGACGTCGTCAAGGCCAGCGAGGCGCGGCGGCTGCTGGTCGAGGCCCGGCGCGAGCTGCGGGCCACGGTCAGCAAGCAGGAGGCCCGCCTGTCCCGGGCCGCCGTGACGGGCACCACATGGTCAGGCGAAGACTGGTTGCGGCTCGTCGTGGCGCACCCGGTGCTGGTACGCCTGGCGACCAGACGGCTGTGGACCGTGCGGACCCGCCGCAGGACCCAGGAGGTCCAGGTGACGCTCGACGGCTCGGTGCTCGACCTCGACGGTGTCCCGGTAGCGGTCCGCCCCGACGCTACGGTCTGGCTCACGCCCAGCTGAGCCACCGAATGGGGTCCGGGCAGCCTACACGTCGATGATGATGGGGCCGTCCAGGTCGTCCAGGGCGTGCAGGTCGGTGTCCGTGGTTATGAGGCCGACGCCGTAGGCGTAGGCGATGGCCGCGGTCCACAGGTGGTTGGAGTCCACCCGGCGGCCTGCCGACGCGAGCTGGACCAGCAGCGACGACCAGCACGACGCCACCTGCTCGTTGATCTCCAGCACCGTCATGCCAGAGACCAGGTCGAGGGTGCGCTGACGGGTCTCGCGGGTCTCCTCGTCGGGCGCGGACAAGATCCGCGCCTCCAGCTCAGCCAGGGTGATCGGAGAGACGTACAGGAACTCGGGGAACCGCTCGGCCATCAGCGGCCAGGCGTTCTCCTCGGCCACCAGCACGCTGGTGTCGAGCAGGCCGTACTTGATCGTGAGGGTCGTAGAGTCGGCCAGGCCGACACCAGGGTGCTCTCCGACGGTCGTCATAACGAAAAGGCTACGGTACTTCGGGGCAAATGTGGAGCGATCCGGGCAGACGTCCACCATCCGCCTCGTACCAGGCGTCCGTGGGACGTGGCACCAGGGACGTTCAGACCCCGTCGGGGAAGCCCAGCCGGTGCCACGCCGCGTAGAGGCCGACGGCGGCGGCGTTGGCCAGGTTCAGCGAGCGGCGGCCGGGCAGCATCGGGATCCGGACCTGCGCGGCGACCCGCGGGTGGGCCAGGACCGTGGCGTCCAGGCCGGTCGGTTCCGGGCCGAACACCAGCCCGTCGCCGTCGCGCCAGTCCACATCGGTGTGCCAGCGCGGCGCCTGGCTGGTGAATGCGACGAACCGGGCACCGGGCAGGGCGGCCAGGAGGGCGTCGAACCCGGGGTGCACGACGACGTGGGCCAGGTCGTGGTAGTCCAGCCCGGCCCGGCGCAGCCGGGGCTCGTCCATCTCGAACCCCAGCGGTTCCACCAGGTGCAGCGTCGCGCCCACGGCGGCTGCGGTGCGGATGGTCGCGCCGGTGTTGCCCGCGATCCGCGGTTCGACGAACACGATGTGCAGCACAGACCGATCCTGCCACCGCCGCACCGTTCCCCTCGCCGGGCCGACCGTCCTGCACGCCGACAAGGACTTCGACCTCGTCGCCGCGGTCACCAGCCAGCCGGTCGAGACGTCCGGATCTGTACACAGAACAGGCCGGATCGCGCCCAGATGTCTGGTTCGTGTGCAAGCATCTGGTGCATGGTGAGCTTCGACGATCTGGACGGTATCATCCGAGCCACCGAGCTGGAGACCGTCCAGCTCCCGTCGTACGAGCCGTTGCCCGATACCGTGCTGGGCGAGCCGACCGTCGTCGAGATCGAGCGGATGCTGGCCCGGACGGACAACCGGTCCTTCACCCGCCTCGATATCGACCAGCTCATCGCCCAGGCGAACGGAGCCCCAGCAGCTTCGCAGCTGGCGGGCAGGTGCAGCTCGCACGTGCTGGCCAGCCAGGTACCGTCGCTCGGTCTGCGGCACCTGCTGCGTCTCCGAGGCCTCGAAGACCACCCTGAGTGGATCTGTCAGCACGTCGACCCGGAGACCGACCTGCGGGCTGTTGCCGACGTGCTGGCGGAGCACTTCGCGACGTCCTCTGACCGACCCGGCGGCGGACGAGCCCCTGGCAGCATCCAGCAGTTCCAGGAAGTCCAGCAGGTGATCCGCGCGCTGGCCCGTGAGGTCGTCGCGCCGCAGGCCGCCTGGCCGTGGTTGTACGAGCACCCGGAGGTGACCCGGGGGTGGCTGACCGGTTCGGCCGGGGACCAGACCGCCGCGCTGCAGATCCTGGCCTGCTTCCCGCGCGTGCCGTCGTACCTGGTGTCGCTGGTCGCATCGGTCGCCCTGGGCGAGTCGAAGACGAACCGCTGGCTGGCCCGACGGGCGCTGGCCTCCTACCCGACGGTCCGGGCGCTGGCCGAGCAGGGGCTGACCGACGGCAAGGCCGTGACCCGCACCGCCGCCGCCGGGTGGTTGGCCGCGATCGGTGACGACGCCGCGCTCCCGGCGCTGCGCACCGCGCTGGGCCAGGAGAGACGCGAGGTGGTCCGGGCCGCCCTGCTCGGTGCGCTGAAGACGTTGGGGGCCGACCTCACCGCCGAGCTGTCGCCAGAGAGGCTGGCCACCGAGGCCGCCAAGGGGCTGAAGGGCAAACCCCCGGCGTCGATGGCCTGGTTCGACCTGGACCGCCTGCCCGCACTGCGCTGGGCCGACGGTTCGGCGGTGGCGCCGCAGGTGATCCGCTGGTGGGTGGTACTAGCGGTGAAGGCGAAGAACCCCGACGGGTCGGGACTGCTGGACCTGTACCTGTCGCTGCTGCACCCCGACGACGCCGACCGGCTGGGCCGCACCGTGCTGCACGCCTGGATCGACCAGGACCTGCGCCGCCCGGACCCGGCCGAGAGCCAGGCGTACGTCCAGTCGCACCCCTGGTTGAGCTATGCCGCGCACCAGGCGCACTTTGCGGGGTCGGCGATCGCGGACAAGGGGATGCTGGCCCTGACCACCCGCATGTCCGGTGCGGACCTGGCCCCCACGGTGCAGGGCTACCTGCGCGACCGCGCCGAGCGGGCGGCGCACGTCGGCAGCTCCCAGGCGGGCACGTCCCAGGCCCAGGCACTGCTGCACGCCCTGTACGGTAACGGCCAGCCCGCCGCGCTCCAGCTGTTGCTGTCGATCGCCCGACGCTACAAGCAGGCCACCGTGCAGGCCAAGGCCATGGAGCTGGTCGAACAGCTGGCCGAAGCCCGCGGCTGGACCGCCGACGAGCTGGCCGACCGCACCATCCCCACCGCGGGGTTCGACACCGACCGGGCCCTGCACCTGGACCTCGGGCCGCGCCAGGTGCTGGGCCACCTGACCTCCACCGGGACCATCACGCTCAGCGTCGCGGGCAAGACGGTGAAGTCCATGCCCGCCCAGCGGGTCGACGACGATCCCGAGCGGTACGCCGCGGCCAAGAAACAGCTGGCCACGGCTCGAAAGGAGGTCAAGGCCGTCCTGGCTCTGCAGACCTCCCGGCTGTACGAGGCGATGTGCACCGGACGCACCTGGGCCGTAGCCGACTGGCAGCAGCACTTCGCCGACCACCCGCTGGTGCGCGACCTGGCTGCCCGGCTGATCTGGACCCAGCACCCCGACGCCGCGGTCGCCCGTGGTGCCTTCCGGCTCACCGACGACGGGACCTGCGTCGACACCGACGACGAACAGGTCACCCTGGACCCCGGCAGCCGCGTCGGCCTGGCCCACGCCACCACCCTCGGGCCCCAGGCCACCGCGGCGTGGCGCGAGCACCTGGCCGACTACGAGATCACCCCGCCGTTCTCCCAGCTCGATACGCCAGCCCTGGACCTGCCTGCCCAGACCACCGTGATCGACGACCTCAAGGGCCACCTCACCGACTCCTTCGCCATCCGCTCGGTCGCCACCAAGCGCGGTTATGCCCGAGGCCCGGTCGAAGACGGCGGATGGTTCTACGAGTACACCAAGACGTTCACCAGCCAGGGCCTCGTCGCGGTCCTGGAGTTCACCGGCACCCGCCTTCCCGTCGAGAACACCCCCGCCGCCACCAAGTCTCTGACCTTCCGCCAAGGTCGACGACGGCTGCCCCTGAGCGAGGTCCCCCCGGTCCTGGCCGCCGAGTGCTACGCCGACTACACGGCCCTGGCCGCCTTGGGCCCCTACGACCCCGACTGGGAGAGCAAGTCCCAGTACTGACCGAACCCGACAGGAGGTAACCCGTCGCACCTCTGCTGTCGTGGACGGCTCGTCGGCACGACGGGTCCTCATCTTCTCCCGACTGTCGATTCGATACTTCTGTCGTGGGGTCGGGGGGTTGAAACTCTCACTCCCCACCCAAAAAACAAACGGGGGGGGGGGGGGGGGGGGGGGGGGGGGCGGGGGGGGGGGGCGGGCGGCCCGAGGCCGCCCCTACGGGCGCTTATGCAATTGTAGGGGACGCCGCCCTCGGCGTCCCGCGCGCCGGACGCTTAAAAAAGGTGCATAAATATATGTAGGGGCAAGCCCCGCCCCTACAGTTATTTTTGCGTTCGCGGAAACGGTTAATGGTTGTCTGCCTTTCCTACAACAGGGTATACCTTAAAAACAACCGGCACGCGGGCGAACACTGTTCGCCCCTACGGGTGCCTATGATGCTGTAGGGGCGGCCTCGGGCCGTCCGCCCGTCCGCCCGTCCGCCAACAAACAAACCCTTTCCGGACTATGTACATCGGCGCGATGTCCATATAGGTATTTTTTGTTGGGTTCCCGGCATGGGGCGCCGCGCTATATAAAAACGTAGGCGCCCGTGGGGGCGGCCGGGAACGGTCCGCCTGCTTGTACGGGCGCCTTTGTTTAATGCGTGGGGCGACCGTTTCCGATCGCCCGCATATCATCTGCTTATTATCTAATATTTATCTTTCCTTCCACTTCACTCTTTATCCGCCGCTGTTGATAGATGATTGCATCATGTATCTGCGCAGCATTGCGGCGAATTCTGCTCTGGTCGCGTTGCCGCGCGGGGCAAGGATGTTGCCGGGCTTGCCTTCTATAATGGCTGCTTGATACAGGCGGACGACTGCTGCTTTCGCGTATTCGGCAATGTCCGCATCGTCATTGAATCCCGTGTATTCGCGCTGTTCCGGCAGCGCCGCGCCGGTGAAGCTCGCATATCGGTCGATGATCGTCGCAAGCTGCTCCAGCGTGGCGGGATCGTCCGGGCCGAACCGCCCGTCGCCATATCCTATGACTATGCCCTCGGCGGCGGCCCATATAATCGCGTCCGCATACCAGGCGCCTTCGGCGACGTCGTTGAACGGGTTTGGCAGCCCTGTGGTTGCGGGGCTGTTTTCTATGCGGTAAAGCGTCGTCACAATCATGGCCCGCGTTAGGTTGCCGTTC
>WRMB01000083.1 GCA_009777345.1 Micrococcales bacterium | reverse complement strand
ACCAGCGGGCGAACGGGGGCGAGCTCACCCATAACGGTCGGTCGCGGTGCTAGCCTCGCCTCCAGCAGGGCCGACGGGGCAGGACCCGCGGCACAGGTTTCGGGCTGCGTGTTCGTGACCCGACGGGACGGAGGTTGCCGCCCCTACGGACTGGACGGCAACCTGACCCTCACAGACAACATCAACAGCATAACGAAACTCCTGACAGCCGACCCTAACGGGGACGGGGTCTCGGACGAGAACGAGGGGCTGCAGGGGACGGTGATGTCCGAGCTGGGGTACTTGCTTCGTCCCTCGTCCGGAACTTCGTCCCTCGACGATGAGTATCGGACCGCCGTTGCCCCAAGGTCTCCGGGTGTCACCCTTTGCCTGGTCCGCGGTCAGTGATGATGACCTGCACCTCGCCGACCCGGAGCTGGGTCTGCGCGGTCACCGTCGTGGTCAGCACGCCCGACTGCCCGCCTCCGGACCACTCCACGTCCCAGTACACCGTCACCGAGACCGTGAACGCCTTGTCCGGCTCGTACGCGCTCGTACGCTGGTAGCGGTGCCCGCACTTCGGCGACGGCTGAGCGTCGTAGGCCCCGTCGTACGGCATTCCCGCGGCGTTCGCCCCCTCGCACGACACAATCGTCCCGTCGCCCATGTCCCAGACCGTCTTGCGAACCGTGGCCGTAGCCGATACTGTTACACCACCGTCGGTCGCCGTACTGGTCACCGGGCCCGTTGTCGAAGGTCCCGGGTCGACTATCCACATCCATGTCGGCAGTCCCAAGAGTTGCATAGCGTCAGGATTGTTCTCGTTTTTCCCGGTTAGCCCGATCCGTGGGGCGACGATATCCAGGCCCGCTACCGCCCTGGCCGCTGCCGCCTGCGCCGGGCTGCCGCCACCAGAACCACCGTACATCCGCTGCATATAGCACGCCGAAACGGAAGCGACCCTACCGGCCGCCTCCACACCCGAACTCACAAGCGCCCCGATACCCCCAGACGTCCCACCATCCCCAGACCCCCCGCCACCCGTCCCTTTCTCGTCACGACCGCACGAGACCCAGATCGCCTCGGACAGCTCCTCGAAAGACATCGTCGAACCGGTAGGAACAGCACCACCACCACCGCCCGGGCAGGCAGCCTCAACACTCACACCACGCCTTAGAGCCCCGTCCTGCTTCGAAACGGCTGCGTTCGTCGCGCACGGTTTAGTCTGGTATCGCGCGCCGGCCCGGACAGGAACCGCCACAACACCGGTCAGCGCCGTCACCGCCAGAACTATGATCGCCCTCTTTATCATGACCGCCTTCCTCTTTTCTCTCATCCTGATAATGGGTAAATGACTTGGCTCAGCAGGTCTCGTACCAGGTGGTAGAACCAGCCCACCGCCACCACGACTGGCCGTGGGGATCATCAGAATCGGGCAGCGGCTTGCCGCTCTCGCCAAACTCTGGCTCATGCTTCATCGTGACGACGTCGAAGAACCTTGCAGCCGTGCCCTCACCCAGCATATCCACACCTTCTGGCGACAGGTCCTGGACACCGGTCGAGTCAATACACACCCGCAACTCAACCGTCTCGCGCCCAGTGGCTGGATCGTCCTCCGTGTATCGCCATGCCTCCACGCTGTCTATCACGATATCGCCCACTACATGATACCCCTCGGCCTCACCCTCTGCAAAAAACTCCCCCCAGTCCGAGAGCGACTCGCTGACCAGCGGGGCGAGCTTCTCCTGCCACCCCCGATAGTAGTCTTGGGTGACATCCGTGGACCTCGCCATATAGTTTCGGTACGCGGTTTCGGCGTCGGCGAAGGCGATATCGTTGCGGAACGGAGTGGGTGTGTGCGTCGTGGGCGGCGACGCCGGATCGGCGGTCTGGCACGCGCCGGTCGTCAGCATCATGGCGGCGACCGCCACCAAGCCCAGGACGTCTCGGGCTCTTCTCATAACCAGGCCCTTCCGTTCGAAGCAGGAACCGCTACGACGCCAGTCAGCGCCGTCACTGCTAGGACGGTGATCGTCTTCTCAATCACGATCGCTTTCCTCTCTCGTCCAGATGGTGGATGAACGACTCACAGCTCTTCTCTTTTCTCAACAGGTCTCGTACCAGGTGGTGGCTCCGGCCCACCGCCACCACGACTGGCCGCAGGGGTCGTCGGCGTCGGGTAACGGAACTCCGTTACCGCCAAGTTCCGGCTCGTGCTTCATCGTGACGACGTGGAAAAACCTTCCAGCTGTACCCTCGCCCAGCGTATCCGCGCCGTCGGGCGACAGTTCCTGAACATCAGTCGAGTCGATACACACCCGCAACTCGACCGTCTCGCGCCCAGTGGTCCGATCGTCCTCCTTGTACTGCCGTGCCTCCACGCTGTCGATCACATCACTGCCGACAATATGATACCCCCCAGCCTCACCCTCGGAGAAGAACTCTCCCCAGTTGGGAACGGACTCCTCGCTTACAAGAGGCTCGAGTTTTTCCTGCCATCCCCGGTAGTAGTCCTGGGAGACCTGATCGGCAACTTCTGCGTAGTTTCGGTACGCGGCTTCGGCGTCGGCGAAGGCGATATCGTTGCGGAACGGCGTGGGTGTGCGCGTCGTGGGCGGTGACGCCGGACCGGCGGTCTGGCACGCGCCGGCCGTCAGCATCACGGCGACCACCGCCACGCCCAGGACTCGGGCTCTTCTCATCATCGGGCCCTCCTGCTGGAGGCGGACACTGCTGTCACCGGACCGTTCACCCCGGCCCTCCCAGCAGGGCATAGTTCACCCGCCCGGTCGTCGCCGCCCAGACCAGCTCGTCGACGTCGGCCGCATCGACCTCCACGACCACCTGGAGCTCGTTGCCGGACCTCCCCCCGGCGCTGTCGGTCCGCACGACCGTCGCGTCCCACGCCGGCTGGTCCGCAGACAGGTCGCCGTCCGCTGTCAGCCCGAGCACCAGCCGGACCCGGTCCCCGGCACGCACCTCCGGCCCAGGATGCTGGACAGGCACGCCAAGGACCGTCCTGCCCTGGGGTACCAGCAGCCGCGGGCCGTACGCACCGGGCACGAGCACCACGCCGGGCAGCAGATCGACCTGTGCGACCTGTCCCACCACCGTGTCGATCTGCTCCCCCGGCACGAACGCCAGCGGCGTGTCCCGTGGAAGCTCGACCAGAACCACGTCACCTCTGGTGATGACCTCGCCGCGCTGCTTGCCTTCGCCCATCGAGACCACCTGGACGGTGCCGGCCGCCGCCGACACCAAGAACCACGACGTCAAGGCACCCACCACGACCAGGACCAGCGCAAACGCCCACAGGCCGGGACGGCGGCGGCGCCGCAACGGCCGCACGTACCCAGCCAGCCGACTACCGCTCACTCAGCACCCCCGCGTACGAACCGGACGAACCGCTCAGCCACTCAGTCCCGCCGACGTTACACGACCGGTCAGCCGCAGACAAGGCCCTGCCGAGCAGCGGCATCACACAGTCTCTGACAGCACGACCCGCACCGTCACGTCCGACGGTCGCAGCCCGGCCCGGGGCTCGGTCTGGTGATTGCTGGCACCAGCGGGTGAACGGGGGGCGAACCGTCCGGTTGATGGCGTTTCGTCACCTACGATGAGGCGGTGCTGAGCGGAGAGGTGCTGTCGCGGTGGTTGCAGCACCGGGACGGCACCGTGCTGCGCGGGTCGTCGGTGCGGCTGAGTCGGTCTGGGCTGCTGCGGGTGTCCACGGTGGACGACTCGCGGCCGGTGCGGGTGCTGCTGCCGGTGCGCTACGGCGGGCAGGCGGCGGTGGCCCGGGCCCAGCTGGCCGACCAGGGGGCCGACGACCACCCGCTGGCGCTGCGGGTGGGGGCCGTGACCTCGCGCGAAGAACAGTCGCGCCAGATGGAGCGGCTGCTGTCCATGCTGTCGGTGGTGACCGCCGCCCGGGAGCGGCCCGAGACGTACCCGTCGGTGCTGCCGGTCGTCGAGTCGTTCGTGTGCACCGTCCCCGGTAGCGAGCTGGGCTCCGGCCAGGACGAGCACGAGCTGTGGTGCGACGTCATGGCCTGGTGCCGGACGAACCTGGCCGAGCTGCAGCAGGTCGAGGGCTCCGCGTCGCGGGTACCGGCCGTCGTGGTGAGCCGGATGGCGCCGGTGGTGGCCACGGTGCAGGCGGTGCACGAGAACCTGGGCGTCATCCACCGGGACATCACCCCGCACAACGTGCTGGTGGACGACGCGGGCCGGTTGCTGCTGGCCGACTGGGGTATCGCGCACCTCATCGCCAGCGACAAGACCTCCACGCACACCCAGCGGCTGGGCAACCTGGGGTTCTCGGTACCGCCGGAGACGCTGCGCGGGGACACCGCGGTGGGCCGGTACACCGACGCCTGGTACCTGGGTTCGCTGCTGGTCTGGCAGCTCACCGGCCAGGCGCCCGATGCCTCGCACGGCCAGGGCTGGTTGCCGCCGGGGCTGGACCAGGCCGGGGAACAGCTGGCCGTCGTCGCCCGGGGGCTGTGCACGCTCGACCCGCGCCAGCGCATGGGCCTGCCCGAGGCCGCCGCCCGGCTCGGCGAGCTGGTCGGCCTGCCCGGTCCGGTGGCTATCCCGGGGCCGGTGCTCCCGCTGACGCCGTCGCTGCGCACCAGCGACTCCACGGTGCTGACCGCGCCCGCACCTGGTCTGCCCAGCGCCCCGGACCCAGGCGCTCCCGTCGGGACACCTGCCCCCTTCGGCAGCCCGGTCGGCCAGCCGCCCGACCAGCCGATGGAGACGGTCGCCATCAACCCCAGGTCCCGACCCCGCTCGGCACCGGTGCGGCCTCCGGGCGTCCGGGGGTCACCGCAGGCTCTCCCACCCGCAGCCCCGACCGCACTCCCAGCACAACCAGGACCGCCGAGCCTGTCACCGCTGACCCCCCTCCCGGCACCCACCGCACCGCACGTCGGACCCGGCCGACCCGCCGCACCGCCAGCCCAACCAGGACCACCCAGCCTGTCACCACTGACCCCCCTCCCGGCACCGCCGACGCACCCAGGACCGCCTAGCCTGTCACCGCTTGCCGGGCCTTCCGCACCGCCCACCGTGGGACCGTCCGACCGGCCCGCCCCCCCGGCGCAGCCTGGGCCGCAGCACCTGACTCCGCCGAGCCTGTGGCAGCAGCCCGTGGCCCCGGCGCCGCCCCGGCAGGTGGTCAGCCACGCACCGGGCGTCGCAGGGCCGGGGCCCGGAGAAGGACCAGGCAGACCAGGCCCCGCCGATGTGAGGGCCACCAGGCTGGTGGGCAGCGCGCTCCCCGCGGACCAGCCCGGCTACACCGTCCCGTACCAGGCGCTGCGGCCGAGGGGTCGGACCACGGTCATGTCGCAGCGGCCGCCGTCGTTCGTGCCGCCGACGGCGCCGCCCGAGCGGCGCCGCGGGCGCGGGAGGCTGGTCGCCGTGGTCGTCGTCGCGGTCGTGGTGGTGGTCGTCGCCGTGGTGGTGGTGGCGTTCCATCTGGCGGGATGAGGTCGTCTCACCGTGATACGTCGTCGTTCCGTTCTCTGGCCGATTGTGCGGTATGTCCCGGTATCGTCGTAGGTAGCACCGTCGTCGGAAGGGGTAGCTGTGTACCGAGCACCCGTCAGACCTGCCCGGGAGGGCTGACGGGTGCCGCTGCGACAGGCTCTGGCCGACCAGTACGTCCTCGGTCGGCTGGTCGGGCGCGGCGGGACGGCGGACGTCTACGACGGGACCGACCGGCGGACCGGCCGCCGGGTCGCGGTCAAGGTCCTCACCGCCGAGGCGGCCCGCGACCCGGTGCTGGTCAGCCAGTTCGCCCGTGAGGCCGAGATCGCGGCGACGCTGGACCACCCGGCGATCGTCGCCGTGCTCGACTCCGGCGAGAAACCCGGCCCGGACGGGACCAGCGTGCGTTACATCGTCATGGAGCACGTGGACGGCCGCACCCTGCGCTGGATCCTGCGCAACGGCCCGGTGCCGATACCCACCGCGCTGAAGATCACCCACGGCGTGCTCGGCGCGCTGGAGCACGCCCACGCGGCGGGGATCGTGCACCGGGACGTCAAGCCAGGCAACGTGATGATCGCCACCACCGGCCAGGTCAAGGTCATGGACTTCGGCACGGCCTGGGCGCGCGGCACGGTCGAACCGGCCCAGGTGGTCGGCACGGTGCAGTACATGTCGCCGGAGCACATCCGCGGCCAGCCGGTGGACCCGCGCTCCGACCTGTACTCCGTCGGCTGCCTGCTGTTCCAGCTCGTCACCGGCCGCCCCCCGTTCGTCGGGGACGACCAGGCCACGGTCGCCGCCCAGCAGATCGCCGACCCGCCCCCCGCCCCCAGCACGCTGAACCCGTACCTGCCCACCGCGCTGGACCGCATCGTGCTCACCGCCCTGGCCAAGGACCGCGCCGACCGGCACCAGACCGCTACCCAGATGCGGACCGAGCTGCGCGCCCTCGACCCGCCGAAGGCTCTCGCGGGGGTCGACGGACCGCGCTCCGACGAGCCGACGCCCGACCAGGCAGTCGAGAGCGACGGCCAGGCAGTCGAGAGCGACGACCAGGCTGCCGCGCCCACCGACCTGCGACCGCGCACCGCTCCGACCGAAGAGATCGCCCTCGTCGCCGCCGGTACCACGCCTGTCAGCGGCGACCGTCCGGACCGTCAGGAGCCCGCACCAAGTCGTTCATAGACCACAGAGTCGTTCAGCGCACCCAATCACACCCGATCAGCGTGGTCATGACGCTCGGGTGGTGCGCCAGTCGGGGTGGGCGATGATGATCTCCTGGGTGCGGTCGGACAGGTCGGGCGGGGCGTGGCCGTCGTCGGAGCGGTTGCCGATCTCGTCGGCGACGATGCGGGCGGCTTCGGCGTAGCGGCCTTCGGCGGAGGCGACGGCGGCCAGGTCCAGACGGATGACCTCGTCGTACGGGTCGGCCGTCTGGGCGGTCTCGGCGGCCAGACGGGCCGTGGGCAGGTCTTCGGTGGCCAGGGCGTGGGTGACCACGGTGTGGGCGGTGTCGATGATGGCGATCAGCGCCGCCTCGTCGGTGCGGTCCTCCACGAGCCAGGCCCAGCCGCCGGGGCGCCAGGTGGCCGGGTCGTCGAAGGGCCGCCCGGCGACCAGGTGCAGGGCGGCCAGCAGGTCGTCGGTGCCCTCGGCGCCGCGGGCCTGGGCGCGGACCCGCAGCCGACGGAACAGGTCCAGGTCGACCAGGGCCTGGACCTGGCGTGGCTGGTCGTCGTCGGTGCCGGTCAGGTACGGCTGGCCGGTGACCGGGTCGGTGCCCAGCCACGCCTGCACGATCCGCAGGTACTCGCGGGCCTTGGCCCGGCTGGTGTCCAGCGCCTCGGCGACCTGGGCCGGTGTCACCCCGTCCGGGTGCAGCGCCAGGTAGGTCACCAGCTCGGTGAAGAACGCCCCGCGCCGGGCCGGCGGGGTACCACAGGCCACGACCCGGACCGGGCCCAGCACCCGCACCCGGGGCCGGGCCGGGCCGACCGCGTACCAGGCGGCGATGTCCTCGTCGAGCCTGGGGTCGGCGGCCAGGACCTCCTGGCGTACCTCGGCCGGTACCCGGGGGGCCAGGACCGCCAGGTCCTCGGCGGTGGTCGCGGCAACGTCGAGGTAGGTAGCGTCCGG
>WRMB01000082.1 GCA_009777345.1 Micrococcales bacterium | reverse complement strand
GACGAGACGGGAAAGCAGGTGGGGGCGCGGGCGGACGGGCCCCGCGCCCAGCCCCCCCACTACCCCGAGGCCCACGACATCGCCCCGCCGCAGCAGCTGGAGCGGCAGGCGGACCGTGCGTCGGAGGTGGAGGACGAGATGCGATCGGAGTTCGACGGTCTGTCCACCCGCACGAAGGGGCACTACCGGCTCGCGGTCTCCGCGGATACCGAGGAGGAGGCCCTGGCCCGGGCCAGGGCCGTGGTCGAGCTGTACAAGCCGGAGATCAAGGTCGTGCGAGAACTGGACCAGTACCGCCTGGCACGCGAGTTCGTCCCCGGTGAGCCGGTCGCGAACACCGCGCACACCAGGCACCTGCCGGTACTGAAGGTAGCCGCCGGGGTACCGGCGGTCACCGCAGAGGTGGGCGACCGTCGTGGCGCGCTGCTCGGCCGGGTCAGCGGGGGCACCCAGGCCGTGATCTGGGATCCGTGGTTCGCCACCGAGCAGCTCGAGTCGTCCGGCCTGGTCCCGATCGTCGGCGGCCTGGGTGCAGGCAAGAGCTTCCTCGGCGGCGGCATCGTCTACAAGACGGTGCTGACAGGTGTGCCGTGGACGGTCATGGACCCCTCGGGCCTGCTGGCACGCCTGGCGGTCCTGCCGGACCTGTGCACCCTGACCCGAGTGGTGACGCTGCTGGAGTCGGCACCCGGGTCGCTGAATCCGTACGCCCAGGTGCCAGAGCCGACCGAGGACTGGGCCGCCGACGCCGCCGACTCCGCGCAGGCGTTGGCCCGAGCCCGGACCGCTGCTGCCGCGCAGCGGCGGGACCTGGCCTACGACACGCTGCGCTGGTGCCTGCCGTACAGCACGGGAGCGCGCGAGGACGTGCAGACGGCGCTGCGCGACGCGATCCACGCCGCCCCGGCCGCGGTCTGGTCCTCACCGCTGGATGTCGTGACCCGGCTGGAGCACGGCGACGAGCTGGCCGCGATGGTCGCCCGACGGCTGCGCGAGGCAGCCGAGCGCGAGCTGAGTCGCCTGTTCTTCCCCGAGCGCGCCGCCGATCTGGTCGACGCCGCTACGCCGGACCGGCGGCTGGTGATCTACTCGCTGGTCGGCCTGCCCGAGGTAGACGAACGGCGCCCCGTCGAGGAGTGGGGCACCAACGAACTGCTCACCCGGCCGATCCTGGCACTGGCCGCCTGGGCGACCCTGCGTGCCGCGCTGCTGCGACCCCGGCACGAGCGCAAGGGCATCCTGCTGGACGAGATGCACGAGATCACGAAGGTCGGTGCAGGCTCGGCCCTGGTGCAGAAGATCTCGACCGACAACCGGAAGAGGAACATCGCCGCGCTGGTCCTGACGCAGAACGCCTCCCGCGTGCTCGGGCAGGACATCGGCAACTTCGTCGGCAGCGCGTTCGTCGGGCGGACGACTGACGCTGCCGCCCAGGCCGACGCGTGCGACCTGCTCGGCCTGCCCCGCGACGCCGGGTACGAGGCTGCTTTCGGCAGCCTGTCGTCGCACGTACGGCGCGACACCAGAAAAGGACGGCCGCGGGAGTTCGTGTTCCGCGACGGCATGGGCGGTGACGGCGGCCGTGGCGGTATGGAACGCATCACGGTTGACTTCTCCGGGCACCCCGACCTGGTCGAGGCCCTGAACACCACTGCCGACCCGGCCCGGCTGCGCCAGGCCGTCCGGCCCAGGATCGAGGTGGCCTGACATGGCGCGCCTACGCCGCATCATCGGGCGACCGGGCCACCGCCGCGGTCGGCTGACGGTGGTGGCAGTGCTGGTCCTGGCCGGGCTGGTCGGGCTGCCGTTCGCCGCCGCCGCCAGCACCCAGACGGCCGCGGCCAAGCGCTGCGCCGAGGCGCCCGACCCGGCACGGCCTGACGCCGGGCTGCCGGGTCTGCTGTACTCCAGGCCGTCGGCGACCTCTGACGACGACCCGTTCGCGCCCGGGTCCACAACCACGGTCGCCGAGGTCTACGGCTACGGCTACCGGTGGCAGACCTACGACAACGGGTGCCTGCCGGGGTCCGACGTTGCTGCGTCGACGAGCACCGGCATCGGCAACGTCCTGCTGGGCCTGGCAGCGTCGGTCAACGCCCTGACCCACACCGAGCTCACCCTCGTTATCACCCCGACCTGGCTCGAAGGGCTGGACAAGGCGGTAGCAGAGGCGACTATCGCGGTGCGGAACGGGTTCTTCGGCCCGTGGGTCACCCCGGTGGTCCTGGTCCTGGCGTGCATGCTGCTGTGGGCCGCGTCCCGCGCGGACATGGCCAGGACGGCCACGACCGTCGGCTGGGCAGGTCTGGTCCTGGTCACCACCACGTACGTCATGTCGTACCCGACCGCGACAGCCGAGGCCGTGGACGGCGTCATCCAGTCGGCGGTGACCACCGCTGCGCACGGTCAGCTGCCGACCCTGACCGTGCCGTACGCGCCGGGCTACGAACCAGACCCGAACAGCCTGACCGAACGCCTGCGCCCCGGCGGTGCCGAGTCGGCAGCGCAGGACGCGATCGACCGGCAGCTGGACATCGTCAACCGCAACACCCTGTACAAGGCCTGGCTGACCGGCACCCTGGGGTCGTCCACCAGCACCACCGCGGTGACCTACGGACCCGACCTGTTCAAGGCCTCGCACCTGTCGTGGCGCGAGGCCGCGCTGGTCGACGCCGGGCAGGGCAAGGACATCGTCGACGCCAAGAAAAAGTTGTGGGAAGACACTGCTGCGAAGGTCCAGGACGCCGACGGCGACGCCTACGGGCAGCTGACGGGCAACCACGGACGCTGGGACGGCGTTGTCGTAGCGCTGTTCTCGGTCGCCTGCACGATGACGTTCCTGGTGGTCGCCGGTTTCCTGGTCGTGGTGTCGTACCTGGCGGTCAGAGTGCTGATACCTCTGGCACCGGCGCTGGGTGTCTTCGGGATGCTGCGCCCGTTGTCGGGCTGGATGATGGGCGTGGTCAAGCGTGTCGCCACCATCGTCGCAGCCGGGCCGATCTTCTTCGCCGCGGCGCTGGTCAACCTGATCATCGTCACCGCCGTCATCGGGCACGGCGTGCTGGGCATCATCCTGTCGGTCATGGTTCCGACGCTGCTGTTCTCGATGTTCCGCCCCCGCGGAATGGCACCAGTCCAGCGGCTGGCCCGCCAGGGCCGCCGAAGAATCTCCCGCCTGCGCACGCACCTCACCCGACGGCACGACACCCGCCGCAAGAACCAGGAGAAGCGTCGCCGCAGCGACAGCGGATCGTTGGCAGACTGGCACGACCGCGGCCCTGTCTACTCACGCAGACGGCAGACGAGAGACGAGCGCCTGCAGCGCGCGTCACGACCAGGAAAACGAACGGCGGGCACGGGTCAGCCGGTCCCGTCGCGTCGCAGACAGGTTGCCGGACACCCGGCCGGGTCGGGGCGGCCCACCGACCGTCGTGCAGCAGATGCGCAGACCGGGCCAGGGGGGCGCCAGCCGACCCGTCGTCAGAACGCGCAGGGGTCGCAACCCCAAAGACCGAGAGCTCAGCACCCAAGAAACCCGTCCCACGACCGAGAGAAGACCGGACAGCGAAGGACGGAACAGAAGAGGAAGGAACAGAAGAGGAAGGTCGCGGCAGCAGCCACGAGGCTGGCCGCGCAGGTTGTCGTCGAGATGGCGAAGTCCGGGAAGCACGGAAAGGCGAAGACAAGATGACAGACACGCTCAAGACCCCGCTGAGGTGGGTGATGCACTCACCGCGCAGGCTGCTCACCGTCGTGGCCCTCGCACTGGCGCTGGTGATGCTCGTGCAGTGCTCGAAGAGCACCCCGACGGGCACAGCCCCGCCACCGACCGCAAGTCCCACCACAACCGCACCCACCGCACCGGCCCCGCCCCCGCTGACAGGTGGACCGGTCAGCCCCGTCGACCACGGCCCCGGCCCCGTACCCGGTGCCGAACAGACGGTCGAGTTGGCAGCAGCACAGGTCGCCCTGGCCTACCTCGACGCCTGGGGGCACCCCGAACTACCCCTGGACCAGTGGCTGGTCGGGATCGCCCCGTATGTCACAGACCGCTACCACGCGTCCCTCAAGAGCGTCGACCCGGCCAACACCCAGCCGCTGCAGATCACCGGAGAGACGATCCAGAAGAACTACCTCGACAACGACAGCGCCACGTTCGAGGTGCCGACAAACATCGGGCAGATCAGCATCTTCCTCGTAAAACGGAGCGGCGTCTGGCTGGTCAGCAGCGCGTCGTACGTGACGCTGGAGCGCTGATGAGACCTGGGATCGTCGCGGTGGGCATCGTCGGGACTGTCCTCGTCTCCGTATCCGGCCTGGTCGGCGAGGACGTGCTTTCGGCGTTCGGCGAGATGGGCACCACCGGGGCAGCGATGGTGCCCATCTGCGCCGACCTTGGCTATGACGTGTCCCCGACCGGCCTGACGACCAGCCAGGCCACGAACGTCCCGACCGGCGGGGACCTGCCAGGGTTCGGGCCGGGCCAGGACGAGCAGATCGCGACCGCCCGGACCATCGTCGCCGTAGGGCAGGCAGCCGGGGTGCCAGACCAGGGGCTGGTCGTGGCCGTCTCCACCGCGCTGCAGGAGAGCGGGCTCCGCAACCTGCCCGACGGCGACCGTGACAGCCGCGGCGTGTTCCAACAGCGCCCGTCCCAGGGCTGGGGTACCGCCGACCAGGTCCGAGACGTTGAGCACGCCGCCCGGGCGTTCTTCGGCGGGCCCGGATCGCCCCACCACGACCCAGCCTCGGGACGGACCGAGCCACCCGGCCTGCTCGACATCACCGGGTGGGAACAGATGAGCGTCACCGCCGCCGCCCAGGCCGTCCAACGCTCCGGGTTCCCTGACGCCTACGCCAAGCACGAGGAGCGAGCCCGGACCGTCGTCGCCGCGATACTGGGAACCACCGACAGGCCGTCCGGATCGACCCTCGCCGACTACCGGGTCGAGGGCATCGACGCAGCCACCCTCGAGACCGAAGGGGTCGATGTCGAAGGGTTCTGCTCGTCAGCCTTCGACCGACCCACCACGATCGCAGTTAGCACCGTCACCAGCCTGGGCAGCCCCGGAGCCTGGGGCGGCCACCAGAACGGCCGCATCCCGCTGGACCAACTGCAGGCGCTCAGCTGGGCACCCAACCACCGCCTGCGCCCCGACGCCGCCGCCGCCCTCGAACGGCTCGCCGCCGAGTACCAGGCCACGTTCGGCAGGCCCCTGCAGATCACGGGCTCCTACCGGACGTACGCACAGCAGGTCACCCTCAAGGCGAGCAAACCCCGCCTCGCCGCGACACCGGGCACCTCCAACCACGGATGGGGCACCGCAGTGGACCTCGCCGACGGTATCCAGACCTTCGGCACACCACGGCACGAATGGATGGTCACCCACGGACCCACCCACGGCTGGTACCTACCCGACTGGGCACGCCGCGGCGGCGCCAAGCCCGAACCCTGGCACTTCGAGTACCGGGGCTGAACAGGCGGGCCCGACGACACCCAGGCCCCACGCCCACACGTGCCGTCCGCTCCCTGCGACAATCTGCGTATGGACTCCGAACTCTGGACCACTACAAACGTTGCCGACTACCTCGGTGTCGATGTCCGCACCGTCTCGGCATACCGGCATCGTGGGCAGATGCCAGCACCAGTCCAGACCCTGGGCAAGCGCACCCACCTGTGGGACGCGAGGACCATCCGTGAGTGGAATGCCAGCCGGAAGGCAAAGCACGCGCCTTCCCAGGCCGCCGTACCGGCCCCAGAGCGCACGGACCCCCACGAGTGGCTGGTTTGGGGTGAGCGAGACCTGTACACGTCCGAGTGGGTCCGGTTGAGCCTGGTGGAGGTAGACCCGCCTGACGGTGAGCCGTTCGAACACCATGTGGTGACGATGCCAGAGGCCGCCATGACTGCCATCGTGGACGAGACCGGGGAGCGGGTCGGCCTGGTCTGGCGGCACCGCTTCGCGTCAGGCGTGTGGAACTGGGAACTGCCGGGCGGGCTGGTCGACGAAGGAGAGGATCCTGCCGAGACCGCACGGCGAGAGATTCTGGAAGAACTCGGCCGCGAGGTCGGAGAACTACGCCACCTGATGACTTTTGAACCCATGATCGGAATGGTACGCAGCCCCCACCACGTGTATACCGCTCGAGGCTGTGACGTTACCTCGGAACCGACCGAGAAGAACGAGGGTACCGGTCTCCAGTGGATCGCGCTGGATTCGGTGAGGGGGCGAATCGACGCTGGTGAAGTTCGCAATTCTGGAACCCTTGCCGCGCTGTTATACCTACTCTCGTTCGGCATTGGAGAGTAGGTCACCCACTCTCGCCCGCTGACGCTCTGACCCTGTGGTCACGGAAAGTCTGGAAGCGATTCGCGCGTGGTGTCGGGCCGCCTCTTTGTCGCCACGAGCCACGTAGGCTGCAGCAAGATCGGCATGAAGTCCCGCCGCTGCGCGGCTGAACTCAGGTTCGTGCATGTCGAGCGCATCAGAAAGAACGCCGACCGACTCAGCATCCCCTGTCCGAGCCAGACAGTTGCCACGCCACCGGGCGAGGTGTGCTTCATTGAGAAAAATGAAAGGCGGGGTGTCGCCTGTGAGGAGCCGTTCTGCCTCGTCAAGCAGCCGGGCTGCCCCTAGCCCGTCTCCTGCAGCGGCACGTGCTTCGGCCTCTGCGGCTGCGAGCCACGCACCAAGAGCGCCCGGGACTCGTGTCCCCGCAGACTCTCGGGCAGACTCGAACTGCGCGACAGCAGACGATATGCGCCCAGTGTCCAGAAGTGCGTACGCCTGTTGTGCGGTGACATGAGCAATGACGCCGGGGTCGCCAGATTCATGTGCCAGCGATCGACCCAATGCGTGTAGTCGCCACGACGTACCTGGTCGAGCAAGATCTAGCGCTTGCCATCCGGCGAGGGCGGCAGCCTCGGCGCCAGCCACAGCGAGTGCGCACCGAATTCTTCCGACCGGCGACCATTGAACGAGGTCTGCGATAGTTCGCGCGTGCGCCTCGGACTGATCCATCATCCGCCCAGCCCCAAGGCGACGATCCAGGGTCCGGAGGTTCTCGGTCTGGGCTTCAAGCGCGTGGACAAGATTCAAGTCGACCGATGCTGAAGAGTCCAGCCGCTCGAGAAAGCGATCCGGAGCCTCTGTGTCGGCGTCAGCCTGGGTAATACCAAAGGCTCTAACTAAAAGAGACGAGTAGTCCGGTCCCGGCGCCCGAGAGCGGTTGGCCCACAGGCGGATCATACGGAGCAGACTCTCGTCCCCCGGCAGTTGACGACCATCGATGGCGGCGGTGCGGCGCAGTTCGTGAACCAACCGCGCACGACTCCACCCCTTGGCGTCGCACAGGCTCGAGATGTCCAGGGGAGTCCTCCCGAGTCCTCCCGAGTCCTCTGCCGTACGAGCTGTCACGAAACCCAGCATAGGCGCACCGGGGTTGACGTGTGCAGAGAGAGTCTGTAGCGTCCACCCGTGTACAGACAGACTCTGTAGGCGGAGGTGTTCGCTGATGTTCAGACGGCGTGAGTCCGAGGTGGTCCCTGACGTGCTGGGGGCCCTGTCCCGGGTGTCGGGGTGGTTGGTGCGGGTGACCGAGGAGGTCGGTGTGCCGGTGCTGCGTGTGTCGGGGCGGGTGGGGGGGGTGGACCGTCCGGGCGGTGGGGGGGCGTCGGGGGGGGGGGTGACGGTGCGGGTGGGGACGGGGGCGACGGCTGCTGGTGACGCTGTGGG
>WRMB01000081.1 GCA_009777345.1 Micrococcales bacterium | reverse complement strand
GAGAGGGGGGGGGGGGGGGGGGGGGGGCGGGAGGAGGGGGAGGCAGGGGTTCGTCGGGGGCGTGCCCAGGGAGCCCGCTAGGCTCTCAGGTGATGACGACACCTATCCGGGCTCTGACCGTGCTGCCGGCGCGGCGGGAGGACGTCGAGCTGCGTACCGCCGACGGGCTGGTGCTGGTGGGGGAGCTGGCGCTGCCGGTCGCGGCCGAGCCTGTGGCGACGCTGGTGACGCTGCACCCGTTGCCGACGCACGGTGGGTACATGGACTCGCACGTGCTGCGCAAGGCGGCGTGGCGGCTTCCGGCGCTGGCCGATCTGGCCGTGCTGCGGTTCAACACCCGGGGGACTGCCAGCCCGCGTGGGCGGTCGCAGGGGCATTTCGACGGTGGACGGGCGGAGAAGCACGACGTGGCCGCCGCGCTGGACCTCGTCACCCGGCGGGGGCTGCCAGACCCGTGGCTGGTCGGCTGGTCGTTCGGCACCGAGCTGACGCTGATGCACGGGCGTGACCCGCGGGTGGTCGGGGCTGTGCTGCTCTCTCCGCCGCTGGCGCGGGCCACCGACGCCGACCTCGACGCCTGGGCGGCGTTCGGCCGGGACCTGGTGGTGCTGGTGCCCGAGCACGACGACTTCCTGCGTCCGGGCCAGGCCCGTGCCCGGTTCGCCCGGGTGCCGCAGGCCGAGCTCGTCGGTGTGGTCGGCGCCAACCACCTGTGGGTGGGCGAACCGTCGGTGCGCCGGGTGCTGGACGAGATCGTCCGGCACGTCCGCCCCGACCTCCCGGGGCGGTTGCCCACCACCTGGGACGGACCCTGCGACGACGAAGGTGACAGATGAGACTGCACGTCCTGCGCGAAGGGCCCCCGGCTGGCGAACCGGCCGAGACTGGCTCCCTGCCGTCGGTGCTGCTGCACGCCCTGCCCCTGGACCACCGGATGTGGGTCGATGTCGCCGCGCGGTTGCCCGGCCGGGTGCTGGCCGTCGACCTGCCGGACCGGACCGGCCCACCCGGGGAACCGTCGTTCGACGCTGTCGCCGACCAGCTCGCCGAGGCGCTCGCCCGGGCCGGGACCGAGCGGGCTGTCGTCGTCGGGTGCTCGATGGGCGGCTATCTCGCACTGGCGCTGGCCCAGCGTCACCCGGCGCTCGTCGCGGGTCTGGGCCTGGTCGACACCCGGGTCGAGGCCGACGACGAGGCTGCCCGGGCCCGGCGCGCCGCCATGGTCGCCGTGCTGGAGCGCACCGGCGCGCTGGACCCGGCGCACGCCATGGTCCCGGGCCTGCTCGGGGCGACGACCGCGTCCCGGCGCCCCACGCTGGTAGCCCAGGTGCACAGCTGGATCGACGAGCAGACCCCGGCGACCGTCGTCTGGGCCCAGCGGGCCATCGGGGCCCGGCCGGACCGGACCGCTGCCCTGCGGGCGTTCGCCGGTCCGGTCGTGGTCGTCGTCGGCGACGAGGACCAGCTCACCGGGGTGGAGGTGGCCCGCCAGACGGCAGCCGTGGCCACTGCTTCCCGGCTCGTCGTGGTGCCCCGAGCGGGGCACCTGTCACCGGTCGAGCAGCCGACGCCGGTCGCTGAGGCCCTCACCGAGCTGGTCCAGCAGGCCGAGCGCTGACAGGGCGGCGGGGAACCGCCTCCCCACCGCCCTGTCAGCCAGGCTCAGTCAGTCCTCGTTGAGGCGTCCGGTGACCGCGGAGATCGGCCGGGTCCGGGGAGAACGGCCCTTGCGCGGTGCGGACCTCGCGGACGGGTCGTCCTCGTCCTTGTCCGGTTCGTCGGACGAAGTCGCGTCGTCGGGGGTCTCGTCGGCGACCGTCGTGTCGGCGGTCAGGACGGTCTCGGCGGAGGTCGGCTCGTTGATCAGCGCCATGGCCTCGACCAGGGGATCGGCGGGCTGAGCGGAGGCCGACTCGGCCTTGAGCTCGCCCATCCCGGCCATGTTGAAGACGCCGCTGCTCAGCAGGCTGCCGGCCAGCCGGCTGCGCAGCTCGTCCAGGTAGGACGTGATCGACGACCGGCGTTCGTTGAGCTCGGCGACCTGCTGGGCGGCGGTGGCCCGCTGCCGTTCGGACTCCTCGGTGGCGTCGGCGACCATCTTGTCGCCGTGCTCGCGAGCCTCGGCGATGACCTGGTCGGCGGTGCGCCGGGCCTCGGTGGTGATGGTCTCGGCCTCGTTCTCGGCGTCGCGCCGGACCTTCTCGGCCTGCTCCAGGGCGGCGCGCACCCGGGTCTCGGCGTCGGCGGCCTGGGCCTCGGCGGCGGCGACCAGCTTCCTGGCGTCGGTCTTGGTCGCCTCGTGCGCCGCGGCGTCGGCCTTGGCGGCCTCGTCGTGCTGGGTCGCGATCGTCAGCTCGGCCTCTTCCAGGGCGCGGCGGGCCTGGGCCAGCAGCCCGTCGGCCTGGCCCTTGGTCGCCTTGTCCATGTCCTCGATGGCGCGGGCGGCCTCGGCGGCCATCCGCTCCAGCTCGATGCGGGTGGCCTCGCGCTGGTCGGCATCGGCCCGGCGGGCCTCGTCGAGCAGCCGGGTGGCTTCGCGTCGGGCGTTCGCGACGACCTGATCGGCCTCGCCCGTCGCGACCGACCGCAGCCCGTCGGCCTCGGCGGTGGCGCGGTCGCGCTGCTCCCGGGTCTCCCGGTCGGCGGCCGAGCGGACCTGCTCGGCGTACTCGTCGGCCTCGGCCCGGGCGGTCGCGATCTCCTGACCGGTACTTGTACTGAGCACGGCCAGCTCGTCGGCCAGCGCGGCCCGGCGGGCCGCGGCGTCACGCTCCGCCTCGGCGCGCAGGTCGGCCGCGTAGGTCTCGGCGTCGCTGCGCAGCTGGTCGACCTCTAGGCCGACCTGCTGCAGGACGGCTGCCTTGTCCCGCTCGGCCTGGGAGCGCAGCATCTGCGAGTACTCGTGGCTGGTGGCGCGCAGCGTGGCGACCTCGTCGGCGGCGGCCTGCCGTTCCGCGGCGATCTCGGCGGCGGCTCCGGAGCGCAGCGCGGCGACGGCCTGCTCCTCCTGGGCGCGCAGGGAAGACTGCTCGTCGGCGATCTGCTGCCGGGCGGCCAGCGCCTCCTCGTCGACCTGGCGGCGCAGGTCCTCGGCGTAGCGTTCGGCCTTGGTGCGCGTGGCGTCGGCGTCGGCGACCGTCGCGGCCTTGAGCTCGTCGGTCTCCCGCTGGGTGGTGACCCGCAGCTCGGTGGTCTGGCTGACGACGCTGGCGCGCAGCTCGCCGAGCTCGCGCTCCAGCGCCCCGCGCCGTTCGGTCTCCTCGGTCGCGATCTCGCTGGAGATCCGGGCGGCCTCGCGCTCGGCCGATCCGACCAGCTCGTCAGCCCGCCGGGCCGCGGCGGCCAGCGTCGAGTCGGCCTCGGCCCGGGCCTCGGCCCTGATCTGGTCGGCCTCGCGGCGGGCCGAGCTGATCCGCTCCGCGGCCTCGCTCTCGGCCCGGGACCGCAGCTGGCCGACGGCCAGCTTGGCCCGGGTGACCGTGTCGGAAGCCTGCGCCTCGGCCTGGGCGACCAGCTCGGACGACTGCTCCTCGGCGGAGCGCAGCAGCTGTTCCATGCGCGTGCCCAGACCGCTGGGACGACCGGCCTCGGCCAGGGCCTTGCGGGCGGCGGCGAGGTCTTCGGTCAGCTGTGCGACCTCGGTGCTGCGGGCTGTGACCTGGGACTGCAGCTGGGCGATGGTGGCCTCGTTGTTGGCCGTAGCGGCATCGACGGCATCACGGTCGTACCCCCTGAAGCTGGCGAGCGGAAAGCGGGGACGAGACTCGGCCACGGCACCTCCTGTGCGCTGGTTGTGGTGTTGCGGCCTGCGCGCGGTCGGTCGTGCTCGCGGACCACCTTGCGAAAGGATAGGGGACCGACGTACTCGGCGTGACTACGAACGGGTGAAGGAATATTATCAGCCGTAACGTCTGTCCTGCATGCCGGGCGAATTGTGTCCTTCGTCCGGTTGGTCCGGTGCACACGTCCGGTCCTAACGGTTCGGTTCGGCGGGTCGGACGCCGTAGTGTGGTGCGCCTGAGAAGACCGGGAGGTGGGTGAGTGGTCGGCCGGATCACGGTCGTGGCGGTCGGTGCCGCGGGCATCGTCGTCACCGGACTGAGCGTCGCGTCGGCGACGCTGTGGCGACCCGACGACGTGCTGCGCGCCTCCGTGACCACGGACAGCCCGTACGTCGTCACGGCGCCGGGCGTCGTCGAGATGGGCGGTCAGCCCACTACCGTCACGGTGAAGACCGTGGACGGGAAGAAGGCGCCGCTCGTCATCGCCGTGGGGCGTGACACCGACGTCGTCGGCTGGGTGGGCGACGACCCGCACGAGACCGTCTCGGGAATGTCCGGGTGGAGCTCGCTGCGCATCACCAACCCGGCCGGCGGGACGGCGAAGCCGACCGGAGGCGAGCCCGCTCAGGACGACCCGGCGCAGGACGAACCGGCGCAGGACGAACCGGCGCAGGACGAACCGGCGCAGGACGAGCCCGCGCAGGACGAGCCCGCGCAGGACGAGCCGGCGCAGGGCCAGGCCGAGTACCAGAGTCCGGCGGGCTCGGACATGTGGGTCGCCGAGGCGAGCGGCGAGGGCCGCGCCGAGCTGAAGCGCTGGGCCCCCGGCTCCCAGTACCCCGGTCGCTGGAGCGTGCTGGTCGCGAACCCGACCAAAGCGCAGACGACTGTCGAGATGGCCTGGCCGCGCGACGTCTCCACGCCGTGGCTGATCCCGGGGCTGATCATCGGCCTCGGGGCGGTCAGCGGGGCGGTGTACGCCGAGCTGCGGCGGCGCGGGATCCTGGCGTTCGGGCGGAAGACCGATGCCGACCCGAGCACCGGGAAGGACACGGACAGCCCGCCGCCCCGGTCGCGCCGGGAGGTGCGGGCGGCGAAGGCGGGCGGCCAGTCCGACCCGGTCTCCGTCGTCGGCGGGTCCACGACGGACGTGACCGACGAGCCGACGACCGAGGGCAGGGGAGAGGCGATCCCGGGCCTCGTGCCGCCAGGACCGTTCCAGCCGCCGCCCGCTTCTCCCGGGCGGCCGCGTACCCCCGCCTGGTCCCAGGCGCCGCTGCCGCCAGCGGCTCCGGCGGCCCCCGCTCCAGCACCTGCCCCGACCGGGCTCGCGCCGTCGCCCATACCGTCGGCCAGGCGCATGCCGTCGCCCGCACCGCCCGTACCGTCGGCGCCCCCGGCGTCGGGCCGCAGGTTTACCTGGCCGCCCACCCTGCAGAGCGCTCCACCAGGTGCTGAGCAGGCACCGACCGAGACCGGGCAGACGGAACAGCGCCGCGGCCCGTTCGGCCGCGGCGCGCGTCCGGCCCCGGAACCGCCGTCGGCTCCCACGGGGGCGCCGCAGCCCCGCCCGGCCCCGCTGGGCGGCTGGATGCCCGGTCGAGGCGGGCGTACCGGTTCAGTCCCGCAGGTGCCCGCGCCCACCGAGCAGACCGGAAGCGGTCGGCGTCCTGCCTGGTTGGGTCGGACCCGCTCCCCGGCGCCGCTGACCGGCCCGGTGCCTGCCGCTCCGCCTCAGGGCACGGCGCCGCGGCTGTCCACCGGTCCGCTGCCCGGTGGTCCGCCGTCCGCCGGTCCGCCGTCGGACCCGGCGCCGCGCGGCGACGCCTGGCGGCAGATCTGGGGCATCTCGACCGACGACGGATCTCAGGAGGACCGGTGAGGCGCAGCAGCCCGATGGTGCTCGGGGCGGTGCTGGTCGCTCTGCTGGCGGCGTGCACCTCCGCCCCGCCGAAACCGGAGCCAGCGGCGACGACGCCTGTCCCGGTCGTCACCGAGGCCCAGATCACGACGATCATGACGGCGCTGACCGGGACCCTCGAGGTGGCGGACGCCGCTCTCGACAGCGACGCGGTGGCGGCCCGGCTGGAAGGCCCCGCGCTGGACGTCCGCCGGGCCGACTACGTGGTGGCCGCTGCTGGCCACGAGCTGTCGCCGGTGACGATCGAGCGCGACGCGAGATGGACGGTGGTGGCCCAGACCACCACCTGGCCGCGCGTCGTGCTGGTCTCGACGACGCAGCCGGACGACCTGATAGGTACCGCCCGGATCCTGGTGCTGCGCCAGGACTCTCCGCGCGACCAGTACCGGCTGTGGGGGTCGGCCGGGCTGGGCTCGGGCATATCGGTACCGGAGATGACGGTGCCCGAGGTAGGCAGCCAGCTGTTGCCGCCCAACCACAAGAACCTCCCCATACTGCCGGCCGACGTGCTGCCGTGGTATGCCGACGTGCTGAAGAACGGCGACGCCTCCGAGCACGTCGAGTCGTTCGTCGGGACCGACAAGGACGGGATGCGGGCGGGCCTGGAGGCGACCCGGAGGAAGATCGGCGAGAGGATCGGCAACGGTCCGGGAAAGTACGAGGAGACGATCGAGGCACCGGAGGAGCCAGCCGTCGTGCTGGCGACCGCCGACGGCGGGGCGCTGGTGGTCGGTCGGCTGACGACCACCGTGCAGGTCAAGGAGATCGACGTCGGCGCGACGGCGGACGACCCGATGATGGTCCGGGTGGCGGCGCTGGCTGGCGGCACGCTGACGTCGTCGATGACCTGGGGGTATACCGACGTCGTCGTGTTCAAGGTCCCGCCCGAGGCGACGAAACCGGTCGTCGTGGTGGCCTACGCGCACACGGTCACCTCCGCCGCACCGCTGTGACCGTGGTCCTGCGGCAGTGCGACGACCCGTTACGGTGGACGTCACCGACGTCCGACGAGCGTCCGAAAGGTTGACCATGCCAGCCCAGCCCCCCACGCCCGGTCCCCGTCTGGACGTCCGCGGCGCGGTCGACCTGTCTGCTCTGGCCCGGACCGCACCGGGCGCACCGGGCGGGCCTGCCGCGGGTGCGTGGGTGCGCGACGTCGACCCGACGAGCTTTGCCGAGGTCGTGCAGGCCTCGACTGTCCACCCGGTGGTCGTGGTGCTGTGGGCGTCGTGGTCGCAGGCCAGCCGGACCGTCGTCGACGACCTGGGTGCGCTGGCCGCCGAGGACGCCGGACGCTGGCTGCTCGCCCGGGTGGACGTCGAGGCCAACCCGCAGATCGCGCAGGCTTTCGCGGTGCAGTCGGTGCCGGTGGTCGTGGCGATGCTCGGCGGCCGTCCGCTGCCCCTGTTCGAGGGCCAGCCGGACCGCGCCCAGGTGCGAGGCGTGATCGACCAGGTGCTGGAGGCCGCCGCGGCCAACGGCATCACGGGCACGGTCGCGACGGGCGAGCCGCCTGCCGAGGCACCGGAGGAACCGGCCCTGCCCCCGCTGCACCAGGCGGCCTACGACGCCATCGCCCGGGACGATCTGGACGCTGCCCGCGAGGCGTACGACCAGGCGCTCAGGGAGAACCCGCGCGACGGCGAGGCCCGGGCCGGGCTGGCGCAGGTCGGGCTGCTGGCCCGGACCAAGGAGGTCGGCGACCCGTCGGCGGCGCGCCAGGCTGCGGCGGACGCGCCCGGTGACGTCGCTGCCCAGCTGGTGGTCGCGGACCTGGACGTGGCAGGCGGTCAGGTGGACGACGCCTTCGCCCGGCTGGTCGGTCTGGTGCGGGTGACCGCGGGAGACGACCGGGAGCGGGTGCGGGTGCGGTTGCTCGACCTCTTCGAGGTGGTCGGCGGCGACGACCCCCGGGTGGTGGCCGCGCGGCGGGCGCTGGCGGCGGCGCTGTACTGACGCCCCGGAGCCGCCCGTCTGCGGGGTGCCGCACTCGACTTGACGCGATGCTCGTGTCGAGATAGGTTACTCCAGTTGCCTCCCGCCGGGCCCGAAAGAGTGCCAGGGAAGTGCGTGCGTTGTTTGAGAACTCAACAGTGTGTCGAGATATTGATGGTCGATGCCAATTTTTGTTTGGTGTCGATTGGCCGTGCTGCCCGCCCCCGGGTGGTGCGGTGTTTTTGATGCCGGATCGTT
>WRMB01000080.1 GCA_009777345.1 Micrococcales bacterium | reverse complement strand
GCGGGTCCTCATCTTCCCCCGCCTGTCGTTTCGATCCTTCTGTCGGGGATTCGAGGGTAAACCTCTAAAACCCACGACAGAAGTATCGAGCTGGGTGGGACGGTGTTCAGCGGGCGTGCCGGGCGACCGTGTCGGTGCGCAGCCCGGCGATGAGGTGCAAGGTGGTGTCGGTGCCGGTCGCGAAGGCCGCGTCCAGCAGGCTCTGCGCCTTTTCCGGCTGGCCCTGGGCCAGGCTCCAGGCCCATTTCCGGTAGGCCAGGGCGACCTCCGGGCCGGGTCCGTCCCAGACCAGCCGCCCCTGGTGCAGCCAGACGGCCCGGGTGCACATCTCCTCGACGGTCTTTGCGGCGTGGGTGACCAGGAACTGGCAGCCGGCCTGGGCCCGCATCTGGGCCATCGCCTGCTCGCTGCGGTCCTTGAAGGCGGCGTCCCCGGTGGCCAGCGCCTCGTCGATGAGCAGGATCGAGGGTCGGGCCGCTACCGCGATGGCGAACCGCAGCCGGGCGCCCATGCCTGAGGAGTACGTCTTCATCGGCCGGTGCACCGCTGCGCCCAGCCCGGCCAGCTCGACGATACCGGGGTAGGCCGCGGCCGCCTCGTCCGGTGTCATGCCCATCGCCAGGCAGCCCAGCCGCACGTTCTGCTGCCCGGTGAGATCGGGCACCAGCGCGGCGTTGACGCCGAGCAGCACGGGGGTGTCCGCGGCCAGCACCTGGCCCCGGCTGGGCCGTTCCAGCCCGGCGATCACCCGCAGCAGCGTGGACTTGCCGGACCCGTTCAGCCCCACCAGGCCGATCGTCTCCCCGGCGCGGGCCACCAGCGACACCCCGGCCAGGGCCCGCACCACCACGGTCGGTTCCCGGCCGACCAGCCGGTGCACCGCGCGCCGGGCCCGCGAGCCGGACCGGGCGGCCAGGTCGGACGACGGGGCGCAGTAGCGCACGTGCACGTCGTCGACGACGACCTGGACGTCCTGGTCAGGCGGCACCGTAGGACTCCTCGCCGCGCCAGAAGAACACCAGCCCCCCGACCAGCGCCACCGCCGCCCAGCCCGTGAGGATCGCCCACGAGGCCAGGCTGGGCGTCTGGGCGTACAGCAGGCAGTCCCGGGCCATGTCCAGCACCTGGAACATCGGGTTGACCTCGACGACGGCCAGGACCGTCGGATGGTCGACGAACCGTTCGAACGAGAACATCACGCCCGACCCGTACAGCCAGAACCGGTTGCCCAGGCTGATCACCTGGCTCAGGTCGGGGATCTTCGCGACCAGCCGGGCGGTGAGCAGCACCAGCCCGGTGACCAGCACCACCTGCAGCGCCAGCACCAGCGGCAGCAGCAGCCAGCGCCAGCCCAGCCGGGCCCCCGGCGGGATGACCAGAATCAGGACCAGCATCGCGCCGAGCGTCGGCCCGAACCGCAGCACCTGCCGGGTGACCTCCGCGACCGGCAGCGCGATCCGGGGGAACGAGAACGACCGCACCAGCGCCCGGCCGCTGGTGATCGACTTGGCGCCTGCGTTGACCGTGCCCGCGGTGAACCGGAACAGGAACACCCCGATGACGAGGTAGCCGAGGAAGTTCTCGACCCCCCGGCTGGAGCGCATGACCAGGCCGAAGATCACCAGGTACACCGCGGCGTCCAGCACCGGGCGCAGCACCAGCCAGACCTGGCCGAGCAGGAAGCGCCGGGACTCGCTGAGCGTCCGCGCCCGGGCGTCCGCCCAGACGAAGTGCCGTCGCTGCCACAGCAGGCGCAGGTACTCCTCCAGCGGCGGTCGGTGCACCACCGGGTGCAGACCGCCGCAGTCGACCGGGACCGTCTGCTCGGCCCGGGTCGGTCCTGGGGTGCGCTTCGTCCGGGTGGTGGACGGTGCCGCGGCTGGTCGGGGCGCGGCAGGCTGGGGCGCGGCAGGCTGGGGCGCGGCAGGCTGGGGCGCGGCAGGCTGGGGCACGGCAGGCTGGGCGGGCCGCGGCACATCGGCCTGGTCGGCCGGTCCGGTCTGGACGGTCGCCGTCATGCGGCGAGCCCTTCGCCTGGGGTCGGGTCGGCCGGTGCGTACAACCTCTCGTACAGCGCCCGGTACGCCTGGCCCACCGCCGACCAGGTCCTGGTCGCGGCGAAACGGCGGCCCGCGGCGCCCAGCCGCGCGACCCGGTCCGGGTCGGCGGCCAGAGCCGCCAGGGCCCCGGCCAGGGCGTCGGCGTCGTCGGGCGGCACCATCAGGCCGGCGCCCGGGTCGCCGACGACCTCCCGCAGCGCGGGCAGGTCGCTGGCCACCACGGGGCGGCGCAGCGCCATGGCCTGCATCGGCTTGAGCGGTACGACGGTCCGGGTCACCGCGGTGTCCCGGCGCGGCACGACGAACACGTCCAGCGCCTGGTACCAGGTCACCGCCTGCGCGGCGGGCACCCGGCCGGGCAGCACGGCGGCCTCGCCCAGGGCCGCGGCCCGGCGCACCAGCTCCGGTCGGGCGACCCCGTCGCCCACCACGGCGACCCGCACGTCGACGCCCTGGGCGCGCAGTATCGTGACCGCGTCCAGCAGGGTGCCGACGCCCTCGTAGTCGACCAGGCTGCCCACGGTGCCCACCCAGAAGCCGTCGGTGTCCCCGCCCGCGGGGCCGCAGGCGCCCAGCCCCAGCCGTGCCCTGGCGGTCGCGGGGTCGGTGTCGCAGGTCAGCAGGGCGTCGTCCACGGCGTTGGGGACGACGGTTATCCGCTCCGCGGGCACCCCGCGGGCGACCAGGCTGTCACGCACCGTCGTACCGAGCACCACCACATGGTCGGCTGCCGCGGCCAGCTCCGCCTCCCGGGCGCGGGCCAGGGCGTGACGCTGCGAGGCGCTGGCGGCGCGGCGGGCCGCGGGTGTCGGGAAGCTGGCGGCCCAGGTGTCCTCCAGCAGGCCGCGCACCTCGTACACCCACGGCAGCCCGAGCCGCGCGGCGACCCGCTGGGCGACCAGGCCGTTGGTGAACGGGGTGGTGGCGTGCACCGCACCGGCCCCGCAGCGCACCGCCAGGTCCGTCGTCGCCACCACCTGCGCCTCGAGCCGTCCGGAGGGCAGACCTGGCGCTGACCAGCGGACCAGCCGGTGGTACGGCACCTGGTCCACCACGTCCAGGTCGCGCCCGGTCACCAGCCCGACGTTCACCGGGTAGCCCAGCCGCGTCGTCGCCACCGCGTCGATCCCGGCGCCGCGCTGGGCCCGCAGCACCGCGTGCGACCGCAGCGCATACCCCGACGCGGTGGTCGGCACCGAGTTCACCAGCAGGTGCAGCACGGTGAGCCGACCCCCCCGGCCCAGGTTCTCCGCCGAGGGACGAAGTTCCGGACGAGGGACGAGCTTCCGGCTTCGTCCCTCGTTCGGAACTTCGTCCCGCGCGAGCAGGCGCAGCTCGTCGCGCAGGCGGCGGCGCAGCGTCGACCCGGCGGGAGCCGTGGCGACGGCCACGGTCAGGTCGCCGCGGCGCCAGGCGGCCCGGGCGGCGGTGGTCGCGGGCAGCCGGGTCGCGGGGTCCAGGGCGTCGAGCTCGACCGCGACCTCGCCGACGACGCGGCCCAGCCGTCCCCGGGCGGCCCGGACCGCGATCTCGTCCCGGGCCTCGTCGCGCCACCCGGCCAGCCAGCAGCCCACGATCCGCGGGGTCGACCCGGTCGGCCCGCAGGCCCGCAGGCCCCGGGCCAGCCGCCCGGCGACCGGCCGCGGCAGGCGGCGGGCCACCTGCACCGCGAACAGCGCCGGGTCCTCGGCGGCCAGGCTCCAGGCGGTGCGCAGCGCCAGGGCCGCGTGCCGGGCGACGGCGAGCGGCCGGGCCTGCGGCACCATAGCCGCGCCGTCGTGGAGGTGGGGGTGGCTCCAGAGCTGGTGCGCCAGCGAGCCGCGCCCCGACAGGCTCACGACCGCACCGCCTCGAGCAGGTCCAGGTAGTGCAGGGCCAGGGAGTCGTGGTCGGCGTGGTCCGAGACCCAGGCCCGGCCGCGCCCGGCCACGTCCAGCGGGACGCGTTCGGCGGCCAGCCGCACCCACAGGTCGGCCAGGGCCTGCGGGGACTCCGGCGGGACGACGTCACCGGCCTTGGCGTCGGCCAGCACCTGCGCCGACTCGCCCCGGGTGGCGGCGCTGATGTGCCGGTTGACCGCCAGGATCTCGTACAGCTTGGACGGTACGGTCCAGGCGAACGGCGCCCAGGAGCGCAGCGACACCAGCGCGGTATCGGCCCAGCGGTAGTGGTCGACGACCCGGTCCCAGGGCACCCGGTCGCAGAACTCGACGGGTGCGTCCAGGTGCGCGGCCAGCAGGTGCAGCGACTCGGCCTCGGCCCCGCTGCCGACCATCCGCAGCGTCAGGTCCAGCCCGCGGCGCCGGGCCAGGCTGGCCGCGGTGACCGCCGTGGTCAGCCCCTGGGAGCGGCCCAGGTTGCCCAGGTACAGCACCCGCAGCACGGCGGGGTGCCGCACCAGGCTGGGCGGGTCCAGCGCGGGCAGGCCCATGACGTGCGCGCCGTTGCGGATCACCGCGACGTTGCCCACGCCCCGCATCCGCAGCACGTCGGCGAAGCTCACGGTCGTGGTTACCACGGCCGAGGCGTGCCGCTGCAGGGCGGTCACCGCGCGGTGCGCGCTCCGGGTGGCCCGGGTGCGCCAGCCGCCGTCGGGACCGAGCATCTGCGACGGGGCGATGAGGTCCGGCCAGGCGTCGCGCATCTCGACCACGACGGGGCGGCGCAGCAGCGCGGCCAGGGTCATCCCGGCCGGGACCGAGGGCAGCCCGGGGGCGGTGGCCAGCACCAGGTCGGGCCGGTCGGCGCCCCGCAGCAGCCGCAGCCCCGTGCTCACCGAGCTGTGCGCGGCCACCATCTGGTCCAGGCTGCGGGCCACCAGCCGGGCGTCGTGCTCACGGAACCGCACCCGGCACACCGTCTCGCCGTACCGGCCGCGGGTGACCGCACCGGGCCGCAGGTCGGCGGTCAGCGCCGGGGCCCGACCGGTGGGGTAGTGCGGCGGCGGGGCGAGCACCGTGACGCGGTGCCCGGCGGCGACGAACCGGCTGACGAAGGCGCTCCAACGACGCTGGGGCGCGTTGGTCTCCGGTTCGTAGTGGTGGGTGACCAGGGCTAGGTGCATGACCGGCCTCTGGAGCGTCCACGCAGGCCGCGATCCCTTGACGGGTGGTGGGGCGATCCGGTGATCACGCGATGACTCCCAGTGATCAGCAGCGATGACACTCCGCCGAGGCTAACCGCGGTCGGGGGTTCCCGCCCGTCGAGCCAGGGGTGCTCGCCAGACCATGGCCCGAGTGGGATGCGCGCGGGCTCGGTAAGGTCGGGTACGTGATCGACCTCAAGCTGCTGCGTGACGACCCTGACCTGGTCCGTGCCTCTCAGCGTGCCCGGGGCGCCGACCCCGGTCTCGTCGACGAGGTGCTGGACGCTGACGCCCGCCGCCGGGCCGCGCTCACCGAGTTCGAGCGGCTGCGCGCCAAGCAGAAGGTGCACGGCAAGCACGTCGCCCAGGCGCAGGGGGAGGAGAAGCAGCACCTGCTGGTCCAGGCCAAGGCCCTGGCCGAGCGCGTCAAGGCGCTGCAGGCCGACGCCGACGCCGCCGAGCGCAGCGCCGCCGAGCTGTCCCGGCGCATCGACAACCTCGTCGAACCTGGTGCCCCGACCGGCGGCGAGGACGACTACGTGGTGCTGGAGCACGTCGGCCAGCCGCCCGAGCCCGACTTCCCGGTGCGCGACCACCTCGAGCTGGGCGAGGGTCTGGGCGCGATCGACACCGAGCGCGGCGCCAAGGTGTCCGGGGCCCGGTTCTACTTCCTCACCGGAGTCGGGGCGCGGCTGGAGCTGGCGCTGCTCAGTGCGGCCATGGACCTGGCGGTGCGGCACGGGTTCACCCCCACGATCACCCCGACCCTGGTCAAGCCGGAGGTCATGGCGGGTACCGGGTTCCTCGGCGCCCACGCCGACGAGATCTACCACCTGGGCACCGACGACCTGTACCTGGTGGGGACGTCCGAGGTGGCGCTCGCCGGGTACCACAGCGGGGAGATCCTGGACCTGACCGCCGGTCCGCGGCGCTACGCCGGGTGGAGCGCCTGCTACCGGCGGGAGGCCGGGTCGTACGGCAAGGACACCCGCGGCATCATCCGGGTGCACCAGTTCCACAAGGTCGAGGCGTTCAGCTGGACGACCGTCGAGGACGCCGCCGCCGAGCACCAGCGGATCCTGGGCTTCGAGAAGGAGATGCTGGCCCTGGTCGACCTGCCCTACCGGGTGATCGACGTCGCCGCGGGCGACCTGGGCTCGTCCGCCGCCCGCAAGTACGACTGCGAGGCCTGGCTGCCGTCCCAGCAGCGGTACATGGAGGTCACCTCCACGTCGAGCTGTACGACGTACCAGGCCCGCCGCCTGGGGGTGCGCGAACGTCGGCCCGACGGAACGTTGCGCACCGCGGCCACGCTGAACGGCACCCTGGCCACCACCCGGTGGATCGTCGCGATCCTGGAGAACCACCAGCAGGCCGACGGGTCCGTCGTCGTACCCGCCGGGCTGCGCCCGTACCTGGGCGGGCTGGAGGTCATGGAACCGGCGGCCCGGCCGTGACCAGGCGTGCACAGCTGGTCGCCCTGGACGTGGACGGGACGGTGCTGCGCTACGACGGCACCGTGTCGCCGCAGGTGCGCGCCGCGCTGGACGAGGTGCGGGCCGCCGGGCTGCACGTGGTGCTGGCCACCGGACGGTCGGTGGCCGCGCTGGTACCCGTCGCCCACGACCTGGGTCTGACCAGCGGGTACGCGGTGTGCTCCAACGGTGCGATCACCCTGGAGCTCGACGGCGACCCCGGTGGGTCCGGGTACCGGCTGGTCGACGTGGTGACGTTCGACCCGGGCCCGGCGCTGCGCGCCCTGGCCGTCGAGCTGCCCGAGGCTCTCATCGCCGTGGAGGACGTCGGCGTGGGCTTCCGGGTCTCCGCCCCGTTCCCCGCCGACGAGCTGGCCGGGGAGCACACCGTGGTCGGCTTCGACGATCTCGCCGCGCGCCCGGCCACCCGCGTCGTGCTGCGCGCCCCCGACTCCACCCCCGAGGAGTTCCACGCGATCGTGCAGCGCGTCGGCCTGCACGAGGTCAGCTACGCGATCGGCTGGTCGGCCTGGCTGGACCTCACCCCCGGCGGGGTGTCCAAGGCCTCGGCCCTGGAGCAGATCCGCCAGCGGCTGGGCGTCGAGCCGTTCGCCACGGTCGCGGTCGGCGACGGCAGCAACGACCTGGAGATGCTGCGCTGGGCGGCCCGCGGGGTGGCGATGGGCCACGCCCCGGCCGCGGTACGCGCAGTCGCCGACCAGGTCACCGGCCCGGTCGACGACGACGGCCTCGTCCCCGTCCTGCGTTCCCTGCTCTGAGCGTCTTCCGCCCACCCGGCTGGGGGCGGGATCATGTCGACCTGGATGTTGCCGCTGCCGCGCGGAGGCGTGCTACCAAATTTTTCGCCTGAGATTCTGCCAGTCCGTACGCCGCGTACTCTTCGGGCTCTACGGTGTCGGCGGTGTCGAGCAGCTCGGCCATGCCGTGCGGGCCGGCTTCCGGTCGGATGCTGGTGAGGATCTTTTGCAGGCCGTCGACATCCCACCGTCCGGTGGCAAGAACGGCGTCGATGTCGAGGTAGTCGCGAGCCGCTTGCCTGTCCCAGAGCGCGCGGACCTTCCCGACGACGACATCGGCGACGTCCAGGACAGGGCCGATGCCTGTGATGGCTGTGGGGGCGTGCTGTCGGTAGTCGTAGCCGAGGTCCACCGCGACGGCATCATCAGTGGCCAGGTCGTAGACACGTAAGGCCCGGAACCAGGAGTCACTCCTGACCACGTCTACCCCGAGCCCGGCGGTCTCCAGGGCTGCGACCGCGGCCGACTCGGCGGCGTCGAATACGGCTGTGTCCATGGTGGCCGTGTACGTGTCGAGATCGGTCGAGAGGCGGTCGATGATGCCGTGCGCCTGGAGGGCGTATCCGCCGCCCAGAGCGAACCCGAGGGGCTCGACGGCCTCCAGGACGACCTGCGAGACCCGTAGATGAAATCCCGACAGCACTTAGGCGGCCAGCTCAGGGTGAGTGGACTCCCAGGCGACCCGGACCCGCCGCGGCAGGCGCAGCCGGTGCCACAGGCGCGTCAGGGTGGTCTTGTCCACGTAGGTCTGGACGTCGTCTTCGGACAAGGCTTCGCTCAGCACGGTCTCGTAGAGGCGGCGCACCCTCGGCTCGGACGACAGGTCGTAGGTATTGGCGGGTGTCCAGTCCAGCATCAGCGGTAACGTGACGACGCCCTGGGTCGGGCCGCGAAGGTCGTCGAGCCTGTCAGGGACGAACGTCGGTCGGGAGTTGTCCAGCGTCGCAACCCCACCGGGCTCGACCGGCAAATAGGTCTTCACTGCCGCCTCCGGAGTGCTCAGGTCCTGCGTGTCCGTGCGGCTCCATGGTACGCCGAGGTGCTGTTCCGGGTGCCTGGGGTGTGCACGTCACAGCCGGGTGGCGACATGGGACCGCCCGTGACGCACCTGGCTCAGCTTCCCGACGGCCGGAGTGTCAGTCCGCGCTGATCCCAGTTCGTGGTTTTCACGCCGTTCCACCGTTTCGAGAGCCTGTTGCAGAATCGCTGTGCGGCGTGTCTTGCCTGGTCAAGGCTACTTTTGTGGGATGATGGGGTATGGCTAAGGACTATCTGCCGGTGCAGCGCGACCAGCCGGGGCT
>WRMB01000079.1 GCA_009777345.1 Micrococcales bacterium | reverse complement strand
CCTGCTGCTCGGTGCGGTCGCGGTCGTCGTCCGTCGACGTACCAGCAGCTAGAGACCCCTGACCGGGGTGCCCACCTCGACCGCAACGACGGGCACCCCGGTCAGGCCCCCCAGGTGCGGGGCTCCGTGCGAAGTGGGTCGGCAGAGGCTGTTACGGAATCGTCTGCGTATTGCCGGTTCGTACAAGTCTCGGGCGGGGTCGTGGGTCGCTAAGAACGGTGGGACGGTTCCTGGGTCACCAAGGACGGTGGACGGTTCCTACCGTCCTCTTGCCCTTGGTCGCTACGTGACCGGGCAGGACTGTAGGAACCGTTCCCACCGTCCTTCCCTGCCGTCTCACCGCGCTTCGCTGCAGGATTCATCAACCAGGTCGCGGTGTCGCAGGCTGGTGGAACCTGGCTCAGGTAGGCGTACATGTTTCAGGCGGAAACAGGTGTGTCGGCCTGAGATATCTGCACCGATCCGGAAACAAGTGCTCACCAGGGTGGCCGCGTGCTCTACGGTGGCGGTATGCGAACTATGTCCGGATCCCGGCGTCCAGCTCGACGTATCGTCACCGCCGTCGTCGCGACGGCCAGCCTGGCGCTCGGCGTGGCCCCGGCCGCTGCTGGCGCCTCCGCCCCGGCTGACGTGGCCCAGGCCCCTCTGGTAGCAGCCCCTCTGGCGGCCGCGGCACCGGCCGACGACGTCACCACCGAGGTCATCAACGCGATCAACGAAGAGCGCGCGAAGAAGAAGACCTGGGTCGGGGCCGATGAGGTCAACACACCGCTGAAGCCGCTGACGGTGCTCCCGTGCACCACCCAGCAGGCTGTCGAGCGGGCCCAGGTGGGCAAGTGGGACCCCTCCCAGCAGGGCAGCCCAGACATGGACCTGGTGCGGGCGGCCTGCAACCTCCACAACCAGAGCGTGGGGAACATGGGGCCCGCGGGTGCCTCCGGCCGGGCCATCGTCGACGGCTGGATGAAGGACACGACGTCCCGGAGCAGGCTGCTGGGCGCCTTCACCCACGTCGGTGTCGCGTGCCGCGACGTGGGGGAGGCGAAGGGCGGCTGGTCGTGCGAGGCAATCTTCTCCAACCCGGCCCAGGTCGGTGGCCTGGGCCCGGACCGGCCGGTCGGCCAGCTGCCGGTGATGGTCTTCGGTGACTCGTACACGGCAGGCAACGGTGTGGGCGACGGGGTGAAGGGCTGGCGGGTCGGTCTTCCCGGCGGGGACCCGAAGACCGACTCGCTCCAGAGCCCACGTAACCAGAGCAAGGTGATGGCCGAGATTCTCGCGGGCCGGGCTGGGCGCCCGTACTGCGCCCGCCCCGACCAGGTCAGCTCCAACTGCGTGACCGTGAACGACTACTCGCACTCGGGGTCGGTCACCATGGCTCCAGGTGACCCGGGCGGGGCGCTGGTGCCCCCTGATGCGACACCGCAGCTGCTCCTGCCTGACGAGACGCCGCGAGAGATGCGGCTCCGTCTGTTAGCAGCCGATTCGGACACCGCGCGGTCCGACCTGCACAAGACCAAGACGCTGAAGCAGCAGATCGACCAGGCCGAGAAGGACTACAAGGTCCTTTCCGCCGGTAAGGGCGGCGAGGACGCGATGTACCCGCAGGGTGTGTTCGTCGTCGGTATCGGTGGCAACGATATCGCTTTCTCCACGATCGCGCAGTATGCGCTGATCCCCCAGACCGCCTGGTCGGCGGTCAGCGCCAGAACGGCGATCAAGAACGCTGAAGGTCTGCTGGACCCGGCGGTCGACCGTACTCGGGGGCAGATCACCCGGCTGATCGAGAATGCCTCGCCGAACAGTGTCGTCCTGGTGCAGGGTTACCCGTACCTGGCCAACTCGAACGGCTCTCCGCCGATCAGAGAGTGCTTGATGGACGGCGAGCACGTCCACCTGGTCAACTGCACCCCGGTCGTCGGGAAGGGCACGTGGACCACGTACCAGCCGGGCAGCGACCTGCGGGCCTTCCAGGAGCAGGCTGAGAGACGCTTCCAGACGATGGTCGACGACCTCGGTCCCCTCGCCGAGACATATGGGGTCGAGGTCCGCTTCGTGCCGTACGCCGAGCCCACGGACGGTCAGGCGCCCTACCTGCCAAACATCACCATCGCGATCACGCGGTGGGACGAGTTCGGGTCCAAGTTCGTCCCCACGTTCGCCAACCCGAGCCGAGGGATCACCACAGCGTTCGAGGTGGGCGACGAACATGAGTGGTGCTCCGGGGTTGACGCGGGCAACGACGCCCTGGGCAAGCACTTCTGCAGCAAGATGCAGTGGATCCACCCGGGTGCCAGGCTGCGCGCCCAGGAGGGGGAGCTGCTGGACCGGTCCTTGACCACGTCGCCGGTGTCGACCCAGCGCGCGGTCATCCTGGGCACGGACGATCCGGGTGCGGACGCTGACGCCTACGCTCCGAAGCTCACCACCCCGACGGGCGCCCTGTCTGCAGGTAGAGTCGGCGAGGCATACGGCACCGTCTTCCATTCGGAGGGCTCTAGCGCCAGGTACTCGGTCCAGGGCGGTAGTCTTCCCGACGGGCTGTACCTGTACGCGTCCGGGGCTTTGTCGGGCACCCCGTCCCGGGCCGGTGACTACACGTTCACCATCAGGGCTACGAGCCGGATCGGCTCGACGGATCGCTGGGACGAGGCCGACTACACCATCCACGTCGACGAGCGGGCTCCGGACGCCCCGGCGACGATCGAGGCCCCGACGCCCGAGTCGCCAGCGCCCACGCCCACGGTCGGTCAGGACTACTCCTACGCGATCGAGGCCACCGGTAACCCGAGTCCGACGTTCGTCGTCTCCGAGGGTGAGCTGCCGCCCGGGATGCACCTGCACCCGGATGCGGGGCTGATCGGTGGTACCCCGGCGCTGCCGGGTGACTACTCCTTCACCGTGACCGCGTACAACACCGTCGCTGGGCAGCTCCAGATGGTCACGGCCCCGTTCGTGCTGTCTGTCGTCCTGCCTGAGCCGGAGCCGGTCCCGTCGGTCATAGTCTCGGGTGCTGCGCCTGCGGGCAAGGTCGGCGAGGCGTACGCCTTCATGGTCGAGGCCGAGGGTTTCCCGGCTCCGGTGTTCGCGGTCACCGAGGGTGACCTGCCGCCGGGGCTGGGGCTGGACGCGGTCACCGGGGCTGTCACCGGCACCCCGACGGCGGTCGGTGAGTACGTCTTCACGGTGACGGCGTCGAACGTGATCAGCTCCGACTCGGTCGAGCTGACCATCGAGGTGTCCGAGCCCGACCCCGTCGCGCCGGTCATCGTCTCCGGTGCCGCGCCCGCGGGCACCATCGAGGTGGTGTACACCTTCACGGTGGAGGCCACCGGCTACCCGCTGCCGACGTTCGCGGTCACCGAGGGCGACCTGCCGCCGGGTCTGGAGCTGGACCCGGTCACCGGGACCATCACCGGTGTTCCGACCGTGGTCGGTGAGTACACCGTGACGGTGACGGCGTCGAACGTGGTCGACGGTGAGACCCAGTCCGACTCGGTCGAGCTCGTTATCGAGGTGTCCGAGCCTGACCCGGGGCCGGTGGTGCCGGTCATCACCCTGGGTGCGGTGCCGGTGGGTACCGTCGGTGCTCCGTACGGTTTCACGGTCGAGGCCATCGGTAACCCGGCCCCGACGTTCGCGGTCTCCGAGGGCACTCTGCCGCCCGGGCTGACCCTGGACCCGGCCACCGGGACGATCGCGGGTACTCCCGCCCTGCCTGGTCAGTACACGGTGACGGTGACGGCGTCGAACACCGTCGAGGGGGAGGCCCGGTCCGACTCGGTCCAGTTCACGCTCTATGTCGAGCTGCCTGAGGCCGCTCCGGTCATCACCTCGGGTGCCGCGCCCGCGGGGACGGTCGACGTGGCGTACTCCTTCACGGTCGAGGCCACGGGTAACCCGGCTCCGAGGTTCGAGGTCACGGACGGCGCTCTGCCGCCGGGGTTGGTCCTGGACGCGGTCACCGGGTCGATCACCGGTACCCCGAGCGTGGTCGGTGAGTTCACGGTGACTGTCACCGCGTCGAACACGGTCGCCGGAGAGACCCAGACCGACTCGGCCGAGCTGACGATCGTGGTCTACCAGGCCGGGCAGGAGGTGCCGCCGGTCATCACCGTGGGCCTGGTGCCCGCGGGGACGGTCGGTGCGTCGTACGCCTTCACGGTCCAGGCCACGGGTAGCCCGGCCCCGACGTTCGCGGTCACCAGCGGCAGCCTCCCAGACGGGCTGGTCCTGGACCCGGTCACCGGGTCGATCACCGGTACCCCGAGCGTGGTCGGTGAGTTCGAGGTGACGGTGACGGCTTCGAACACGGTTGACGGGCAGGCCCGGTCCGACTCGGTCGAGCTGACGTTCGTGGTCGGCGAGGCCGGGGCGGAGGAGGTGCCGCCGGTCATCACCGTGGGTGCGGTGCCTGCGGGGACGGTCGGTGCGTCGTACGCCTTCACGGTCCAGGCCACGGGTAGCCCGGCGCCGACGTTCGCGGTCACCAGCGGCAGCCTCCCAGACGGGCTGGTCCTGGACGCGGTCACCGGGTCGATCACCGGTACCCCGAGCGTGGTCGGTGAGTTCGAGGTGACGGTGACGGCGTCGAACACGGTTGACGGGCAGGCCCGGTCCGACTCGGTCGAGCTGACGTTCGTGGTCGGCGAGGCCGGGGCGGACGCCCCGCCGGTCATCATGGTGGGTCCGGTGCCCGACGGTACCGTGGGTGCGGCCTACGCCTTCGCGGTCCAGGCCACCGGTAGCCCGGTGCCGACGTTCGCGGTCACCGACGGTGCTCTGCCGCCTGGGCTCGTCCTGGACCCGGTCAGCGGGACGATCGCGGGTACTCCGGCCCTGCCGGGTCAGTACACGGTGACGGTGACGGCGTCGAACACGGTCGACGGGCAGACCCGGTCCGACTCGGCCCAGATCACCATCCACGTCGGGCTGGGCAGCCCGCCCGACATCCCGTCCGACAGCCCGCCGGTCATCACCGTGGGTACCGTGCCCCCGGGGACGGTCGGTACGGCCTACGCCTTCACGGTCCAGGCCACCGGCAGCCCGGCCCCGACCTTCGCGGTCACCAGCGGCAGCCTCCCGGCTGGGCTGGTCCTGGACCCGGTCACCGGGACGATCACAGGTGTGCCGAGCGTGGCTGGTGAGTTCACGGTGACGATCACCGCGTCGAACACGGTCGCCGGGCAGGCCCGGACCGACTCGGCCGAGCTGACGGTCGTGGTCTACCAGGCCGGGGCGGACGTCCCGCCGGTCATCACCGTGGGTACCGTGCCCGCGGGGACGGTCGGTGCGGCGTACGCCTTCGCGGTCCAGGCCACCGGGAACCCGGCTCCGAGGTTCGCGGTCACCGCTGGTGCCCTGCCGCCTGGGCTCAGCCTGGACCCGGTCGCCGGGACGATCACCGGTACTCCGAGCGTGGCTGGTGAGTTCGAGGTGACGATCACCGCGTCGAACACGGTCGCCGGGCAGACCCGGTCCGACTCGGCCCGGTTCACCATCCGTGTCGACCGGGCGGGCGACCCGGTCGACACCCCCAGCACCACCCCCAGCGGTACTCCTGGTACCACCCCGGGTGGTCCTGGTCGCCTGCCCCTCACCGGTGCGGGATCTGCCGGAGCGATCGGGCTCTTCGCCGCTCTGGCCCTGCTGCTCGGTGCGGGTGCGGTCGTCGTCCGCCGCCGCACCAGCAGCTAGACCTGACCGGGGTGCCCGCTGTGGCCACGGGCACCCCGGCCAGCTCGGCAGATCGACTGACCCCGGCGAGGTACGAGGTAGAACACCAGGTACGAGGCTCTGACCTCGTACCTGGTGTTCTACCTAGTACCCGCATCAGCCGTCGGCGACGACCGCCAGCACACCGGGGCCGTAACGTTCCAGCTTGGCCGCGCCGACCCCGCCGACCTGGGACAGCGCCTCCAGGTCGGCGGGGCGACGGGTGGCGATATCGCGCAGGGTGGCGTCGTGGAAGACGACGTACGCGGGTAGGCCCTGCTCCCGGGCCACCCCGGCCCGCCAGGCCCGCAGCGCCTCGAACAGCCCGGTGGCGGCGTCGTCCAGGGCGACGGGCGGCGCCTTGGCCGGGGTGGGTCGGGCTGGACGGGCGGCCTTGGGGGCCTCCCGGCGCAGCCGCACCTGACGGGTCCCGCGCAGCACCTGCGCCGAGTCGTCGGTCAGGCGCAGGGTGCCGTAGCCGGTCTCGACCCGCAGCAGCCCGGCGGCGAGCAGCTGGCGCACCACGGCCCGCCACTCGCGTTCAGACAGGTCGTCCCCCAGGCCGAAGGTGCTCAGCTGGTCGTGCCCGAGCTGGCGCACCCGCGGGGTCGGCTTGCCGCGCAGGATGTCCAGCAGGTGCCCCACCCCGTAGCGCTGCCCGCGCCGGTCCAGCCGCACCACGGTCGACAGCAGCTTCTGCGCCGGGACGGTGCCGTCCCAGCCTTCGGGCGGGGCCAGGCAGGTGTCGCAGTTGCCGCATCCCTCACCGTTGGACTCCTGGCCGAAGTAGCGCAGCAGCTGGGCCCGGCGGCAGTCCACCGTCTCGCACAGGGCCAGCATGGCGTCCAGGTGCCGGGTGGCCTGGCGTTTGTACGCCTCGTCGCCGTCGCCGGAGTCGATGAGCCGACGCTGCTGCACGACGTCCGCCAGCCCGTAGGCCAGCCACGCGGTCGACGGCAGCCCGTCGCGCCCGGCCCGCCCGGTCTCCTGGTAGTAGCCCTCGACGGACTTCGGCAGGTCCAGGTGGGCGACGAACCGCACGTCCGGTTTGTCGATGCCCATACCGAAGGCGATGGTCGCGACCATGACCAGCCCGTCCTCCCGCAGGAACCGGGCCTGGTTGGCGGCCCGGGTCCGGGCGTCCAGGCCCGCGTGGTACGGCAGGGCGGGTACCCCCTGGCCGACCAACCATTGCGCGGTCTCCTCGACGGAGGCCCGGGTCAGGCAGTACACGATGCCCGCGGCGCCGTCGTGCTCGCTGCGGATCAGGTGCAGCAGATCGGTTCGCGGCGCGTCTTTCGGCACGATCCGGTAGCGGATGTTCGGCCGGTCGAAATCGGCCACGAACACGGTCGCGGCGTCCAGGTGCAGCCGTTCGAGGATCTCGGCCTGGGTCGCCGCGGTGGCCGTGGCCGTCAGCGCCATCCGGGGCACCCGCGGCCAGCGTTCGTGCAGTACCGTCAGGCGCAGGTAGTCAGGACGGAAGTCGTGGCCCCAGGCGCTGACGCAGTGGGCCTCGTCGATGGCGAACAGCGCGATCCGCGCCCGGTCCAGCAGGTCCAGCGTCGCGGGTACCGTCAGGCGCTCGGGCGCCAGGTAGAGCAGGTCCAGCTGACCTTCGAGCAGCGCCCGCTCGGTGCGGGCCCGATCCCGGGGGCTCTGCGTGGAGTTGAGGAACCCGGCGCGCACCCCCAGCGCCGACAGCGCCGCCACCTGGTCGGCCATGAGCGCGATCAGCGGCGACACCACGACACCGGTGCCTTCCCGCACCAGCGCGGGCACCTGGTAGCACAGCGACTTGCCGCCGCCGGTCGGCATGAGCACCACCGCGTCGCCCCCGGCCACCACGGTGTCGATGATCCGCGCCTGGTCGCCGCGGAACCCTGGGTAGCCCCAGACGTCCCGCAGCACCTGCTCGGGGGTACCCCGCGACGGCGCCGCGACAGCGTCGCCCACCGGCGCCTCGTCGGGCGGTGGCGGGGCCGTCTCAGACTCGTACCAGTCCGGCGGCTCGACCACGTCGTACCAGTCCGGTGGTTCCTCGGCGGGCACCCACCCGTCGGCGGCCCCGTCGTCGAGCGCAGCGGAGGTCATGCGCCCACCCTAGCCGTGACGTACGACGCGGTTAGCGCCCCGTCGGCGTGTGCCCCGTCGCCCGTCGGGGTGCCCAGGGTCTGCGCTGCCGTCCCCACCTTCCCAACAGTCAACCGATAAGGGAGTGCCAGTTCGAGGGTCCCACGCCGATCCACTGTTTCGAACCAGCTGATCGGCGCGCAACCCTCGAACCAGCGCCGTCTTATCGGTTGCTGCTGGGGAAAGGGTGCCCGTCCGTACCTGACGCAACCGTCCTCATCGTCCTCCAGCTGAATCGGCGTGAAACCACCCCGTACCCGCCGATCCCAGTTCGTGGGAGGCCGCGGGGCGGGGTCACAGCCGGGCGACGACGCCCGCCAGGAGCTCAGCCAGCCGGGGGGCGGCAGCCTGGCCTGCCGCTACCACCTCGGCGTGGGACAGGGGGTGCCCGGTGACCCCGGCGGCGGGGTTGGTGACCAGGGACAGGCCCAGCACCTCCAGGCCGGCGGCGCGGGCGGCGATGGCCTCCAGGGCGGTGGACATGCCGACCAGACGGGCGCCCAGGACGCCGAGCATGCGCACCTCGGCGGGGGTCTCGTAGTGGGGGCCGGGCAGCTGGGCGTAGACCCCTTCGGGCAGGGTCGGGTCGACCTCGTGGGCCAGGGCGCGCAGCCGGGCCGAGTACAGGTCGGTGAGGTCGACGAACGTGGCACCCTCCAGCGGGGAGACCCCGGTGAGGTTGAGGTGGTCGCTGACCAGGACCGGTGTGCCCGGGGCCCAGGCCGGGACCAGAGCGCCGCACCCGTTGGTCAGCACGACGACCCGGGCTCCCGCCGCCGCCGCGGTGCGCACCGGGTGGACGACGCGGCGCACCCCCAGCCCTTGGTACAGGTGCGTCCTGGCCCCGACGACGAGCACGTGCCGTCCGGCCGTCGTGCGCACCGACCGCAGCGTGCCGGTGTGCCCGGCGACCACGGGCGGGACGAATCCGGGTACCTCGGGCGCGGGTACCGTCGCGACGGTCTCGCCGAGGGCGTCGGCCGCGGCCGCCCAGCCCGACCCGAGCACCACGGCCGCGTCGTACCGTTCGATCCCGGTGCGGGCGGCGAGGTGCGCGGCGGCCTGCTGTGCGACGTCCTGCGGGTGCACGGCCGGGTCGTCCAGGTCCATGCCCGGCAGCGTAGGGCATGAGCCCGGACGCCGCGGGACCGTGAAGGCTGGGCGGTCCGCGCGCGCCCTGGTGACGCCGACCGGGCGAAAGTGGCAAAGCTGCACCCGAACTTGGTCCCACGGATGCCTGGCCAGGGCTACTATGGCGACTGCGGGAAGACTGCCCGATCGAACCCCTCCAGGGATTGTGGCTTCCCGTCGCGTCGTGAGCCTGCCCTCACGACCCCGGGGCCCCGCGCAACCCCCCTGCAGCGCCGGGGCCCCGGTTCGCGTCCGGGCTCAGCCCTGATCCACCGATTTGCGCCGTCACGAGCGTCATTCCCCAGCGCCACTCCACACGTCGGCTACGCCGCCGCGCGGAGCCTCTGGCGCTGTGGGCCCAGACGGGTGTGCTGGCAAGGCGGAGCAGCGAAGGCGGGCTGGAGGCCCGTTGAGCAGCGACAAC
>WRMB01000078.1 GCA_009777345.1 Micrococcales bacterium | reverse complement strand
GGGTGTGCTGGCAAGGCGGAGCAGCGAAGGCGGGCTGGAGGCCCGTTGAGCAGCGACAACGCAGCCAGCGCGCCCGTCTGGTGGCGCGTAGTAGGTGGAAATCGGTGGATCAGGGCTGAGCGGACCACGGTCAGGGCGACGACTCGCTGCCCGCCTCTTGGTCACTGCGTGACCAGGCAAGACAGCAGGAACCGTCCCCACTGTCCTGCGCTGTCAGGGACGGCCCATGCCCCGGTAGGTCCACCCGGCAGCTCGCCAGACCGCGGGGTCGAGGACGTTGCGGCCGTCGAGCATCCGGCGGTGGGCCACGACCTGGCCCAGAGCGTGGGGGTCCAGGTCGCGGTACTGGGTCCACTCGGTGGCCAGCAGGACGACGTCGGCGTCGCGGGCGGCGGCTTCGGGGGTGTCGGCGAAGCGCAGGTCTGACCACTTGGTGCGGGCGTTGGTGATGGCCTGGGGGTCGGTGACCGTCACGTGCGCGCCCTGCAGCTGCATCTGGGCGGCGACGGACAGGGCCGGGGAGTCGCGGATATCGTCGGAGTTCGGCTTGAAGGCCGCGCCCAGCACCGCGACGCGCCGACCGACGATGGAGCCGTCGCACACCTCGCGGGCCAGGTCCACCATGCGTACGCGGCGGCGCATGTTCACCGCGTCGACCTCCTGCAGGAAGCGCAGCGCGTCGGACACCCCGAGCTCGCCGGCCCGGGCCATGAACGCCCGGATGTCCTTGGGCAGGCAGCCGCCGCCGAAACCGAGCCCGGCGTTGAGGAACTTCCGGCCGATGCGGACGTCGTGGCCGATAGCGTCGGCCAGGGCGGTGACGTCGGCGCCGGTCGCCTCGCACAGCTCAGCCATGGCGTTGACGAAGGAGATCTTCGTGGCCAGGAACGAGTTCGCGGCCACCTTGACCAGCTGGGCCGTGGCGTAGTCGGTGACCACCAGGGGGATGCCCTCCGCCAGCGGGGTGGCGTACACCGCGTCCAGCAGCGCCCGGGCCGCCTCGCCGGCGGGGGTGGTCACCCCGTCGACGGTCGGCAGACCGTAGACGATGCGGTCAGGGTGCAGCGTGTCGTCCACCGCAAAACCCTCGCGCAAGAACTCGGGGTTCCAGATCAGGGTCGCACCCGTGGGCTCCAGCTCGGCGGCGATGCGCTCGGCGGTACCGACCGGCACCGTGGACTTGCCGACCACGACGTCCCCCGGCGCCAGGTAGGGCCGGATCGCGGCCAGCGCCGCCTCGACGTACTGCAGGTCGGCGCGGAACTCCCCGCGCATCTGCGGGGTACCGACGCACACGAAGTGCACCCTGGCCCCGGCGGTGTGCGCCGGGTCGGTGGTCCAGGTCAGCCGGTCGGTGCCCACCGCGGCCAGCAGCTCGGGCAGACCCGGTTCGTAGAACGGGGCCCGCCCGGCGCGCAGGGCGTCGATCTTCGCCTCGTCCACGTCGAGGCCGACGACCTCGTGCCCCAGGGACGCCATGCTCGCCGCGTGCACGGCGCCCAGGTAGCCGCAACCGATGACGCTGATGCGCATGACCTCGTCCTCCACGACCTCGGGTTAGCCGCAACCATAGGGTGCTCGCAGAACAAGATGCACGCCACAGACGGCGTGCATCTTCTGCGAGCACCCTAGGGCATCGGACCGGGACGCGCCCCTGCCGTCCGGCAACGTCCTCGGTCGGCGCAGGCAGGCGACACAGCAGCCCTGTACCCCCGGTAGGATGCACAACCAGTCGTGACGTTCCGCACACCCACGGTCCCTTCGGGCAGCCAGGCGGCAATCTGGACGGTTCTCGTCGTGCAAAACCGCCACGCTGGGTGCCGTCGACCGGGAAGATGGTGGAGTGAGCTCGATGCGGGTGCTGGCCGTGTGCACCGGGAACCTGGCCCGGTCCCCAGCGATCGAACGGCTGCTCGACGCGGCGCTGTCGCACGACGGGATCGTCACCACCTCGGCCGGGACCTCCGCCGCGGTGGGCAAGCCGATCGCCGGGCCGATGGCCACGCTGCTGCACTCCGTCGGCGCACGCGTCGGCGACTTCGCGGCCCAGCAGCTCACCGAGGAGATGATCCGCGACGCCGACCTGGTCATCACCGCCACCCGGGCGCACCGCACCGCGGCGGTCTCGCTGGTCCCCGCGGCGGTCCGGCACACCTTCACCCTCATCGAGCTGGCCCGGCTCGCCCTGTTCGTCCCGCCCGGGCAGATCACCGGGCAGACCCACGCCGAACGCCTGCGCTCCCTCGTCGCGGTCGCCCCGACCTACCGGTCCCGCGCCGGGCACGGCCCGTCGTCCATCGCCGACCCGTTCGGCCGCACCGATATCGTCTACCGCCGCTGCTTCGACGCCATCTTCGCCAGCACCCTGGACATCATCGACGCCATCACCCGCTAGCGGCAGCTGTGCGGTCGTCCTCGGCGGGCATCTTGTCCCGGGAACGCCATGGTTCACAATAGGAAGCGCAGGCGGCCCGACCACCGGCCAGAGAGGAGAGCCTGATGCTGCGTACCGTCCTCGGCGGCAAGGTCCACCGTGCCACCGTGACACAGGCCAACCTCGACTACGTGGGGTCGATCACGATCGACGCGGACCTCGTACGGGCGGCAGGGTTCGTCGAGGGCGAGAAGGTGCACGTCGTCGACGTCACCAACGGCGCCCGGCTGGAGACCTACGTCATCGTCGGGGCCAGCGGGTCGCGGAGCGTGTGCATCAACGGCGCCGCGGCGCACCTGGTCAGACCGGGCGACCTGGTCATCATCATGTCCTACGTCGTCGTCGACGAGGCCGAGCTGGCCGTCCACGAGCCCCGTGTGGTCCACGTCGATACCGCCAACCAGATCGTGGACATCGGCCACGACCCGTCCGAACCTGTCCCCGGAGCGAGCGGCCAGACAGCGTCGCGGTAGATCAGCGTCGGGCCCGGACGCGCCGACCGGCCCGGGTCGTCGGGGGGGCTCCGGCCGCCCGGCCGCGCAGGTAGCCCAGGGCCGTCGCGGACAGGCACAGCCCGACGGCGACGACGTTGGCGGCGTGGTCGCGCCGTCGGCGCGGACCGGTGACCAGACCGCACAGCCCGCGGCGGACCGCCTGGGGCAGCACCCTGGCGACGTAGGAACGTTCCTCGGACAGTGCGTCGTCGGTACCGACCAGACCGGACACCACGGCCTTCGACAGGCCCTCGGCGTAACCGCGGCCGCGCAGGTAGCGCCAGGTCAGGCGGTCCGCAGCGACCTCGTGCTCGACGTAGGCCCCAGGTTCGAAGACCATGCGCGACCCGGGGACCGACTGCGCGATCCGGATGCACAGCTCGGTCTCCTCGCAGCCCGAAGGGGTCTTGCCGACCCGGCCCAGCTCTTCGGCGAACCCGCCGACCGCGAGCGCCTGGGCCCGGCGCAGCGACATGTTGCAGCCCAGGAGGTTGCGCACCGGACCGGGCACCGCGGGCTGCCCGGCGAACGAGCAGCCGACCACCCAGTCCAGCACCCCGAGCCCGTCCGGGTCGGCAGGCAGGGTCGCGGGACGCGACGCACCAGTCGGCCAGACCGGTCGCACGGGACCGCCGACGCCGCTGACCTGCGGGTCCGCGTAGGGGGCGAGCAGACGGCCGAGCCACTGGTCGTCGGCGGGGCGGGCATCGTCGTCGAGGAACACGACGATATCGCCGCCCGCCCGTTCCAGCGCGGTGTTGCGCGCCCCAGACAGGCCCCGGGTGTGCTCGTTGGTCAGCACGACCAGCGAGCCCAGCCCGGGCGCGAGCTCGGCCCGGGCCCGGGCGGCCAGCTCGTCGTCGTGGTCGGCGACCAGCACGATCTCGTCCGGCGGCACCCGCTGGGCAGCCACCGAGCGCAGCGCGGCGACGACCTGCTCCCACCGCTGCACGGTGAAGGCACAGACCACGACGGACACCGAGAGGGCAGCCACGGACGAGAGCTCCTTGTCTTGGCAGAGCGAACCTGGGGTACCGGCCGTCCCTGGATGGTACGGTCTATCTGAATTGTCCCCTATGTCGGCCGGTGGTGGGCCAGCTGTCGAGCGTGAGCGGGGCCGTCTGACGCGGACGTGGGAAACGTCACCCCCGTTCCGGGCCGCGGCACGCCGCAGGTGTGCTAACTCAATAAGGGACACCTGAAGACCTGAAGAGCCAGTCGGGCAAGGGAGCCGCCATGACCGAGGACAACGCCGACCGCCAGCAGGCCGCGGGATGGCCTGGACAGCCGTTCCCCGGCCCGCCCGCCAGCCCGTACCCGTCCGGCCCGCCCGCCAGGCCGTCGTCGGCCCCTACCCCGTACCGTCCGCCGACGAGCCCGACCTTCACCTACAGCCCGCCGACCGCCGGACAGGTCGCGCGCGACCAGGGGCCGTTCCCGGCCGGACCTGGACCACAGCCGCCACCCGGCCCACCACCGTCCATGCCACCCGGCCCACCACCGTCCATGCCACCCAGCCGACCGTCGTCCATGCCACCCAGCCGACCGCCGTCCGCACCACCCGGCCCACCGTCGTCCATGCCACCCAGCCGACCGCCGTCCGCACCACCCAGCCGACCGTCGTCCATGCCACCCGGCCCACCACCGTCCATGCCACCCGGCCCACCGTCCGTGCCGCCCACGGCGCCGCTGCCAGGCGGTCCGACGTCCAGACCCGCCCCGGCCCCGGCGCCGCCACCGTCGTTCGGCGGCCCGGCAGCCTCGCCCGCGCCGCGGCCTGCCGAGTCGCCGTTCTCCGCGCCGCCGCGCCAGTCCACCGTGCCCGGCCAGGCGGCGGCGTCCGAGGTGCACCAGACGATCCGTCTGCCGCACCCCGAACCGGGCCCACGGCCGGGCCCGGACGCTCCCGCGCCCTGGGCCGCCGGTCCGCTCCCGCAGCCGGACAGCACGTTCGGCGCCGATCCCTACGCGCCGCCGACCGCCAAGAGCGGCCCCGGGGTCGGCACGCGGGTGCTCGGCGTCGTCGCGGGCCTGCCGCTCGGCCTGCTCGGCTTCGTCGGGATACTGGTCGGTCCGTCCTCCCTCCAGGGCAACCAGACCCGGGGGCTCTGGTTCGGTATCGGCCTGGTGCTGCTGACCGCCGCCGTGCTGCTGGGTTCGTGGACCGCCGCCACGCCGATCACCGCGGGTGCGGTCGGGGCGCTACCCGGTCTGTTCGGCGTCATCGCCCCCGATACGTGGGGCGATATCGTCGGCAGGCTGACCACGATCGATCTCGACCTGGCCGGGGTCAGCGCGAACGGAGCGATAGCGGCGCTGGGCAGCTATCCCGCCGCGGCGGCCGGGGTGCTGCTCGTGGCCGCCGGTGTCACCACGGTCCTCGGACGCCGCCGAGGCGCAGCCGCCGCGCGACAGACCTGACCTCGTCCGGCGGAAGCGCCCCTCGACCCGGGCTCAGCGCACGGCGATGGACAGGACGCCGTCGCCGTAGCCGTTGCTCACGTTGACCTTGAGGTTGTGCCGGGGCACGTACGACGACACCAGGGTGGCCACGTCCTTGGGCAGCCGTTCGCCGGGCAGGTAGACGTCCTTGAGCAGGACGTGCGGGGCGCCTTCGGCGTTGAGCAGCGAACCGGCGACGTTGATCGCCTCGCGGACGTTGTCGCCCAGGGCCGTGGTCAGGCCCAGCTCGGCCGCCTCGACCGCGACGGACGCGGGCAGCAGGCCGATGGCCGCGCCGATCGCGGCCGAGATCGGCAGGTCGCTGACCCACAGGGCGACGAGGTTGCGGTACGGGTCGTTCTCGAACACTCCCACCACCTGACCGCCCTCGGCGTTGAGCGATGGCATATCGGCGCCGGTCGTGATCGTCACCTCCCGGCCGAGCAGCATCTCCAGCATCTCTTTGATGTCCTGCGGGTTGGGCAGCGGTGTTGCGATCACTTCTTCGTCCTTCCCTCCAGCCCTGGGCGGCTCAGGCCAGCACAGGTTCGATGACTTCCCGGAACGCCTCCGGGGTGAACGGCTTGGCGATCAAGAACAGCGCCCCGGCAGCCTCGGCCTGCTCGCGCATCCGGGGCGAGCCCTCAGAGGTGACGAACCCGAACGGGGTCTCGAAACCGTTGGCGCGCATCGTCTTGAGCAGGTCCATACCGCTCATCTCGGGCATGTTCCAGTCGGAGAGCACGACGTCCGGCTCGTCCTCCTGGATAGCGGCCATGGCCTCGACGCCGTTGCCGGCCTCGCGGACCTCCCAGTCGTACCCGGCCTGGCGCAACGTGCGGACGACGATCTGGCGCATGACGCGCGAGTCGTCGACGACCAATACTCTGATCATCGGTTTCCTCCTTCTTCTTCTTGCGTGAGCCACACGGCGATGTCCAGCGGTTCGCCACGCCAGGCCAGGCGCAGCGTCAGCACGAGCGGGTCCGCCGTGGGCGGCAACGACGTGGCGACCTTGGGCAGCCCGAGCGTGCCCTGACCGGGCAGCAGGGCCTTGACGTTGCCCCCGACGACGTTGGCGATCTCGCCGAACGCGTCCACCAGGTCGGCGTCGGTGACCGGGGCGTCGCCGTCGCCGAGCAGGGCCCGCACCAGGGCGTGCGCGGTCTCGGCGCCGGTGATCACCGCGGTACGACCCGAGTAGGGACCGTGGACTTCGACCCAGGACATCACCGGGTCGGCGATACCGGCCCCAGCGCCGTCGTCGTCACTGTCGTCACCGTCGTCACGCGGCACCAGCAGGCCCTCGTCGCCGTCGACCATCGCGGCGAACACGACCTGGGCGATCTCGAACACGGACGCGAAGTCCACCGTGGCCGTGGTCATACGTGCTCTCCTACCGGGACCAGCCCGAGCCACTCCAGCTTCTCGCGGATAGCGTCGGGCGTGAACGGTTTGATGAGGTACTCGTGGGCCCCGGCGGCCAGCGCCCGCACGATCTGGGACTGCTCGGACTCGGTGGTCACCATCATCAGCGTCATCCCGCGCAGCTCGGGGTCGGCGCGGACCTTGGTGACGAAGGTCAGCCCGTCCATCACGGGCATGTTCCAGTCGACGCAGGCCAGGTCGGCCTGCTCACCGGCGGCCAGCAGGTCGAGGGCCTCCTGACCGTCGGCCGCCTCGAACGTCTCGAAGCCGAGAGTGTGCAGGTTGCCTGCGACAATACGACGCATCACCCGCGAATCGTCGATGACCAGGGCTCTCATGAATGTCCTCCTCGGGGGGGAATGAACGGTGCGGTGGGTGGGCCGGTCCTGACCGCCAGGCCCGGCGGACCGGCCTGGGTGGGAACCTGCCCGGACAGTCCGACGACGTTCGACGAGCACGGCGCGGGCTGCGTCGCCAGCTTGCGGTAGGCCGACCCGGAACCGAACTGGACGCGGTCCCAGGTGGCGTCGACGCCGATGGTGGTCTCGGCGGCACCGAGCAGGAGGATGCCGTCGTCGGCGAGCACCCCCGCCATCCGGCGCAGGATCGCCTGCTTGGTCGGCAGGTCGAAGTAGATGAGCACGTTGCGCAGCAGGACCATGTCCACCTTGCCGACGGGCGCGGGGTCGAGCAGGTTGTGCTGCCGGAACGTCACCCGCGAGCGCAGGGTCCGGTTGATCTCCCACTCTGCGCCGACCCGGTTGAAGTACCGCACCATGAACGGCGCGGGCAGGCCCCGGTTGACCTCCAGCTGGGAGTACCGGCCAGTACGGGCCCGGTCCAGCACCTGCTGGGACAGATCGGTGGCGAGGATCTCGAAGGTCACCTGCGGTGGCAGCGCCTCGGTCAGCACCATCGCCAGGGAGTACGGTTCCTGGCCCGTCGAGCAGGCCGCCGACCAGACCTTCAGGTGCGCCGGGCGGGGCCGGGCGGCCAGCAGGTCGGGCACGATCTTCTGGTGCAGCGCGACGAACGGGGTGTTGTCGCGGAACCACGACGTCTCGTTCGTGGTCAGCGCCTCGACGATGCCGCGCAGCAGCCGCTCCTCGTTTCGGCTGCGGGCCATGACGACGAAAGCCTTCACGTCGTTCAGGCCGTGCTGCCTGGCCAGCGGCAGCAGGCGCGACTCGACCAGGTACTCCTTGCCGACGGGCAGCTGGATGGCGCTGCGCCTGCGCACCAGGTCGGACACCCAGCCGAACGCGTCAGAGCTCAGCGCCACGCAGCACCTCCGGCCAGGCTGGCCGACAGGCGACGCACGATCGCCCCGGCCATCTCGTCGATCGGCAGTACCCGGTGGGCCAGGCCCGCCTGGGCGACCGCGCCCGGCATCCCCCATACCACCGAGCTGGACTCGTTCTGCACGTACACGGTGCCCCCGGCGGTCACCAGGTCCTGGCAGCCGGTGCGGCCGTCGGCGCCCATCCCGGTCAGCACCACGCCGAGCAGCGACCCGTTGTACGCCTTGACCGCGGAGCGGAACAGCACGTCGACCGACGGCCGGGTATAGCTGACGGGAGGGTCCTGGTTGAGCTCGATGACCTGTCCCGCGGCGAAGCCCGCGCCACCACCCCGGCGCAGGACCATGTGGTAGTTGCCGGGAGCGATATAGGCGTGCCCGGGCCGCAGCAGCTCGCCGTCGGCAGCCTCGACGACCGTCGTCGGGCCGAGCCGGTCCAGCCGGGCCGCCAGCTGGGCGGTGAACACCGGCGGCATGTGCTGGACCATGAGCACCGGCACCGGCAGTGGACTGGTGAAGCTGCTGAACACCCGCGACAGCGCCTCGGGGCCACCGGTCGACGAGCCGATGAGCAGAGCCCGCACCCCGGTGGTCGGGGGCTCGGGACGCAGCGTCACCCGGCTCGGCGTGCTCGAGGCGGCCTTCGGGCTCTGGGTCGGCAGCGGGGCGAACGCCCGGCGGCGTCCGACCAGCGCTTTGACCCGCGGGATGAGCTCGCGCTCGACCTCTTGCATGGAGGCGGCCAGGCTGCCGGTGTTCGACGGTTTGGTGACGTAGTCGCTGGCGCCCGCGGCCAGGGCGTCGAGGGTGGAGGCCGCGCCCCGCTCGGTCAGCGTGGAGAACATGATGATCGGCATCCTGTGCCCGGCCTGGCGCAACGCCCGGACCGTCTCGATCCCGTTCATGATCGGCATCTCGATGTCCATCGTGACCAGGTCGGGCCCGTACTCCTCGACCCGGGCCAGCGCCACCTTCCCGTTGGAGGCGGTACCCACCACCTCGATCTCCTGGTCGGCGGACAGCGAGTCGGTGACCAGCTTGCGCACGACGACGGAGTCGTCCACGACCAGGACACGAATGGCGGTCACAGCGCTCCTCTTCCAGATACGGCTCCGTGCTCCCTATCGACGACGACAGCGCTGATGTGACCGATCGACGCCCTCAGAGACGGTCGACCTACGATGCTTCCGCCCAGCACTACATCCCGAGACGCATCTTCGCTAGAGGGTGAACTTGCCCAGGTTGTCCGCGGTCGAGGCGGCCGAGGCGGCCATGGTCTGGACCCGGGTCGCGACGTCCCGCGCGGACTGGGTCGAGGTGTCCGTCACGGAGGCGACGGTGGACATGTTCTCCGCGATCTGGGAGGCGCCGGTGGCCGCCTCGGTCACGTTGCGGGACATCTCCGCGGTGGTGACGGTCTGCTCCTCCACCGCCGCGGCGATGGTCGCCGAGTAGTCGTTGATCTGATCGATGATGGCCGAGATCTGACCGATGGCCTCGACCGCACCACCGGTGTCGGACTGGATGGCCTCGATCCGCCGGGCGATGTCCTCAGTCGCCTTCGCGGTCTCCTGGGCCAGGTCCTTGACCTCGCCGGCCACCACCGCGAACCCCTTGCCCGCGTCCCCGGCCCGGGCCGCCTCGATCGTGGCGTTCAGCGCCAGCAGGTTGGTCTG
>WRMB01000077.1 GCA_009777345.1 Micrococcales bacterium | reverse complement strand
TGTCGGGTAGCGCTGAGCTCGTCCGCTAGGCTCTCAGAGTTGGAGGATTGCCGTGGTAATAGCAATAATAACGCATTCATGCCGGCGACAGAAGTCTCGAATCGACGGTCGGGGTGGCGCCACGTGGCGTAGAGGGGGACGGTGCCGCCGACCGTCGTCGGGACGTGTGGTGACGATCGTGTGGTGACACTGGGCAGGTCTGGTCGTCAGCCCGGTCCGCGTACCGGGCGCGGGTTAGCGTCCAGCCATGTACGACGTCGCGATCGTCGGTCTCGGACCAGCCGGTTCGACCCTGGCCCGGTTGCTGCCCGAACGGCTGCGGGTGGTGGCCGTGGACCGCAAGCACGCAGCCGGTGACGGCGGGTTTCACAAGCCGTGCGGGGGTCTGCTCGCTCCGGACGCCCAGCAGGCGCTCGCCTCGTCCGACCTGGTTCTCCCCACGTCGGTCCTGGTCGACCCGCAGATCTTCGCGGTGAAGACAGTCGACCTGGCGGCCCAGCAGGTGTCCAGCTACCAGCGGTTCTACCTCAACATGGACCGGCACCGGTTCGACCAGTGGCTGTGCTCGTTGATCCCGGACCGGGTGGACGTGCGCACCGACGCGGTGGCCTCGGGGTTCCGGCACGTCGGCGGTCCGGACGCGCACTGGGAGCTCGTCGTGCGCCAGGGCCAGACGAAGGAGGTCGTGCGGGCCCGGCACCTGGTCGGTGCGGACGGGGCGCGGTCGGCGGTGCGCCAGGTGGTGCGGCCTGCCTGGGCAGGGGGGCGCTGCACGGCGATCCAGCAGTGGTTCACCGGCCAGGTGGCCGACCCGATCTTCCTGTCCGTCTTCGACCCGACGGTGACCGACTCGTACGCCTGGGGTTTTTCCAAGAACGAGTACTTCGTCTTCGGCGGAGCGTTCCCGTCCACCGGTGCCCGGGCGGCCTTCGACCGGCTGGTCGCGGCGATGCGCCCCTACGGTCTGCGGCTGGACGACCCGGTCCGCACCGAGGCGTGCCAAGTACTACGTCCCCGCCGCCCGCGAGACTTCGCCGCCCCGCGCGCCGCCGCTTTCCTCGTCGGGGAGGCCGCCGGTTTCGTCTCGCCGACGTCGCTGGAGGGCATCAGCTACGCCCTGCGCTCCGCCCGAGCGTTGGCCCACGTCCTGAGCACCTCGACGACGCCCGTCGCTGCGGAACGCCGCTACTGGTCGGCGACCCGTTCGATCCGCACGGACCTGCTCGGCAAACGCCTCAAGAGCCCGTTCATGTACTACCCGCCGCTACGCCGCCTGGTCATGGCCTCCGGCCTGCTCACCGTCTCCGGCACCCACCGCCTGAACCCCGACGTCCCAGTGGTGAGTTCCCGGCCCTGCCCGTCGAGGGACGAAGTTCCGAGCGAGGGACGAAGGTAGAAGCTCGTCCCTCGCTCGGAACTTCGTCCCTCGACAGGTCCTGTCAAGGGTTGGCTGGACTCACGGGGACCACGGTGAGGACCGTGTCGAGGCCCAGGTAGTCGTCCGGGTTGGTGGTGTAGAGGGGCAGACGGTGGGCGACGGCGACCGCGGCGATCATGAGGTCCATGCGACGGGGACGCGGCTGGCGCCCTGCGGCCAGCACCAGAGCGGCCAGCTCGCCGTACCGTTCGGCTGCTGGGCCGTCGAACGGCAGGGGCCGGACCCAGGCCTTGGCGTTGGCGAACACCTGAGAGCGGGTCGCGGCGTCGACCGGTGACCTGGCCAGCGCGACCCCGTAGCTGAGCTCGGCCAGGGTGACGGCGCTGACGTGGGAGACGTCGGGAAGATCGGAGGGGTCGTAGCGGGGAAGGTCGATGACAACGCAGGTATCGAGCAGACCCGACGTCTGCTGGGGCGAGGTCTGTCCGGGGGTCTGGGCGGGTGTCTGGTCAGCCGACGGCATCGTCGTCACCGAAGAACTCGTCCATCTCGGCACGCAGCGCCTGGTAGTCGACGTGTGGCTGGTTCGCGAACGCTGCCATGAGCTCGCGGGTAGGGACACCCTCACGCGGGCCGACGATGGGTACGAGCTCGCCGACCGGCCGTCCGTCGCGCGTCACCGTGAACCGTTCCCCGGCCTCGAGCCGGTCCATGATCGCGGCGGACCGGTTGCGCAGCTCCCGCTGACTGATGGTGTGCGGATCCCAGGCGGAGACGGACATGGAACTATCGTAGCGCAGGGTGCTACGGTGTGCACCGAAGGCGAGTCCGTCGATCGCCGAACCCCGAACCTGCGTGCGGTCGGTGGCGCAGAACGGACCGTGCTGCCGCTAGAGTCATGACCACGTGCGTCCGTCGTCACAGGGAGAGACCGTGAAGAAGCTCGTAGCAGTGTTCGGTGCGATCGTCCTCAGCCTGGGTCTGGTCACGGCGTGCGACCAGTCCGGCGACTCGGGTGCTTCGCGCGGGCCGGGTGGGCTGATCGGCGACGCCGGGGGGTCGGACCCTGGGTCGGACGACGGCGTGATCGACGTCGAGCAGTGGGTCAGCGACTACGTGACGGCGGCTGCCCAGGTCAGGACGGTGCACATCGTCGTCACCCAGGACGTGTCCGGTGGTGGCGGTAATCAAGCGACGACCCGCATGGAGATCGACATGGACGTGAAGGCTCGCGCCTATGCGGTCGCGGGGGAGATAATGGGTGTGTCGTTCGAGATGGTCATCATCGGCGACACGGTCTACTTCGACCTCGACGGTACTACCCAGGAGATGTCGCTCGACGCGCTCGGCATGTCGGAGGACGAAATGAACCCGGCTGCTGACATCGAACGTCAGCGTGACGCCATCACCAAGGTCGAGCTGGTCGGGAGCGAGAAGGTCGGCGGTGTCCCGACCGACCACTACGTCATCACCTACGACGTGGCCAAGATGAACGAGATACTGGACGCCCAGTCCATGGACGGTGTGATCCAGGGTGGCACAGTCACAGCCGACGTCTGGCTGGACGACAAGATGCAGACGATGCGGTACAAGTCCACCATCAAGGTGGAGGCAGCAGGTATCACGGGCAAGGTGACGTCGGACGCGGTCTACTCGGACTACGGCAAGCCTGTCACCATCAAGGCGCCCAGGTAGCGTCCGGTCGACCCGGATCCGCACCGAGGCGTGCCAGGCACTGCGTTCCCGCGGCCCGCGGGACTTCGTCGCCCGACCCGCTGGGTTTTCTCGTCGGAGACGACCGTCGGTTTCGTCCCCCCGACATCGCTGACGGACACGCCGCCGACCGGCGTGTGCGGGCGCTCTTGGCTGGTCCTGGTAGGGTGGCCTCTGCCGTCAGGACGGCCGCGGAACGAGAGAGCCCGGGTGGACGTGCCCCGGTGCACCGCGCAACGAGAACCCAGAAGGAGAGCCGTGCCGCTCGACACTGCCACCAAGCAGACGATCATGACGACGTACGCCACGCGCGAGGGCGACACCGGTTCTCCGGAGGTCCAGATCGCGCTGCTGACCCAGCGGATCAGGGACCTGACCGAGCACATGAAGGTGCACAAGCACGACTACCACTCCCAGCGCGGGCTGCTGCTGCTGGTCGGGCGGCGTCGCCGGTTGCTCGGTTACCTGCAGAAGATCGACATCGAGCGGTACCGCTCCATCGTGGAGCGACTCGGTCTTCGTCGCTGACCCCCACCAGCCCGGACCCAGCGCAAGCGCGGGCCCGGGCTGGTCCACATCGGGATCGCCTGGGCAGGGAAGCAGGGCGTTCCCGGACAACTACACACACCACCGCGTCGGCCGCGCTCGTCCGGTCCTCGGTAGTGGCTCTCCGAGCCTGGTCGCACCAGATGTGCACCAGCCGCGGCGGGCCTCGATCGAAGACCGCCGGGTCGTATCCCGGTCGGCGCTTCGACACCACAGGAGGCACCCGTGGAGGGTCCCGAGATCCAGTTCGCTGAAGCCGTCATCGACAACGGCCGCTTCGGCACCCGTACCGTCCGCTTCGAGACCGGCCGTCTGGCCAGGCAGGCCGCCGGGTCGGCCGTCGCCTACCTCGACGAGGACACCATGCTGCTGTCGGCCACCACGGTCGGCAAGCACCCCAAGGACCAGTTCGACTTCTTCCCGCTGACCGTGGACGTCGAAGAGCGGGCTTACGCCGCGGGCAAGATCCCCGGCTCGTTCTTCCGCCGGGAAGGTCGCCCGTCCACCGAGGCGATCCTGGCCTGCCGGCTCATCGACCGGCCGCTGCGGCCGTTGTTCGTCAAAGGGGTGCGCAACGAGGTGCAGGTCGTGGTCACCGTGCTGTCGGTGCACCCCGACGACGCCTACGACGTGCTGGCCATCAACGCCGCGTCGATCTCCACCCAGCTGTCCGGCCTGCCCTTCTCCGGTCCGGTCGCCGCGACCCGGATCGCCCTGGTCGACGGGCAGTGGGTGGCCTTCCCGCGCTACTCGCAACGCGAGCGGGCGACGTTCGACATGGTCGTCGCCGGGCGGGTGGTCACCACCGCCGACGGTGGCAGCGACGTAGCCATCGCCATGATCGAGGCCGAGGCCCCGGACAACACCTGGAACCTGCTGCTGGCCGGTGGCACCAAGCCCACCGAGGACGTCGTCGCCGCCGGACTGGAGGCCGCCAAGCCGTTCCTGCGGGTGCTGTGCGAAGCGCAGGCCCAGGTCGCGGCCAAGGCCGCCAACCAGACCCGGGAGCTCCCGCTGTTCCCCGACTACCAGCCGGACGCCCTCGACGCCGTCGAGCAGGCGGCCGCCGGACGGCTGGGCGAGGCCCTGTCCATCGCCGACAAGCAGGACCGCGAGGCCCGGCTGGACGCCATCAAGACCGAGATACTGAGCGAGCTGACCGCTTCCGACGCCGGGGCTTTCGAAGGCCGCGACAAGGAGATCTCCGCCGCCTACCGGGCGGTGCAGAAGAAGCTCATCCGGCAGCGCATCCTGACCGACGGGTTCCGCATCGACGGACGGGGGCTGCGCGATATCCGCACTCTTTCCGCCGAGGTCGAGGTGCTGCCCCGGGCCCACGGCTCGGCCATCTTCGAGCGCGGCGAGACCCAGATCATGGGCGTGACCACGCTGAACATGCTGCGCATGGAGCAGCAGCTGGACACGCTGTCGCCGGTCGACCGCAAGCGGTACATGCACCACTACAACTTCCCGCCGTACTCCACCGGTGAGACCGGTCGGGTCGGGTCACCGAAGCGCCGCGAGATCGGCCACGGCGCGCTGGCCGAACGGGCCCTGGTGCCGGTGCTGCCGTCCCGCGAGGACTTCCCGTACGCCATCCGTCAGGTTTCCGAGGCGCTGGGGTCCAACGGTTCCACGTCCATGGGGTCGGTGTGCGCTTCGACGCTGTCGCTGCTCAACGCCGGTGTGCCGCTGCGCGCCCCGGTGGCGGGCATCGCGATGGGCCTGGTCTCCGACACCGTGGACGGCCAGACCCGGTACGCGGCGCTGACCGATATCCTCGGGGCCGAGGACGCTTTCGGTGATATGGACTTCAAGGTCGCCGGGACGCGGGACTTCGTCACCGCGATCCAGCTGGACACCAAGCTCGACGGTATTCCCGCCTCGGTGCTGGCCGGGGCGCTGACCCAGGCCAAGGAGGCCCGGCTGGCCATCCTCGACGTCATCGCCGAGGCCATCGACACGCCCGACGAGCTCAGCCCGTTCGCGCCGCGCGTCATCTCGGTGCGGGTGCCGGTGGACAAGATCGGCGAGGTCATCGGCCCCAAGGGCAAGATGATCAACCAGATCCAGGAAGAGACCGGGGCCGATATCACCATCGAGGACGACGGCACGGTGTACATCGGCGCCACCGACGGCCCGTCGGCCGAGGCGGCGCGGGCTGCGATCAACGCCATCGCCAACCCGCACATGCCGGAAGTTGGCGAACGGTTCGTCGGGACCGTCGTGAAGACCACGACCTTCGGTGCCTTCGTCTCGCTGTCGCCGGGCAAGGACGGGCTGCTGCACGTCTCCCAGATCCGCAAGCTCATCGGCGGCAAGCGGGTCGAGAACGTCGACGACGTGCTCAGCATCGGCCAGAAGGTCCAGGTCGAGATCGGCGAGATCGACCCGCGCGGCAAGCTCTCGCTCGTCGCGGTCACGGACGAGGACGCCAAGCCGGCCGAGGCTGCCTCCGAGGCCGACGCGGCAGCCGACGCACCCGCTGACGCCTGACGTGCCGCTGGACCTACCGCTCGTCGCACCCGGTCAGCCGGGTGCGACGAGCCTGGTTTCCGCCCCGACCCTGGTGCGCCGCTCGGTGCTGCCCGGCGGGGTGCGGGTGCTCACCGAACAGGTCCCCGGGATGCGTTCGGTCAGCGTCGGGGCGTGGGTCGGCGTCGGATCCCGCGACGAGGAAGACGGTCACCACGGGTCGACGCACTTCCTGGAGCACCTGCTGTTCAAAGGCACCACGACCCGCACCGCCCAGCAGATCGCCGAGTCGTTCGACGCTGTCGGCGGGGAGGCCAACGCCGCCACCGGCAAGGAGTACACCTGCTACTACGCCCGGGTGCTGGACAGCGACCTGACCATGGCCACCGAGGTCATCACCGATATGGTGACCCGCGCCACCATCGCCGCACCTGAGTTCGAGCTCGAGCGCGGGGTGATCCTCGAAGAGCTCGCGATGAACGACGACGACCCGTCCGACGTCGTCCACGAACAGTTCGCCACCGCCGTGCTCGGCCACCACCCGCTGGGTCGGCCCATCGGCGGCACCCCGGCGACCATCCGGGCCGTGCCGCGCGACGCCGTCGTCGCGCACTACCGCGACCACTACCGCCCCGACACGCTCGTCGTCACCGCGGCCGGTGGGGTGGACCACGACGTCCTGGTCGACCAGGTCGGCCGGGCCCTGACCGTCGGCGGGTGGCACTGCGACCCCGACCAGGCCCCGGCGCCGCGCCGGGACACTGCGGCGACCACCAGACTGCCGAAGCACGGCACCGAGCTGACGCTCCGCCGCCCGACCGAGCAGGCCAACGTCGTCGTCGGGGGGACCGGGCTGACCGCGACCGACGAACGACGGTTCGCGCTGCTGGTGCTCAACACCGCACTCGGCGGTGGCATGTCGTCACGGCTGTTCCAGGAGATCAGGGAGAAGCGCGGCCTGGCCTACTCGACCTATTCGTTCGCCGCCGGTCACGCCGACGCCGGCCTGTTCGGCCTCTACGCCGGGTGCACCCCGGCCAAGGTCGACGAGGTCACGGCGCTGCTGGTCGCCCAGTGGCAGCGGATGGCCGAGGAGCCGATGCCCGCTACGGAGCTGGCCCGGGCCGTCGGCCAGCTGTCTGGCGGACTGGTGCTGGGCCTGGAAGACTCCGGTTCCCGGATGACCCGTCTGGGCAAGGCCGAGCTGGTCACCGGCGAGCTGCTCAGCGTGGACGAGTCCCTAGAACGCGTCCGCGCGGTCACCGCCGCCCAGGTCCAGGACCTGGCGGCCGACCTGGCCTCCCGTCCGCGCTCGGTGGTCCGGGTCGGCCCCTTCGGCGACTGACGGTCGTTTCGCGTTTCGCAACGGGATGTCCAGTCCCCTAGATGGGTGCTTCGATGGTGACGGGTTTGCCGTAGTCGGAGTAGACCGCTTCTTGGACCACCCTGCCCGAGGCCATGTCCTTCCTCATCATGAGGGTGGAGCGGTACCTGATCGGCCGCATCTGTGCGTCCAGCCAGACGTCGGCCGTTATGGTGTCACCCATCAAGATAGTATCTCTGGAAATATCGAAAAGTACATCGGTTCTTTTAGCCGTGTCGTAGGTGATGACATAGTGGTCGGTCTGGACGCCGCCGACCTCTTCGCTGCCGACCCGCTCGACCTTGGTGATGGCTGTCCGTTGCAGTGCGACAGTCGCGGCCGGGTTCAGGTGGATCTCTCGGGTGCTCAGCAGACGGCGGGGCATCTCCTCCCAGTCGGACCCTGCCCGGAGGACATAGGCGGTGTCGTCGACAATAACCACAACCACTGACATGCCTCGAGTCTCCACTGCGCAGTACCGGTCGGTGCCGCTCATGTCGACCTCCAGGCGGCTGGTTCCCGTCCAGCCGCCGGTGACAATCTCTTGGACGACGACGATGTGCCCCGTCGTGATCTGATCGGCCGCAGCCACGTACTCATCAACCCACCGGTCGATATCGATGGTGCCGCGGTCAGGGGTTCCGGACTCCTGGGCGACCGGTCCGCTCGACTGCCGGCTGCCCGAGTAGGCCGCGGCCAGCCCGCGGGCCTCGCGGTTGGTCAGGCTGGTGAAGCGGGTCAGGGTCTGTGCGATCATGTCCGGCTCGCCCCAGGTTTCCATGCAGACCGGCAGCTCGGCGTAGCAGTACGCGGCGGAAACATCATAGTCGGACGTACGAAAGTTTTCCGGCGCCTGCGGCCTGAAATACACCGGCCCGTCCGGACCGTCGGGGAACGGTGGTGCGGCTGCAGCGTTCTCGTACATGTCGTGGATGCGATAGTGCTCGGCTACCGCCTCACTGTCTCGGTGCCACCACAAGGACAGCGCCACGCTTTCGTCTCCCGTCTCCTGCGTCCAGTTGCACGAAAGCAGCCAGCTGGGGGTGGGATCGTCTGGGTCAGCCTCGTAGTCGACGTCCAACTCCTCGCAGTCCGGCGGTTCCACCTCGGGCTTGACCGGGAACGCGCCCAAGAGCTCTGTCGGGTCGATATCGGGACAGCGTCCGGCTGGCATGTCGTCCCAGCACGACGGGCTGGCGGAGGGCGCGGCGACGTCTGCGGCGTCCGGTGCGGGATGGGTGATGCGCCACACCGTCATGACCACCGCAGCGACCACCACGAGGCCGACCGCTACCCCGACTGGCCACCAGGCGCGGCGCCGCGGTCGGGTGGTCTGGGGTGGGCTGGCTGGGCTGTCCACGAGCGTCGTGAGGCTGGGTTGCCGGGCTGGGGCTGTAGGCGGTCCCCAGTCGGTCGGTCCGGCGTGCTGCAGCCGGTCCAGCCGGTGTGCGGCTTCGGCCACCGGTATACGCTGACCTGGGTCGACGGCGCACAGACCGCGGACCACCTGGTCCAGCTCGGCACCGGCTCGACCGCCGGGCAGCCCGCCGGGCAGCAGGTCGGCGCCGTGCTGCGGGCCGGGTGGCTGACCGGTGAACAACCAGACCAGCAGCGAACCGAGGTACCAGGCGTCGGTGTAGAGGCCGACGGCCTGATTGCCGACCAGCATCTCCGGCGGCAGGGAGAACCCGCGGTTGCCGACCAGCTCGGTGCGGGTGGAGGTCTGCCCGGCAGTCACGGTGTGCGCGATACCCCAGTCGGCCAGCAGCAGCCGCGCCGGAGTACGGACTGCGGAGTCGAGCAGGACGTTGTTCGGGGTGATGTCGCGGTGCACGACGTTCAGGTGCTCGTGCACTGCCTGCACGGTGCGTACCAGGGGCAGCAGCCGGGCGACCGCCGTCGACGGCCCGGCGGCCAGAACGTCGTGGCGGGAGTGGGTCAGGCTGGTGCGGCACCACGGCATGACGTCGCACCACAGCTCGTACTGGTCGGTGGGGTCGGGCATCTGCAGCTGGTTCCCGGGCAGGGTGACGACGAACGACTCCAGCACCGGCAGCACCGCCGGGTAGCGGGCCGGGTCGGCGCGGGTGGCCTCGGCCACGGTGAGCATGGTCACCAGACGTTCCATCTGCCGGACGCGTTCGGCCTGGGACGAGACGGCCTGGACCCGCAGGGCCAGCTCGGGAGTGTCGGTGCCGTAGACCACCGCCCGGGCGACGGCTGCCTGCCCGCCGCGCAGCACCGGCAGCAGAACCTGGACCGGGTGCGAGTCCAGCGTGCTGGAGACCTGCGGCAGACCCGAGGGGGCCAGGCAGACCACCGAACCGCGGACCACCGAGGTGTGCTGCTGCTGTAGCCACTGTGACAACGCATCACCCGGAAGCACACCAGCACTGTAGTCGGGATCGACCGGACGACCCGACCCGTCAGCCCCAGCGGGGGCCGAGGTCTGGTACGGGTTTTCGTGAGTGGCCGGGTCTGCAGACCCGGCCACTCACGAAAACCCGTACCAGACGGAAGACCAGCCAGTACGAA
>WRMB01000076.1 GCA_009777345.1 Micrococcales bacterium | reverse complement strand
GTGCGTGCGTTGTTTGAGAACTCAACAGTGTGTCGAGATATTGATGGTCGATGCCAATTTTTGTTTGGTGTCGATTGGCCGTGCTGCCCGCCCCCGGGTGGTGCGGTGTTTTTGATGCCGGATCGTTCTGTTTGTCGTTTGTTGACGGAGAGTTTGATTCTGGCTCAGGACGAACGCTGGCGGCGTGCTTAACACATGCAAGTCGAACGCTGAACCTCAGCTTGCTGGGGGGATGAGTGGCGAACGGGTGAGTAACACGTGAGCAACCTGCCCTCGTCTTCGGGACAACCGTGGGAAACTGCGGCTAATACCGGATATGCACTGCCTGCTGCATGGTGGGTGGTGGAAAGTTTTTCGGACGGGGATGGGCTCGCGGCCTATCAGCTTGTCGGTGGGGTAGTGGCCTACCGAGGCTCTGACGGGTAGCCGGCCTGAGAGGGTGACCGGCCACACTGGGACTGAGACACGGCCCAGACTCCTACGGGAGGCAGCAGTGGGGAATATTGCACAATGGGCGCAAGCCTGATGCAGCGACGCCGCGTGCGGGACGACGGCCTTCGGGTTGTAAACCGCTTTCGACGAGGAAGAAGCCGTGAGGTGACGGTACTCGGAGAAGAAGCGCCGGCTAACTACGTGCCAGCAGCCGCGGTAATACGTAGGGCGCAAGCGTTGTCCGGAATTATTGGGCGTAAAGGGCTCGTAGGCGGCCCGTCGCGTCTGTCGTGAAATCCTCAGGCTCAACCTGGGGCTTGCGGTGGGTACGGGCGGGCTAGAGTGCGGTAGGGGTGACCGGAATTCCTGGTGTAGCGGTGGAATGCGCAGATATCAGGAGGAACACCGATGGCGAAGGCAGGTCACTGGGCCGCAACTGACGCTGAGGAGCGAAAGCATGGGGAGCGAACAGGATTAGATACCCTGGTAGTCCATGCCGTAAACGTTGGGCACTAGGTGTGGGGTCCATTCCACGGGTCCCGTGCCGCAGCAAACGCATTAAGTGCCCCGCCTGGGGAGTACGGCCGCAAGGCTAAAACTCAAAGAAATTGACGGGGGCCCGCACAAGCGGCGGAGCATGCGGATTAATTCGATGCAACGCGAAGAACCTTACCAAGGCTTGACATGCGCCGGACGCTGCCGGAGACGGTGGTTCCTTCGGGTCGGTGCACAGGTGGTGCATGGTTGTCGTCAGCTCGTGTCGTGAGATGTTGGGTTAAGTCCCGCAACGAGCGCAACCCTCGTCCCATGTTGCCAGCGCGTAGTGGTGGGGACTCATGGGAGACTGCCGGGGTCAACTCGGAGGAAGGTGGGGACGACGTCAAATCATCATGCCCCTTATGTCTTGGGCTTCACGCATGCTACAATGGCCGGTACAGACCGCTGCGATACCGCGAGGTGGAGCGAATCGGAAAAAGCCGGTCTCAGTTCGGATCGGGGTCTGCAACTCGACCCCGTGAAGTCGGAGTCGCTAGTAATCGCAGATCAGCAACGCTGCGGTGAATACGTTCCCGGGCCTTGTACACACCGCCCGTCAAGTCATGAAAGTCGGTAACACCCGAAGCCCGTGGCCCAACCCGTGAGGGGGGGAGCGGTCGAAGGTGGGACCGGCGATTAGGACTAAGTCGTAACAAGGTAGCCGTACCGGAAGGTGCGGCTGGATCACCTCCTTTCTAAGGAGCCTCGACCGCCGGCCGCGAGGCGGCCCGCCGTTCGTGGCGGGCTGCGGGCCTGGTGGTCCAGCCCCTGCGAGGGCCGTTGGCTGCGCCGACCGTGCGCAGGGCGGCCCTGGGTGGAACGTCGGCCGTCTTCCTCGCCGTCCCGGTCCTGTACCGGGTGGTGGGGGTCTTGGCACGCTGTTGGGTCCTGAGGCAACGCCCGCGAGGGTGGGTCTCTGGTCCTGGACCACCGGTCTCCCGTACCGGTCCTCCTCCTGCTCCTTGGTGGGCTGGCGGTGGGTGCTGGCGGGTGGTGCCGGCGGTCGTGGGGTGGTTGTTCGAGAACTGTACAGTGGACGCGAGCATCTTTGTTCTTTGGTCTGAAGTATTTTGTTGTGTGAAGCTCATGAAGGGCACAGGGTGGATGCCTTGGCACCAGGAGCCGAAGAAGGACGTAGCAGCCTGCGATAATCCTCGGGGAGTTGGCAAGCGAACCGTGATCCGAGGGTGTCCGAATGGGGGAACCCAGCACCGGTCGTGCGGTGCTACCCGTACCTGAATGCATAGGGTGCGGGAGGGAACGCCGGGAAGTGAAACATCTCAGTACCGGCAGGAGAAGATATTCCGTGAGTAGTGGCGAGCGAAAGCGGAGGAGGCTAAACCGTGCGCGTGCTAAAGCCGGCAGGCGTTGCGCGTGCGGGGTCGTGGGACCCGCCTACCAGCCCTGCCGGGCTGGTGAGCAGTGAGAAAGCCGTGGTGTAGCCGAGAGGTCTTGAATGGCCTGCCGCAGAGGGTGGCAGCCCCGTAGGCGAAACACCGCGGCCTGCTGGTGGGGATCCCGAGTAGCTCCGGGCCCGAGAAACCTGGAGTGAATCTGCGCAGACCACTGCGTAAGCCTGAATACTACCTGGTGACCGATAGCGGACGAGTACCGTGAGGGAATGGTGAAAAGTACCCCGGGAGGGGAGTGAAAGAGTACCTGAAACCGTGTGCCCACAACCCGTCGGAGCCCCCTTCGCTGGGGTGACGGCGTGCCTTTTGAAGAATGAGCCTGCGAGTTAGCGGTGCGTGGCGAGGTTAACCCGTAGCGGGGTAGCCGTAGCGAGAGCGAGTCCGAACAGGGCGATCTCAGTCGCGTGCTCTAGACCCGAAGCGAGGTGATCTAGCCATGGGCAGGGTGAAGCGCGGGTAAGACCGCGTGGAGGCCCGAACCCACCAGGGTTGAAAACCTGGGGGATGACCTGTGGCTAGGGGTGAAAGGCCAATCAGACCTCGTGATAGCTGGTTCTCCCCGAAATGCATTTAGGTGCAGCGTCGCGTGTTCCTTGCCGGAGGTAGAGCTACTGGATAGCCGATGGGCCCTACCAGGTTACTGACGTTAGCCAAACTCCGAATGCCGGCAAGCGCAGCGCGGCAGTGAGACCGCGGGGGATAAGCTCCGCGGTCGAGAGGGAAACAGCCCAGACCACCGGCTAAGGCCCCCAAGCGTACGCTAAGTGGGAAAGGATGTGGAGCTGCAGCGACAACCAGGAGGTTGGCTTAGAAGCAGCCACCCTTGAAAGAGTGCGTAATAGCTCACTGGTCAAGTGGTTCCGCGCCGACAATTCAGCGGGGCTCAAGCGTACCGCCGAAGCCGTGGCACCCGCGCGTCGTCCTAGCCCTCCGGGGCTCAGGTGCGCGGGTGGGTAGGGGAGCGTCGTGCGGGCGGCGAAGCCGCGGGGTGACCCAGCGGTGGAGCCCGCACGAGCGAGAATGCAGGCATGAGTAGCGAGACACGGGTGAGAAACCCGTGCGCCGGAAGACCAAGGGTTCCAGGGCCAGGTTAATCCGCCCTGGGTTAGTCGGGACCTAAGGCGAGGCCGACAGGCGTAGTCGATGGACAAGCAGCTGATATTCTGCTACCGGCGTAGTACCGACCATGGCGAGACCGGTGATGCTGACCGTCCCCGCCGTCCCACCGCCACCTTTACGGTGGTACCGGGCCGGCGGGCGCGGGACCCGAGCCGGCAGTAGCCAAGCGCACAGGGGTGACGCAGAGTGGTAGCCCGGCGTGGCGATGGTAGACCACGTCCAAGGCCGCAGGACGCACGGCAGGCAAATCCGCCGTGCACCGGTCCGAGGGCCGACAGCGACCGCGAACGCGGGAGACGGGTGATCCTGTGCTGCCTAGAAAAGCCTCGGCGCGAGGGACTTCGCCGCCCGTACCCATAACCGACCCAGGTGGTCAGGTAGAGGATACCGAGGCGATCGGGCGAATCGTGGTGAAGGAACTCGGCAAAATGCCCCCGTAACTTCGGGAGAAGGGGGGCCTGAGACGTGAGCCGCCCTAGCGGCGGGGAGCGTGGAGGGCCGCAGAGACCAGGGAGAAGCGACTGTTTACTAAAAACACAGGTCCGTGCGAAGTCGCAAGACGCTGTATACGGACTGACGCCTGCCCGGTGCCGGAAGGTTAAGGGGACGGGTCAGCCACCTCGTGTGGCGAAGCCCAGAGCTCAAGCCCCGGTAAACGGCGGTGGTAACTATAACCATCCTAAGGTAGCGAAATTCCTTGTCGGGTAAGTTCCGACCTGCACGAATGGCGTAACGACTTCTCCGCTGTCTCCACCACGAGCCCGGCGAAATTGCAGTACGAGTAAAGATGCTCGTTACGCGCAGCAGGACGGAAAGACCCCGGGACCTTCACTACAGCTTGGTATTGGTGCCCGGTGCGGCTTGTGTAGGATAGGTGGGAGACCGTGAACCCCCCACGCCAGTGGGGGCGGAGTCGACCTTGAAATACCACTCTGGCCGTACCGGACGTCTAACCTCGGCCCGTCATCCGGGCCAGGGACAGTGCCTGGTGGGTAGTTTAACTGGGGCGGTTGCCTCCTAAAAGGTAACGGAGGCGCTCAAAGGTCCCCTCAGCCTGGTCGGCAACCAGGTGGCGAGTGCAAGCGCACAAGGGGGCTTGACTGTGAGACCCACAAGTCGAGCAGGGACGAAAGTCGGAGCTAGTGACCCGGCCATGGCACGTGGAAGCGTGGTCGCTCAACGGATAAAAGGTACCCCGGGGATAACAGGCTGATCTTGCCCAAGAGTCCATATCGACGGCATGGTTTGGCACCTCGATGTCGGCTCGTCGCATCCTGGGGCTGGAGCAGGTCCCAAGGGTTGGGCTGTTCGCCCATTAAAGCGGTACGCGAGCTGGGTTTAGAACGTCGTGAGACAGTTCGGTCCCTATCCGCTGCGCGCGCAGCAGACCTGAGGAGGGCTGTCCCTAGTACGAGAGGACCGGGACGGACGGACCTCTGGTGTGCCAGCTGTCCCGCCAGGGGCACCGCTGGTTGGCTACGTCCGGAAGGGATAACCGCTGAAAGCATCTAAGCGGGAAGCCCGCTCCAAGACAAGGTCTGCGCACCCAAGGGTGGAAGGCTCCCAGCAGAACACTGGGTCGATAGGCCGGACGTGGAAGACGGGACCAACGACCGTCGGAGCCGACCGGTACTAATCAGCCGACAGCTACACACACACCACCCGAAGAACGAGCGCGAGCGTCCACTGTACGGTCCTGGGACAACCACCCAGACACCCCCAAGAACGGGTGGTCACAACCCCACAGAGCTACGGCGGCCACAGCGGCAGAGAGACGCCCGGACCCATCCCGAACCCGGAAGCTAAGCCTGCCAGCGCCGATGGTACTGCACCCGCCAGGGTGCGGGAGAGTAGGACACCGCCGAACACCCCCCACGAAGGCCCCCCACCACCGGTGAGGGGCCTTCGCACACCCAACCCCAACCCACACCCCGACCCCCAACCCACCAGGCCGTCCACAGACCCAGCCCGCCAGGTCGCCCACAGACCACAGAGCCGTCCACTCCTCTGGACGACTCAGTGATCCATGGACGAACCGACCCGGCGCGGTCGTGCCTCGGCGCGAAACCCGCAGGGCCAGGGTCGTGCACCTTCCGGACGCTGAGGTGCGACGGGCGGGTCCTCGCCGTCGAAGCTGGGCGGGGTGTGCGTTGTCCTTTGGGTTACGGTCGGGGCGTGAGTGGGCTTCTTCTGGCGCGGGTGGTCGCTGGACTGGTCCTGCGCGGGGAGCCCGGTCTGGGAGACTGGGGTCGGACCGAAGGAGACAGAGCGTGGAGCACGTAGCACCTGGTGGCGATCCCGACGAGCGACGGGACAAGACGGACGGGCGAACGGGTGGCCGGTCAGGTTGGCGCTCGGGCGACTCTCAGCGGTCGAAGAAGCCGGCCCGAGGCAGGCCGAATCGGCAAGGCGGCCGGTCAGGACCGTCCGAGCGGGGCGACACCGAGTGGGGTCGTGGCAGAGGTGCAGGCCGGACGGGCCCACGGGGCACGGGGCGGTCGGCAGAGCGCGACGGTGGGGACCGTGCTCAGGGGCAGCCCGAACGTCGCGAAGGTTGGTCTGGTGAGCGCGGCAGTGGCGGAGGGCAGGAGCGGTTCGGCCGGGGTGGACGAGACCGACAGGCGGGCGGTGCGCGGCGAGGCGCTGGAGGCTGGGGCAGAGACAGGGACGGTGCGTCGCGCGATGGCGACGACCGCGGTTCGGCTGCGCGTGGTGCCGGGGCGGGACAGCGGTTCGAGGGCAACGGTCGTGGACGGTCCGACAGTCGTGGAGACAGCCGTCCGCGGTGGGACGACGGCCGGAGCCAGAGGCGCGGACCCGCAGGTGGAGGTTCCGGTCACGGAGCAGCACGGCACGACCGCACCGACGACCGGTCGTCCTGGCCGAGCGGTGGACGTGACGACCGGCGCAGCGACCGTGCGAGGGACGACCGACCGCGCCGCCAGTACGACAGCGCGGCCCGTGAGCGCGACGGCGAGTCACCTCGGCGCTGGGGCGACCGCGGTCCACAGAGCCGTCGTGACCATGACGTACGTGGCCGACCGGGCGGGCAGCGGCGGGGCGGCCGACCGGAGCGTCCAGACCACGAATCCCAGAGACGGTGGGACGACCGGGGCGCGCGGGACCGGCGGGACGAGAGGCCCCAGCAGGACGGTCGGCCCAAAGGTCGAGGACAGGAGACCTGGCGGGACCGGCGTGACGAGCGCGACGATCGGCCGCACGGTGGTCGCGGTGGTAGCTGGCGCGACGAGCGGGACGGGCGCGATGCCGACCGGCGTGACGAGCGCGACGGTGCGCGGCGCGGTGGGTACGAGGACCGGCGGGACAGCCGCAGCGGTCCGTCCCGCGGGCGCGGTGCCTGGCGGGACCGGCGTGACGAGCGCGACGATCGGCCGCACAGTGGCCGCGATGGTGGCTGGCGGGACCGGCGTGACGAGCGCGACGATCGGCCGCACAGTGGCCGCGATGGTGGCTGGCGGGACCGGCGTGACGAGCGCGACAACCCGCAGCGCGACCGGCGGGACGGTGCACGGCGGGACCGGGACGGACGTGAGGAGGACCGCCGGAGCGGGGGAAGGCCCGGCTGGCGGGAGTCCTCAGAACGGGGGTCTCAGGAGGCCAGGTGGTCGGAGCGCCCAGACCGGGACCGGCTCGAGCGTCCGGCCGAACCGGAGCTGCCCGAAGACGTGACCTGGGCCGAGCTGCACCGGGAGGTGCGGGCGCGCCTGCGGACCCTGAGCAAGGAGAACGCGGAGGTTGTGGGATGCCACCTGGTCATGGCCGGGCGGCTGCTGGACCTCGACCCGGAGCGGGCCTACCAGCACGCCCAGGCGGCGGTGCGGCGCGGCGGACGGGTGGACGTGGTGCGCGAGGCGGCGGGTCTGGCCGCCTACCGGACTGGTCGGCATGCCGAGGCGCTGCGCGAGCTGCGCACGGTGCGGCGGATCTCCGGGTCGGCGGAGCACCTGGCGGTGATGGCCGACTGCGAACGTGGTCTGGGACGTCCTGAACGTGCGGTGGCGCTGGCCAGCGACCCGGACGTGCCGACCCTGCCGTTCGACGCGACGGTCGAGTTGGCGATCGTCGTCAGCGGCGCCCGGCTGGACCTGGACCAGCCCGACGCGGCCGTCGCGGCGCTCGACCAGGCGGCGGTGCGACAGGCTACCGGGCTGCTCGCGGTGCGTGTCGCCCAGGCCCGGGCCGTCGCCCTGGAGGCTGCCGGACGAGCCGACGAGGCCGCTGCCGAGCTCGCCGGATACACCGAGGACGACCTGGACCGGGCCGCCGGGAACAGCCCGGTGGTCGACGACGACATCGTCGTGTACGACCTCACCGAGGACGAGGAGGCCGAGGCCGAGGTCCACCAGGCTGAGGACGACCTGGACCGGGCCGCCGGGAACAGCCCGGTGGTCGACGACGACATCGTCGTGTACGACCTCACCGAGGACGAGGAGGCCGAGGCCGAGGTCCACCAGGCTGAGGACGACCTGGACCAGGTCGTCGGGAACAGCCCGGCACCGGACGACGAGACTCCCGGCTCCACCGGGGGCGAACCGGCGACGGACCAGGGCGAGCCAGGCTCCCGCACGAGCCCAGCGGCGAGCGAGAGCAGTCCGGTCGAGGATGACGAGGACGGCACCCAGTCAGCGCCAGCGGACGAGACCGTTCGTCCGGTCGAGGTGGCTGGGAGTGGGCCCACAGCGCGAGAGGTTCCGTGCAGCGGCGTCGGTGCGGAGAGCGCGTCGGGGAGTGACGAGCGCGGTGAGGACCACCCTGGAGCCACGGCTGTGGCACCAGCCGAGACCGTCTGCGTCCAGGCGGACGAGTGACCGGGCTGGAGGTCAGCGACGTCCCGCTGGTCGAGCGGTTCGACCTGGCGCTGGTCGACCTGGACGGGGTGACGTACCGCGGCCACCTGCCGGTCGACGGTGCCGCCGAGGCGCTCACCGGGGCCAGGGACGCGGGGATGCGGGTGCTGTTCGTCACGAACAATGCCTCCCGGTCTCCGGACGTCGTCGCCGACCAGCTGACCGGGCTGGGCATCCTGACGGTACCGGACGAGGTGCTCACGGCTGCCCAGGTCGCGGCGAGCAGGCTGCGCGAGCGGCTGGACCCGGGGGCGACGGTGCTGGTGGTCGGTGCCGACGCGCTGCGCGACGCGGTGCGCGACCAGGGGCTGCTGGTCGTCGGCTCGGCTGACGACCACCCGCAGGCCGTGGTGCAGGGCTTCGGACCCGAGGTCGGCTGGCACCAGCTGGCGGAGGCGGCGTACGCGGTGGCGGGCGGCGCTTGGTACGTCGCGTCCAACCTCGACGGTTCCCTGCCGACGGTGCGCGGCTACGCCCCGGGCAACGGGGCGCTGGTCGCCGCGGTGGTCACCGCGACCGGGGTGCGTCCCGACAGCTGCGGCAAACCGTCGCCGATGATGTACCGGACCGGCCAGCGACGCACCGGGGCGTCGCGCCCGCTGGTGGTCGGCGACCGGCTGGACACCGACCTGGCCGGAGCCCGCGCGGGCGGCTACCCCGGTCTGCACGTGCTGACCGGGGTGTCGTCCGGTCGCGACGCCGTGCTCGCCCCGCCAGCGCTGCGCCCGTCCTTCCTCGGCGCCGACCTGCGGTCCCTGCACATGACGCACCCGGTGCCGCACCAGACCGACGGTTGGTGGCGCTGCGGCTCCGGAGCCGCCCGGGTGCGCCGCGACGGTGACACCGGGGCACTGGAGCTGACCGGTCCGGACGACCTGGACCTGCTGCGGACGGCGTGCGCCGCCGCCTGGGCGTTCGTCGATGCCGGGGGACGGCTGGACGCGACCAGCGTGCCGGAGGTCGGCCCGCACACAGGCTAGTCCCTGCCTTGGTGCGAAATGCAGCACCCCGCAACGGCAGGCCGATAAGGGTACCCCAGTTCGAGGGCTCCACGCCGTTCCACTGTTTCAAAACGGTGGAACGGCGTGGAACCCACGAACCGGAACTCTCTTATCGGCTGACCATCGACAGGGGGCGAGGTAGGAGGACTGTAGGAACCTGTCCTCACCGTCCTCCCTGCTGTCTCACCGTGCTCTGCTGCAGGGGCCGTCGACCAGGCTTTCAGCCTGGATTCTGCAACAGGCTCTAACCATCTGATCGGCGTGGAACCCTCGAACTGGGACGGGCGGGGGTGGGCCTGGCGGCGTGTATCAGGATCTGAACACGGTTCTGGCCGTCGGCGGGACGATCTGCCCGTATGGTACGTAACAGCGGTCGATCAGGAAGGGCTGGGTATGCCGGGCTGGATCTTGGCGGTGGACTTCGGGACGGTGAACACCGGGGCGGCGGTGCGGCTGGCCGACGGCCGGGTGGAGAAGGTCAAGCTGGAGCCGGCCGGTGACACGATGCCGTCGGCGGTGGTGCTGACCGAGGGGCGCTGGCGGGTGGGGCAGGCGGCGCTGAACGCCCGGTGGACCCACCCGGAGGCGTTCGTGGGCTCGCCCAAGGCCCGGCTGGGCCAGGAGCCGGTGGTGCTGGGCGACCGGCTGGTCGACCCGGCGGTGCTGGCCGCCCAGGTGCTGGGGGCGGTGCGGGACCGGGCGGTGCGCGCCGCGGGGGGCGGGGCGCCGGACCGGCTGGTGCTGACCCACCCGGTGGACTGGGGGCGCAGCCGTCTGGAGGCGCTGCGGGAGGCGGCCCGGCTGGCCGGGTTCCCGACCGACTGCGTGCGGCTGCTGCCCGAGCCGATCGCGGCGCTGCACGCCTACGTGGCGCCGGGGTCGCTGCCGCCGGGGGCGCGGGTGGCGGTGGTCGACACCGGCGGGGGGACCTGCGACGTGGCGGTGCTCCAGGTCACCGACGACCCGACGCCGGGCAAGGACCTGCTGGTCGTGGCCCAGACCGGCGACGACCGGCTGGGCGGCAACGACCTGGACGACCTGCTGTACCGCTGGGTCCAGGCCCAGCTGGCCGCCTCGGGCCGCACCGACGTCCTGGCGGCGCTGGACGACCCGGCCAACCTGGCCGCGGCCCTGACCCTGCGCGACATGGTCCGCGCCGCCAAGCAGGACCTGTCCGAGCACACCAACGCCCCGGTCGCGGTCGACGTGGCCGGGCTGAGGGCCTCCCTGACGGTCACCCGCGAAGAGTACGAGCACCTCGTCGCCGAGCCCATGGCCCGGGCCGGGGCCCTGGCCGTCCGGGCCCTGGCCGCCTCGGGCACCACCCACCTGGCCGGGCTGTACCTGACCGGCGGCACCGCCTACACCCCGGCCCTGTCCCGGACCCTGCACCAGGCCACCGGGATCCTGGCCACACCCCTGGGCGACCCCAAGCTGGCCGTGGCCATCGGCGCCCTGAAGACCCCCACCGCCGTCCTGGACCCCGAAGGCCTGTACCGCCTGACCCAAGAGCTACGAGCCGCCCGGCACCCCCAGACCGCACCCGCACCCGCACCCGCACCGGCGCCAGCACCGGCGTCGGCACCCGGACCGGCCGCCGGAGCCCCGACCCGGCGACCACCCGCCCAGCCCGGCGCAACCCAGCCCACCACCACGACCCCCGACCAGCCCACCGCACCGGTCGCAGCCCCCGCCCACGGCCGTGCCCAGGCCGCCCCACCAGGCCCTGCGGCCCTGTCCGCGGAGCCCGACGACCCCAGCACGCCGAAGAGACCCACGAACAAGAAGGCCCTCGTCGGGATCCTCGGCGGGATCCTGGTCGTCGCGCTCGCCATCGGCACCGTGCTGTTCATCAACCGCG
>WRMB01000075.1 GCA_009777345.1 Micrococcales bacterium | reverse complement strand
TCTTGTGGGTGGGGTTAGGGAATAATACTCTCGAAACCGGCGACAGAAGTCTCGAATCGGCGACGAGCCCCCGCCAGGGATGAGTAGCGACCGTGCGCTACTGGCGTGCAGCCCAGGTGGTGGTGCGGAACGCGGTGACTGGCAGGGCCCACATGGCGTCGTCCAGCTCGCGGACTTCGGTGCCGGTGTAGACGACGAAACCGCGGTCGAGGCCCTTGCGGTCGCGCAGGGCGCGCAGTCCTTTCAGGTCGGCTGGGTTGACGCGAGAGGCGGCCTTGACCTCGATACCTATCCGTCGGCCCCCGAAAGCCTCGAGGACGATATCGACCTCGTAGAACGGGGTCCCGGCCTGGCGCCAGTGGTGGACCGTCGTGGTGTGCTCGGCCCAGGCGCGGGCGGCCAGGACCTGGTTGGTGACGTGGCTCTCCAGGAGCTGGCCGAATATCTCGCGGGTCGCCAGGATGTCGACTCCGGCGCGTTCGGTGGCCTCGACCGCCAGGCTGGTGTCCACCGGGTGGATCTTGGCCCGGGTGTGGCTCTGGTTGGCCGGTGCGGTCGCGAGGTTGGGCAGCCAGTGCAGGAGGAAGAGACGGCCGAAGACGCCCATGTACCGGTCGATGGTCCGTCTGTCGAAGTCGAGCAGCTGGGCCAGGCGGCTGGCGTTGAACGTCGCGCCGGGGCAGCGGACGAGCGTGTCGAGCGTGTCGAGCGCGATCGTGGGGTTGACCGCCATATCGGGCAGGGCGCTGGTCGACAGGACCGCGAGGGTGTCCGACGCGACACGTTCACGCAGGCGGGGTCGGGTCAGCCGGTCGCGTTGCAGGGTGTAGGCCGGGAAACCGCCGTAGGCGAGGTCGGCCAGCAGGTCGTCGTCGCTGGTCTCAGGGAGCGTGACAGGGCGGATATCGGCGTCGAAGAGAAGGTCGACGACGGAACCGGGCAGCTCGGCGACCTCCCAGGCTGTCAGCGGCAGCATCGTCAACCGGCTGGCCCGTCGCGCCAGTGGATCGGCTCCGCCGAGACCGGTCCGGCCGATCGACGCTGACCCGGTCAGGATGTAGTGGTTGCCCCGGCCGAGCGTGTCGACCTGTTCCTTGAGAACCAGGGGCAGGTCGGGCAGCAACTGGGCCTCGTCGATGACAGCGGGACGGGGCAGGCGGCGCAGCCAGCCCTCAGGGTCGTGCGTCGCGAAACGCAGGGTGGCCCGGTCGGCCAGGGTGGTGTACGAGTAGCCCGCCGGTTCGAGCTGGACGTGGGCGAGAGTCGTCTTGCCGACCGCGCGGGGCCCCTCGAGGATCAGCACCGGGGCGTCCTGCCGGGCCAGGAGAGCGTCGCCGACCGGACGACGGATGGTGCCAGTCACACTCAGAACTGTACACTCGATGCACTAATTTTTGTACATCCGATGTCCAGTTCTTCGGGTCGCGGTGACTGCGGCGCCAGTCGGAAAGAGCGCTCAGCCGACCGGTTCGACCAGGACGTGGGTGTCGGCCAGGAGCAGACGTAGATTGTCCGGGTCACCGGTGAGCACGACGACGGGCGAGGGCAGGGTGAGGGCGGTCGCGGCGACGACGGCGCCCACCGTGAGGTCCCGCGGCTTGCGCCTGGTGGTCGACGCCCGCAGCGCTCCGGCCCGCAGGGCGATATCGTCTGTGACCGGACGGGTGATCAGAAGCTTGACGGCCCGGCGGACGTTGGCGTCGCGCGGCGACCCGTCTGTCGTCTCAGTGAGCGTGAGCGAGGAGATGTACAGGCGGGCGTAGACCGACTCGGCGTAGGTCGTCCATGCATGGACGAGTTTTGCCTTCTGGGCCAGAAGAGTGAGTGCCTGGGCGTCGAGCAGTATCGAGCGGGGACTTGGTCTCACCCGCCGAACCGTTCCCTGAGCGCTTCGACCGCGGCGGGGTCGACTGGTCCGTGCTCAGCTGCGAGCTCGGCGTTGAGGTCGTGCAGCGCGTCACGACGCAGCTGCTCGGCGGCGGCCTCCGCGATATAGGCGGAGAAGCCGCCCTTGCCGACCCGTTCGTCGATATCGGCCGCGATCTGCGGCGGTAGCGAGATCGAACGCTTGTCCATCTTGGTCATTCCCATGGTGGGATGCTACCACAGTCCCTACCCTGCGGGCCCTTCAGGGCCGGATGTCCAGTCACCTGCGGTCGGCCCCAGGTGATGGTGCGGAACGCGACGGTCTGCTAGCTCGGTTCTGGGATGGTGACCGTGGAGAAGGTGTCGATGCTCTCAGGCCAGCGGGTGACCATGTTGTCGGCCTGCTCGGAGTTCAGGAATACGATGCGGTTGTACAGCTTGGCGTAGTCAGAGTTCTCTACGAAGTGCATCTCTATGCAGTACGGCAGATCGACGTAGCACTGGGCGTAGTGCTGCACGTCGGTGGTCCAGGAGAAATCGGGGCCGCGCGCTTTCTGGGGGTTATCGCTCAGTGACCAGGCGGTCTCTGTGATCTTCTGGTCGAGGTTTCGCCAGGCGTCGGCGCCCTGGGGGCTGGTCTTCCACCGGCTCAGGAATACGACGGCGGCGTCGATATCGGACCACACGCACCGGAACACCTCCTGCGCCCCGGCTGGCACGTAGTCGGCGGGGTCGACCTGAGAGCAGTCCGGCGGGTCGCCCTCGACCAGCGGAAAGGCGGTGAACGCGGTGGCCAGACCGGAGAACGGCGGGTAGGTCGGATCGGGCGCAGGGTCCGGGGGCTGTGACGTCGTCGGGGTGCCCGCGTCGTCGTTCGCGGTGGGCCAGAGCACCCCGATGGTGACGCCGATGGCCAGCGTGACGATGCAGGTCAGCACCGTGGCTAGTACCCGACGACGGTGCGGCGCTGCCGGTGGGTCAGGGTCGGGTCCCAGGGCTCCGAGGGCGTGCGGCGCGGTGACGGCTGCGGGTGGGGGTGCCCAGACGGTATCGGTGGGCTGGGGCTGGGTGAGCCGCCGGACAGCCTCGGGCAGGGGCATGCGCTGGCGGGGGTCGGGCCAGCACAGCCCCTGGGCGATCGCGGCCAGGCGCTGGCCCAGCGGTCCGCCCGGGAGGTCGGGCGGCAGCCGGCCGTCAGGGCCGGGGGTTCCGCCGGTGAGCATCCAGACCAGCAGAGAACCCAGGTACCAGGCGTCGGTGTAGCGCCCGACGGTGGTCTCGCCTGCGAGCATCTCCGGGGGAAGGGAGAAACCGCGGTTGCCGACGATCTGGGTGTGGGTCGAGGTGCGGTCCGCGGCGACGGTGTGGGCGATGCCCCAGTCGGTCAGCAGCAGCCTGCCAGCGGGGTCGACCAGGACATTGTGCGGAGTGATATCGCGGTGGACGATACCGAGGTTGTCGTGCACGGCCTGCATGGTGGTCAGCAGGGGGAAGATCTGGGTGGCCACGGTGCGGGGATCGCGGTCGGCCGGGCCGGTACTGGCGAGGCTGGTGGGGCACCAGGCCATGACGTCGCACCACAGCTCGGTCGGTCCGCTGGGCCCGGTGGTGCCGCCGGTGGTGGTGAGCTCAGTGCTGGGCAGGCTCAGGGTGAACGACTCCAGCACGGGCAGCACCGCGGGGTAGGTCGCCGGGTCGGCCCGGGCGGCCTCGGCGACGGTGAGCGTGGCGACCAGACGGTCCAGCTGGCGGGTCTTGTCCCGTCCCGAGGCCACGGCCTGGACCCGCAGCGCCAGCCGAGGCTGGTCGTAGCCGTCAGGAACAGCCATGCAGACCGCGGCCTGCCCGCCGTGCGACACGGGCAGCATCACCCGCAGCCGGTGGGAGTCGACCGTGCTCGAGACCCGCGGCAGCCCGGAAGGGCTCAGGCTGACCAGCGACCCCGCCACGACCGTCCCGGCGCGGTGCTGCAACCACTGCGACAGAACGACACCGGGAGGCACGACTGCACTGTAGACCACAGGACGTTCACGGCAGCCCCCTCGGACCGTCTACTCCGGTTCGGGCAGGATGACCACAGCAGAGACGTCGGGCCAGTACGAGGCCATGAGAGCGGCATTGTGGGCGTCGAGGCCGCCGATGCGTTCTTCGACGACGGTCAGTTCGGCCTGGGTGGGATACAGCACCTCTTTGCAGAAAGGCAGGTCTCTGTAGCAGGTGACATAGTGCCGCGGCGGGGCCTCGCCCCAGGCGAGATAGCTGCCGCGCGGTTCGTCCCAGTCGATCATGCCCCAGTCGCCCACGGTCTCGCCGTCTGTGCTCGCGCGCCAGGTGTCGAAGCCCTGGGAACCGGCCTCCCAGCGGCTCAGGTAGAGCGTGACGTCGAGGTCGGACCAGGCGCACCGGTATACCTCCTGCGCCCCGGCGGGCACGTAGTCGGCAGGGTCGACCCGGGTACATTCTGGCCGGTCGTCGGCGGGGTTCAGCGGGAATGCGATGAGCAGAGTGTTCAGGCCGGTGAAGGGCGGGTAGGTCGGCTCGTCGGAGGGGAAGAGGTAGCGCTCGTCGGGCGGGTCGGTGCTGGGGCTGGGAGGGTGAGTCGCCGTCGGCTGGTCTCTGCTCGACACGTTCCACGCGATGCCGACGGCCACGCCGACGATCAGCGTCGCGAGGCCGAGCAGTATCGTCGTGATCGTCGTGCGCAGAGAGTGGCTCTTGCGGGCGAGCGGGCGAGGTGGAAGGTCCGGCTGGGCCGACGGGGCGTCAGGCGGTGGCGGTTCCCCGGGCAGACGGACGGCTGTGGTGCTCGGGGGTCTGGCCGCGGGTACCACCCAGGGGACGTCGACGGGCTGGGTGAGCCGCTGGACGGCCTCGGGCAGGCCCATGCGCTGGTGAGGGTCGGGCCAGCACAGCCCCTGGGCGATCGTGGCCAGGCGTTGGCCGACCGGTCCGGGGGGCAGCCCTTCGGGTGGCCGTCCGTGGGGGTCCGCGGGCTGGCCGGTGAGCATCCATACCAGCAGGGAGCCCAGGTACCAGGCGTCGGTGTAGCGGCCGACGGAGGTGTCCCCGGTGAGCATCTCGGGGGGTAGGGACAGGTCGGGCTGGACGACTGTCTGGGTCGAGGTGACGTCGGTGCCGACGGCGTGGGCCAGGCTCCAGTCGGAGAGCACCAGCCGTTGCTCGGGGCTGACCAGGACGTTGCTGGGGGTGATGTCGCGGTGGACGATGCCCAGGTTGTCGTGCACGGCGCGCACCGTGGTCAGCACGGGGAAGATCTGGGCGGCCACGGTGCGGGGGTCGCGCGCGGTGGGGCCGGTGTTGGTGTGGTGGCTGGCCAGGGTGGTGGGCAGCCAGGCCACGACGTCGCACCACAGCTCGTAGTCGGTGGTGCTGCTGCCGGTGGTGGTGATCTCGGTGCCGGGCACGCTCAGGGTGAACGACTCCAGCACGGGCAGCACCGCGGGGTAGGTCGCCGGGTCGGCCCGGGCGGCCTCGACGACGGTGAGCATGGCGACCAGACGGTCCATCTGGCGGGCTCGTTCCTCGTCCGAGGAGATCGCCTGGACCCGGAGGGCCAGCCTGTGGTGCGGCTCAGGCTGGCCCGCAGCGCCGGGCGGCACGACCCGGGCCACCGCGGCCTGCCCACCGTGCAGCACCGGCAGCATCACCTGGACCTGGCGAGAGTCGGCTGTGGTCGACACCCGGAGCAGGCCCGAAGGGCTCAGCCGGATCGACGCCCCGGCCACGACCGTGCCGACACGCCTCTGCAACCACTGCGAGAGCACGATGCCGGACAGCACACAGGCACTATAGGGGTCTCGTGCAGCCGGACCCGTCCGGAGGCGGGTCGGTGCCGCCCACGGTCGGTGCGCTGGGCACTGGTCACGGGGGCGGTCCGGGGCTACCGTGAGGCGGCACGCCGGGGACGGCGAGAGTTGCGAATCTCAGACGTGTAACTACTATATGTAGTAGTTGGAGACCCCCAGCAGCACTACATCTCGTGGAGTGGACCGTGACCCACCTTGTCGATGCCTTGGCTGCGCCCCCTGTCGACCCTGTCGACCTGGAGCGCCTGCCCGGTTCAGCCCTGCCCGTCGTGGACGTCACCGCGACGGTCGAGGAGTACCTGGACCGCAGCGACTGGCGGGTGTCCGCCAACGCCAACCAGGGGTACTCCCTGGGCGGGCTGATCCTCAACACCGCGGGCAAGGTCATCGCCAACTACTGGCTGTCGCGGGTGTACCCGGCCGCTGTCGGGCAGGCGCACCGCGACGGCGACCTGCACATCCACGACCTGGACATGCTGAGCGGCTACTGCGCCGGCTGGTCGTTGCGGCGCCTGCTGGCCGAGGGGCTCAACGGCGTCCCGGGCAAGGTCGAGGCGACCGCGCCCAAGCACTTCAGCTCGTGCATCGGGCAGATCGTCAACTTCCTGGGCACCATGCAGAACGAGTGGGCCGGGGCGCAGGCCTTCAGCTCGTTCGACACCTTCCTCGCCCCGTACGTGCGGCTGGACCAGCTGACCTACGAGCAGGTGCTCCAGGGCATCCAGGAGCTGGTCTACAACCTCAACGTGCCGTCGCGCTGGGGCACCCAGACCCCGTTCACCAACCTGACGTTCGACTGGGTGTGCCCCGAAGACCTGCGCGACGAGATCGTCGTCGTGGCCGACGCGGTGTGCGACTTCACCTACGGCGACCTGCAGGTCGAGATGGACATGATCAACCGGGCCTACATGGAGGTCATGACGGCCGGCGACGCCTCGGGCCGGGTGTTCACCTTCCCCATCCCGACGTACAACATCACCGCCGACTTCGACTGGGACTCCCCGAACGCCGACCGCCTGTTCGAGATGACCGCGAAGTACGGCCTGCCGTACTTCCAGAACTTCGTCAACTCCGATATGAACCCCGGTGACGTGCGGTCCATGTGCTGCCGCCTCCAGCTGGACCTGCGCGAGCTGCTCAAGCGCGGCAACGGCCTGTTCGGCTCGGGGGAGCAGACCGGGTCGGTCGGGGTCGTGACGATCAACTGCGCCCGGCTGGGCTACCTGCACGCCGGGGACGAACCGGCGCTGCTGGCCGCGCTGGACGTTCTGGTCGACCTGGCGGCGACGTCGCTGGAGCTCAAGCGCCGCACCATCCAGCAGCTGATGGACGACGGCCTGTTCCCCTACTCCAAGCGCTACCTCGGTTCGCTGGACAGCCACTTCTCGACCATCGGCGTCAACGGCATCAACGAGATGGTCCGTAACTTCTCCCACGACGCGCACGACCTCACCGACCCCGCGGGGCACCAGATGGCCGTGCGGCTGCTCGACCACGTCCGGGCCCGCATGGTCGAGCTCCAGGAGAGCACCGGGAACCTGTACAACCTGGAGGCCACCCCGGCCGAGGGCACCACCTACCGGTTCGCCAAAGAAGACCGCAAACGGTTCGGCGACATCCTCCAGGCGGGCACGCCGGAGAACCCGTACTACACCAACTCGTCCCAGCTGCCGGTCGGGTTCACCGACGACCCGTTCGAGGCCCTGACCCGCCAGGACGAGCTGCAGACCAAGTACACCGGCGGCACCGTGCTGCACCTGTACATGTCGGAACGGGTGTCGTCGGCAGCAGCCTGCAAGACGCTGGTCCGTCGGGCCCTGACCCGGTTCCGCCTGCCCTACCTGACGGTCACCCCGACGTTCTCGATCTGCCCGGCGCACGGCTACCTCGACGGCGAGCAGTGGTCCTGCCCGACCTGCGGCGCGACCACCGAGGTGTGGACCCGCGTCATGGGCTACCACCGCCCGGTGTCCAGCTTCAACGTCGGCAAAAAAGGGGAGCAGGCGGAGCGCGTGCCGTTCTGTGAGCCTGCGCTGGTCTGATGGTGGACCTGGCCATTGCCGGGCTGGTGCCGCTGTCCACCTGCGACTGGCCGGACCACCTCGTGGCGACGGTGTTCTTGCAAGGGTGCCCGTGGCGGTGCACGTACTGCCACAACGCGTCGATCCTGGACTGCCAGACGCCGGGGATCGTGGGCTGGGACGATGTCACCGACCTGCTGGACCGCCGGGTCGGGCTGCTCGACGGGGTGGTGTTCTCCGGGGGTGAGCCGACGCGTCAGGCCGGGCTGGTCGATGCGGTCCGACGGGTGCGCGACCGCGGCTTCGGTGTCGGTCTGCACACCGCGGGCGCCTACCCGGCGGCCCTGGCCCGGCTGCTGCCCCTGGTGGACTGGGTGGGTCTGGACATCAAGGCGCCCGCCCGCCTGTACCGGGCGATCACCGGGGTCGGCGGGCTCACCACCTGCGCCGACGCCGCGTTCCAGTCGCTACGTCTGGTGCTCGACGCCGGGGTGGCCGTCCAGGTGCGCACCACCGTCGACCCGACGGTGCTGACCGACGCCGACGTCACCGAGCTCGCCACCACCCTGCACGACCTGGGTGTGCGCGACCACGTCCTGCAGACCGTCCGTCCCGACGGCACCAGCCCCGCCTACCGGCAGCGTCTGGCGGGCGTCGCTTCCTGACCGGCGCGGTGCACTCGACCGGGGTGAGCGACGAGCGAGCCTGGCTGTTCGGCCCAAGGGGGCTGAACGCAGCCGTCACATCCAGACGCGGCGGAAGACCTCTTCACACATGTGCCGAGATCGGTACACCGAATCTGGCGGGCTTGGTTCGGGCAGTCTGTAGAGTTGTCGCTGTTCTGAAGGTAACGACGGCGGAGGCAGTGGTGTTCTTGTTGACGGTGGCTGATATCGTCACGGTCGGTGGCAGTGTGCTGGTGACCGGCAAGGTCGCGCAGGGCCGGGTCGCCGTCGGCGACGCCGCGGTGCTGCGCAAGGCCGACGGCACCGAGGTGGTGACCGAGATCCTGCGGCTGGAGACGTTCGGCAAGCCAGCGGCTGAAGAGGGCGACAACGTGGGCCTGACGCTCAAGGAGGTCTCGGCGGCGGAGATCGACCGGGGCGACCAGCTGGTCAGCGCGGACCAGGGGGCGCTGGAATGACGGACGGCTGCCGCGCTGCTGGCCGTCGGTGCGCCTCCGGTGGCGGACAGGCTCGCTCGGCCTGACCGAGCTTCTCGTGCCCGGGACACCTCGGCGCCGCCCAGCGGCGCAGCCGGGGCGAACCGGGGACCGGCAGGGGCATCGTCATGTTATCTTCGCGGTTGTACCAAGATCAGTACATCAAATCCCCTACATCAGGTCCGCGGAGGTCGTAGAGTCGTCTACTGTCCCGAGGTCCGACGATGGTGGGAGGCAGTGGTGTTCCTGTTGACGGTGAATGGTGTCTTCACGATCGCTGGCAACACGACGGTGACCGGCGAGGTCGCCCAGGGGCAGGCGGTCGTCGGTGACGCTGTGGTGCTGCGCCGGGCCGACGGCACCGAGCTGGTGACCGAGGTCGTGCGCCTGAGCACCGGCGACGCTCCCGTCCGGGAGGGCGATGCCGCGGGTGTCTCGCTCAAGGACGTACCGGCAGCCGAGGTCCACGCCGGTGACCAGCTGGTCGGTGCGGTCTCCTGAGCCCGGAGCCGTCACGCGACTGATGCCGAGGCGCGTCGTAGCTCGGTGCGCGGCGCACCGGGGCGCTGTGACGCAGAAATTGCGGGGAACTTCCCGACGGTCGGAGGCGGTGCGCGACCGGCCGGACGGGCGCCCGGAGAGCGTGGCGTTCGAGATGTCGACACAGGTCGCGCGGGCGGCCCGGGCTCGGACGGGAGCGCGGCTGTCGCCCCTGGGGGGCGGCCGGAGGCGATTCGTCCGAATATGGCGGTCTGTCATAGACCGGAAGGAAGGTGGGACTTCTCCGCGATAACGTCCAGACCGTCTGATTCATCCCACTAGAATTACCTGGTCTGGCAATGCAGCTGGACGACGGGACGCTCACAAGGCGTGTCCCACCCCGTGAGGAGGACGTATGAACCCGCTCGTACTGACGGGCCTTTCCCAAGCAGCAGAGACGTCGGGCGGGTCGCTGACGACGTCCAGCCAGGTCATCGTCGGCGCGATCGTGGTCCTTGCCCTGACCGCCCTGGCGCTGGCCTATGTGCTGGCCCATCAGGTGCTGCGCGCTGACGAGGGCACGGTCGCCATGAAGACGATCGCCCAGGCGGTGCAGGAAGGAGCCTCGGCCTACCTCCGCCGCCAGTTCAGGACGCTGGCGCTGTTCGCCGCGGCGGTGTTCCTGCTGCTGCTGGGGCTGGGCGTCCTCAGTGACGACAGCGCCAAGGTCATGGTCGGCCGGTCGCTGTTCTTCGTCCTGGGGGCCGCCTTCTCGGCCAGCATCGGGTTCGTCGGCATGTGGCTGGCCACCCGGGCCAACGTCCGGGTCGCCGCGGCGGCGGGCCAGCCTGGCGGGCGGGTCGTCGGTGCGCAGATCGCGTTCCGCACCGGCGGGGCGGTCGGCATGAGCGTGGTCGGGCTCGGCCTGCTCGGTGCCGCGGCTGTGGCGCTGTTCTTCGGTACCGACGCGCCGGGCGTGCTGGAGGGCTTCGGGTTCGGTGCCGCGCTGCTGGCCATGTTCATGCGGGTCGGCGGCGGTATCTTCACCAAGGCCGCCGACGTGGGCGCCGACCTGGTGGGCAAGGTCGAGCAGGGCATCCCCGAGGACGACCCGCGCAACGCGGCGACCATCGCCGACAACGTCGGCGACAACGTCGGCGACTGCGCCGGTATGGCCGCCGACCTGTTCGAGTCCTACGCGGTGACCCTGGTCGCCGCACTGATCCTGGGCAAGGCCGCCTTCGGCGAGCAGGGCATGGTGTTCCCCCTGATCGTCACCGCTATCGGCGCGCTGGTCGCCGCCCTGGGCGTCTTCATCACCCGGGTGCGCGGCGAAGAGTCGGGCCTCAAGGCCATCAACCGCGGCTTCTACACCGCCGCGATCGTCGGTGTCGTGCTGGCCGCTGTGGCCGCGTTCGCCTACCTCCCGGGTTCGTTCAAGGAGATCGTCGACAACAACGACGGCTGGACCCTGAAGATCGACAAGAACCACGCCGACGGTATCTTCTTCCTCTCCGACCCGCGCCTGGTGGTTACCGCCGCGGTGCTGGTCGGCGTGCTGCTGGCGGGCATCATCCTGTGGCTCACCGGGTACTTCACCGGCACTACCTCCAAGCCCACCCTGCACGTGGCGCGCACCACGCTGACCGGCCCGGCCACCGTCGTGCTGTCGGGTATCGGCGTCGGCTTCGAGTCGGCGGTCTACACCGCGGGCATCATCGCCGCCGGTATCTGCGTGCTGTTCCTGCTGTCCAACGGGGTGCTGGCCTTCGGGCTGTTCCTCGTGGCCATGGCCGGGTGCGGCCTGCTGACCACGGTGGGTGTCATCGTCGCGATGGACACCTTCGGCCCGGTCTCCGACAACGCCCAGGGCATCGCTGAGATGTCCGGCGATATCGACGCCGACGGCGCCCAGATCCTCACCGACCTGGACGCGGTGGGCAACACCACCAAGGCCGTCACCAAGGGCATCGCCATCGCCACCGCCGTGCTGGCCGCCACCGCCCTGTTCGGCTCCTACAAGGACGCCGTGGAGACCGCGCTGGACAAGGCAGGAGTCCTGGTAGGCGGCGAGGGCGTGGTCGAGTCGATGATGTCGTTCGACATCATCTCCCCGGTCACCCTGGTCGGCGTGATCCTGGGTGGTGCGACGGTGTTCCTGTTCTCCGGCCTGGCCGTGGACGCGGTCACCCGCGCGGCCGGGGCCATCGTGTTCGAGGTGCGGCGCCAGTTCCGCGAGCACCCCGGCATCATGGACGGTTCGGAGCGCCCCGAGTACGGCCGCGTCGTGGACATCTGCACCCGCGACTCGCTGCGCGAGCTGGCCACCCCCGGTCTGCTGGCCGCCTTCGCGCCGATCGCCGTCGGTTTCGGCCTGGGCGTCGGTCCGCTGGCCGGGTTCCTGGCCGGGGCCATCGCCACCGGTGTGCTCATGGCCGTGTTCCTGGCCAACTCCGGTGGCACCTGGGACAACGCCAAGAAGATCATCGAGGACGGCCACCACGGCGGGAAGAACTCCCCGGCGCACGCCGCCGCGGTCATCGGCGACACCGTCGGCGACCCGTTCAAGGACACCGCCGGACCGGCGATCAACCCGCTGATCAAGGTCATGAACCTGGTGGCGCTGCTCATCGCCCCGGCCGTCGTGGCGATCTCCGCGGGCAACGACGCCAACCACCCGGCCCGCATCCTCATCGCGGTGCTCGCCATGCTCATCGCCTTCGGCGCGGTCATCATCTCCCGGTTCCGTGCGGCCCGGATCGACCGCACCGGCCCGATCGAGCCGGAGATCTACCAGAACGAGCTGGAGGCCGGTGGCCTGGTGCCGTCCCGTGACGCCGTGGCCGACGCCGTGGAGACCACCCCCTCCGCAACCAAGTCCGACTGACCCAGCCCCCGAGGGGGCCGGCCCCCCCCCCGCGGGGGGCCGCCCCCCCCCCCCCCCCGCCCCCCCCCCCCCCCCCCCCCCCCCCCCCAC
>WRMB01000074.1 GCA_009777345.1 Micrococcales bacterium | reverse complement strand
TGCGTCGGCTGCGGTGCTGGGCGGGATGCGGGGCAAGGCGGAGGAGGAGGTCGCACTGGAGGTGCGGCCGAACGACGACAACGCGGCCCCGCGCCCGCCCGGTGCCGGAGACGGCGTGCGTCTTGTTCTGGGAGCACCATCGGTGTGGCAGGGTGGGGGGCGTGGGTCTGAAGAAGGCAGCCGAGATCGAGCAGATGCGGCCGGCGGGACGGTTCGTCGCGGCCGTGCTTGCGTCGTTGCAGCAGGTGGCCGAACCGGGTATGACGACGCGGGACCTGGACGGGCACGCGCACCAGATGATCGCCGACGCCGGGGCCCGGTCGGTCTACCTGGGGTACCACCCGTCGTTCGGCGCGGTGCCCTACCCGGGGGTGCTGTGCGCCTCGGTCAACGACGCGGCCCTGCACGGTCTGCCGACGGACCGGGTACTCGCCCCGGGCGACGTGGTCAGCGTGGACTTCGCCGCCGAGGTGGAGGGCTGGGTGGCCGACTCCGCGGTCACCTTCCAGCTGCCGCCCACCACCCCGCAGGCCCAGCGCCTGATCACCACCACAGCCGCCGCCCTGGAGGCGGGGATCGCCGCGGCCCGGGTGGGCAACCGGATGGGCGATATCTCCGCCGCGATCGGCCAGATCGGCCTGGACGCCGGGTTCGGGGTCAACGCCGACTTCGGCGGCCACGGCGTCGGCCGCACCATGCACGAAGACCCGCACGTGCCCAACCGGGGCCGCCGCGGCTCGGGCCAGCGCCTGAAGAACGGCCTGGTCATCGCCATCGAACCCTGGTTCATGGCCGAGACCGAGGACTACGTCGTCGACGACGACGGCTGGACCATCCGCTCCGCCGACGGCTCCCTGGCCGCCCACTTCGAGCACACCGTCGCCCTGACCGACGCCGGCACCGTCGTCCTGACGGCCCGCGACTGATCGGCTCTGGCCCGGACCTCCCTGGTGGCCAGGCCGACACCCACGACGACGGGCATCGTCGGGTGCACAGGTTTTGTTACCCGTGCTCAGGGATCTGAACGCCAGACCTGCTCTCCCAAGGGCCGGTCATGGGTCGTCGAGGGACGCTTACGCACCCGAGCCGGGATCGGTCAGCTCTGCGATGTGCAGGAGCTGGCGCAACAGCTCCACCTCGGAGCGCAGCGCCTGGCGGCCCTGGGCGGTGATGCGCACCCAGGTGCGTCGGCGTCGCCCGTCGGAGCCTTTGCGCAGGGTGACGTGCCCGGACTCGACCAGCACCTCCAGGTGGCGGCCGAGGTTGCCGTCGGTCAGGCCGAGAGCGGTCTTCAGGTGGGTGAAGTCGGCCTCGCGGGTCTCGGCGAGGACGGCGAGGATCCCGAGGCGGGCCCGTTGGTGCACGGTCTCGTCGAGGTCCGCCAGGGGGTGCCTGGGCTCCGGCGCGGTCACGGGTGTCCCACGGTGACAGCGGCGCCGGCCGTGCGGCGTTCGCGGAGCCGGGCGACCACGGTCGTGGCGGCCAGGCCGAGCGTGAGGACGACGAGCACCACCGTCGACCACGGTCCGAGGAACGTGGCGTCGGAGAGCGCGTAGAGGTTGGTCGACGCACCGACCACCATGAGCACTGGACCTGGGCCCCACAGCAGAGCCTCGTGCAGGCGGGCACCCAGCACGACCAGCCCGAGGCCGAGGAAGAACACCGCGCCGAGGAGCAGCAGCCCCGTCGCCAGCCAGGAGCACAGGACCACGACGGAGACGATCGCCATGATGCCCCAGCCGTCGTGGCCCGGGCCGATACCGGTGCGCCAGGCGCGGACGCGCATGACGGCCCACACGATCAGGTAGACGGCCAGCGGCAGCGCCATCAGCGACTCGCTGGGGGTCGGGACGAGAGGACTGTCCTGGCTCGTGTACGCGCTGGCGGTCACGACCGCGACCGCCAGCGCCACGGTGTGGACGAGCAGAGGGACGGAGACCGCGCGGCGCGCGGCGCGCTCTCGGCGCTGGAGCGAGTCGAGGTACGCGGGGAGGGAGGCGGCGTCCATGCGCTTACTCTGTCTGACAGAGTGAGCCATGTCAACCCTGTCCTTGTCGGCCACCGCATCGGGGACGCTGATGGTGATCCGCTTCATACCCTGATCGTGCCCACCCGCTCGGAAAGGCCTCACCGACACGGACACCATCGTCCTCACGGCCGACCTGGGACGGGTCGGCCGCACCCTACTGGCGCGTGAGCGTGACTGGCTCGCCGTCCTCGTCGATGGTGAGGGTCATGGTCGAGCCTGAGCACGTGGCCTTCATCGGCTTGATGTCGCCGTCGGCGTCCTCGAAGCTGTCGCCGATATCGGTGCTCCTGATCTGCTTGCCGTCCACCGTCATCTCGACCGTCCCGTCAGCATCGGTGATGGCGAGCTCCAGGTCGTCGTCCGGCCCGGACCACGTGCCCTTGAGGGTCCCGTCGATGGCGACCTCTGCCTCTTCGGTCTCGTCAGACAGGTGGACAACCAGGTCCCAGCGCCAGTCGAAGTCGCCGCCCGCGCTGAGGCTGAGCCTGAGCGAACCCTGGACATCAGTGTCGAACTCGTCGTCCTCGGTCATGCCCATCGACTCGAGCATCTGGTCGTTGTCGGCCTTCCAGCTTCCCACCGGGCAGGCCTTGGAGTTGCCGCCACAACCGGCGGCCAGAGCCAGAGCAGCGACCGGCAGGAGGATCAGTGCACTACGACGCATGGGTTCTTCCTCGTCTCGAGACCGGGGGACAGCGTGCCGCGTGGCGTCGAACGAGGCCTGTGGCGTCCTGACACCATACCGGCCGGCCGCACGGCGGCGCCGCCGACGCGGGGTAGGAGTCTGGGCGATTCTGTGCAGCTTCGTGGGACCAGCAGGGAGATGCACCCGCCAGTCCTGCCAGCACTCGGCCTGGCCACCAGGGAGGTCCGGGCCAGAGCCGATCAGTCGCGGGCCGTCAGGACGACGGTGTCGGTGGTCCGGAACCCGGTTCGGTCACCGACTTCGGGCTGCGCCAGAACGTGTCCATCGGGCTGCGCTACCTCGAGGCCTGGCTGCGCGGCCCTGTGAACGGAAACTGTAGTGTCAGGACGCCGGGATCTGTAGCGTGAGAGATGCGGAATCTGTAGCGTACGAACGGCGGTAGGTGTCTCGGCCCCTGAGCCCGGATCCACCGATTGCATCCTCACCCAGGGTTGACCGATAAGGATCCGCTAGATCTCCGGGTCCTGGGTTTGGCCGGGCCGACACCCACGACGACGGGCGTCGTCGGATGCACAGGTTTTGTTACCCGTGTTCAGAGATCTGAACGCCAGACCGGCGCTTCCAGGGCCGACTGGATGGTAGCTTCCCGCACCAGCGTCCAGTGCAGAGGAGCCTGATGAGCCAGAGCCGTCCATCGGAACCGTCCCGTCCTGGGTCCGAACAGCCTGCTGCCCAGCATCCGGGTGCACAGCAGCCTCGGGGTGCCTGGCCCGGCGGAGCCTATCCGCCCCAGGCAAGCTACCCACCGACCGCGGGTCAGGGGCATCAAGGCGGCCAGCCCGGAACCAGCCAGCGCCCTGTCGGCGCTCCGCCCGGCCCAGGCGGCCGGGTCGACCCGTGGTGGGTGGCCGGGATCGTCATCGTGATCCTCTGCGACCTTCTGATGCTGTCGCTGATCCTCGGGAGTGAGGTGAGTCATCTCATAACGCGATGATATGATCGTGTTATGCGAACTGAGAGTCCGGCACTGGCACCGTATCTGCGGTCGCAGACACAAGGGCGGTTGCTGGCCGAGCTACTGCTGCGGCCGGGGGTCGCAAGATCAGTGACGGACCTGGCCAGGATTGTGCAGGCGCCGCAGTCAGTGGTCTCGAAGGAGGTCGGAAGGCTGGTGAGAGCGCAGGTCCTGACCGACGAACGAGTGGGGCGGACCCGGTTGGTCCGCGCCAACCCCGAGTACCGCCTCATGGAGCCGCTGGCCCAGATCCTCGCTGCGACCTTCGGCCCCGAACCTGTGATGGCACGTCTGCTCAGCGGCATCCCAGGGATCGAGGAAGCCTTCCTGTACGGGTCGTGGGCGGCGCGGTTCACCGGCGTGACAGGCCGGGCGCCGGGTGACGTCGACGTCCTCGTGATAGGTACACCAGACCGGGCGGCGCTGAACGAGGCGGTCGCTGCGGCCGAGCGGGAGCTCGACCTACCCGTACAGATCACCAGGGTGTCTTCAGCCGCATGGGAGCAGGCCGACGATCCCTTCGTCCGTACGGCCCAGGCCAAGCCCTTGGTACCGTTGAGGCTTCTCGGGGAGGCATCATGATCACACGTTGGGAACAGGGCAGGGCCATCGTCGACCGACTCATCGACCAGGAGCGTCTGCAGAAGGTCGCTCCGTCGCGCGAGCTGGCGGAGGTGATGATCACCCGTGCGCGGACCCACCTCAAAACCGCAGCCTCGACAGCAGCGTCGGACCCGACAGCGGCTTTCCAGACCGCCTACGACGGTGCGCGGAAGGCCCTCGCCGCCATCCTGGCCAACCAGGGACTGCGCGTGACGACCGCACCCGGTGCACACGCGACGCTGCTGGAGGTGTGCATGGCACAGCTCGACCCGCCCATGGGCCAGAGGCTGGTGCACTTCGACTGGATGCGTCGAACGCGAAACCAGGCTGAGTACCCTGAACTCGACGCGCCCGAGATTGACGAGGCTGACGTCGCCGACGCTGTTCGTCTCGGAGACGACATCCTCGAGCTCGCAGAACAGGTCCTCGACGCCATGCCTGTGTACTGAGACGCCGGCCCGGGCCGTCGGGGCGCCGTCGGATGCACAGGTTTTGTTGCCTGTGCTCAGAGACCTGAACGCCAGACCTGCAGCCTCGGTGCCGAACAGTCGGTAGTATGTCGGACGAACGGTCCTGAAGGTTACGCACGAAGGAGAGTTGCATGTCATCGTCTGGAGCGTTCCTGCGACATGGCGATGACCTGATGCGGCAGGACCAGCCAGCCGCTGCGCTTCGGGAATATCAGGAGGCGTGGCCGCTCACCCACACGGAGGGAACGGCAGTTAAGGAACGTGTTTGGGTGCTGCTTTCCATCGCGAATGCGGCGGTACGTACCGGCGAGTTCGACGAGGCATTCGATGCGCTCGTCGGTGCACATTCGCTCGCGGAAGAGGCTGGCAATGTCGTCGGCAACCCGATGTTTCACCTACTCGCCGGGCTGACCTATGCCGGTCTCGACGAGAACTCAGAACTGATGGTCGACAACTTTGCGCGGGCGCTGATCTGTGGTGGGCCGGCGATGTTCGTCGGAGAAGACCCTCGCCACCTGAACGCTGTGCAGCAGATCCTGAGGCCCCCCGCGGAGCTCGGGCGCTGGGAAGGCTACGAAGGATGCTCGCGCGACCAGATGAACGACGTCACCGGGTACTTGCGGGAGTTGCTGACCGCACGTCTCGGGTCGCCGCCACCCTGGATCTAATACCAGGACGAACAGCAGTAGGTGGACAACTCGGATGACGACGATCAGGTTCTACAGCGCTAACGGAGAGTACGGGTGCTTTTCGAACTTCTCTCTGCACCCCACGCTGATCGACGGTGTGCTCTACTCGACGACGGAACACTATTTCCAGTCGCAGAAGTTCACGGACGAGTCTGTCAGACGGCGGGTGCGAGCCGCCCGGACGCCCCAGGACGCCGCACGTCTGGGACGAGACCGCGCGCTCCGGTTGCGGAGGGGCTGGGAGAGCATGAAGGACGAGGTCATGCTCCGGGCAGTGCGGGCCAAGATCGACCAGCACCACGACGTCAGACAGGCACTCCTGTCGACCGGGGACGCTCTGATCGTCGAGCACACCCAGAACGACGACTACTGGGGCGACGGTGGTGACGGCTCGGGAAAGAACCGGCTCGGAAAGATCCTCATGAAGGTGAGGAGCGAGATCCTGTCGGACGGCAGGTATTCGGAGGCATGACGGCCCGGCCCGCCGGGGCGGACCGGGCCGTCGGGGCCTCGTCGTCAGGAGCGGTCGACGAGGAACCTGTCGTAGGCGGGGATGGTCAGGAAGGTCGGGAAGTCGTCGCTGAGCGAGACCTCCCGGAACAGGCCGACGGCGTCGTCGTAACGGTCGCCGTCGAACCGCGGCAGGCCGGCCAGCACGTCGGACACCACCTGCTCGACCGAAGCCCGGTCGATACGGGTGCCTTCGGCCGTGACCACACCCTGGTGGATCCACTGCCAGATCATGGCGCGCGAGATCTCAGCGGTGGCGGCGTCCTCCATGAGGTTGTCGATGGCGACCGCCCCGTTGCCGCGCAGCCACGCCTCCAGGTAGCGCAGCCCGATGGACACGTTCTGGCGCAGACCGAAGTCGGTGATAGAACCCGGTTCGCTGGCACCGGCCGAGGCGATGTCCATCAGGTCGGCGGCGGTGACGTCCACGTCTTCGCGCATCATGTGCCGGTTGGAGATCCGGTCGCCGAACGCGGCGTCGAAGATCTCCATGGCGACCGGGACCAGGTCCGGGTGGGCCACCCAGGTGCCGTCGTAGCCCTGGGACGACTCGCGCTCCTTGTCGGCCCGCACCTGTTCCAGGGCCCGGGCGGTGACCTCCGGTTCACGCCGGTTCGGGATGAACGCGCTCATCCCGCCGATGGCCTGGGCGCCGCGGGCGTGGCAGGTCTTCACCAGCAGCTCGGCGTAGGCCTGCATGAAAGGCACACCCATACCGACATGGCCCCGGTCGGGCATCAGGAACCGTTCGCCCCGGTCCCGGAAGTTCTTGATGACCGAGAAGATGTAGTCCCAGCGGCCCGCGTTGAGACCGGCCATGTGGTCACGCAGCTCGTAGAGGATCTCCTCCATCTCGAACGCGGCCATGATGGTCTCGATGAGCACCGTGACCCGGATCGTGCCGTGCACGATCCCGAGGTACTCCTCGACGAAGGTCAGCACCTGGTCCCACAGCCGGGCCTCGACGTGCGACTCCAGCTTCGGCAGGTACAGGTACGGACCCCGACCGGACGCGACCAGCTGGGCGGCGTTGTGGAACAGGTACAGCCCGGCGTCCACCAGCGAACCGGACGCCGGCCCGGACCGACCGGCGGCGTCGGTGAACACCATGTGCCGCTCTTCCAGGTGCCAGCCCCGCGGACGGAAGGTGATGGTCGGGGTGGCGCCGCGGACCTTGTACTCCTTGCCCTCGGGGCTGGTGTACTCCAGCTGCCCGCGGATCGCGTCGTACAGGTTGGCCTGGCCCTCGATGACGTAGGACCAGACGGGCGAGCCGGCGTCCTCGTGGTCGGCCAGCCACACCTTGGCGCCGGAGTTCAGCGCGTTGATCGTCATCTTCTTGTCGGTCGGCCCGGTGATCTCCACCCGACGGTCCTCGAAACCGGGCCCCGGGCCGGCCACCTTCCACGACCGGTCGGCGCGGATGTGCTCGGTCTGGGGCAGGAAGTCCAGGTCCGCCCCGGCGGACAGCTGCTCGCGCCGCCGGGCGCGGTCGGCGAGGCGGTCCTGGCGGGCCTGCGCGAACCGCACGTGCAGCTCGGTGAGTAACGCCAGGGCCTCGGGGGTGAGGATGCGGTCTTGGTCCGGCTGGGCCGGGCCGACGACCTCGAGGGTCGCCGATCCGGCGCCCGGACGAGCGTCAGTGCTCATGGGGGTACTCCTGATCTGGTCGTCTGGCGAACTGCTGCGGGACGGGCTGTCGTCCCCAGATGCTGCCCTGCGCCGCAGGTTCAGGTGCGAACCTGCGGCGCAGGGCGAAGGGCTGTCGGCTGAGCCGTCCTCAGAACTGGGCGGCCTCGGTAGAACCGGCCAGCGCGGTGGTGCTGGCAGCCGGGTTGACCGCGGTAGCGACCCGGTCGAAGTAACCGGTGCCGACCTCGGCCTGGTGGCGGGTGGCCGTGTAGCCGTCCTTCTCGGCCGCGAACTCGTCCTCCTGGAGCCGGACGTACGCGGTCATGTCCTCGGCCGCGTAGCCCTTGGCCAGCTGGAACATCGAGAAGTTCAGGGCGTGGAAACCGGCCAGGGTGATGAACTGGAAAGCGTAGCCGTGGCTACCCAGCTCGCGCTGGAACTTGGCGATCTCGGCGTCGGACAGCTTGGACTTCCAGTTGAACGACGGCGAGCAGTTGTAGGCCAACAGCTTGCCGGGGAACTTCTCGTGGATCCGCTCGGCGAACTCGATGGCTTCGGCCAGGTCCGGGGTGCCGGTCTCGACCCACAGCAGGTCGGCGTACCGGGCGTACTGCAGCTGGCGGGCCACCACGATGTCCAGACCCGGGCGCACCCGGTAGAAGCCCTCGTCGGTGCGCTCGTCGGAGACGACGAACTCCTGGTCGATCGGGTCGACGTCGCTGGTCAGCAGGTCGGCGCCCAGGGCGTCGGTCCGGGCCACGATGATGGTGGGCACGTCGAGCACGTCGGAGGCCAGCCGGGCCGCGTTGAGGGTCGTGACGTGCTGCTTGGTCGGGATGAGGACCTTGCCGCCCAGGTGCCCGCACTTCTTGGCCGACGACAGCTGGTCCTCCCAGTGCACGCCCGCCGCCCCGGCCTGGACCATGGCCTTCTGCAGCTCGAACGCGTTGAGCGGGCCGCCGAAACCAGCCTCGGCGTCAGCCACGATCGGGGCGTACCAGTCGCGGCTGGCCGTGCCGTTGTTGACCACGTCGATCTGGTCGGCGCGGGCCAGGGCGTTGTTGATACGGCGGACCACGGCCGGCACCGAGTTGGCCGGGTACAGGGACTGGTCCGGGTAGGTCTGCGCGGCCAGGTTGGCGTCGGCGGCGACCTGCCAGCCGGACAGGTAGATGGCGTCCAGGCCGGCCTTGACCTGCTGCACGGCCTGGTTGCCGGTCAGCGCGCCCAGGGCGTGGACGTAGGGCTGCTCGTGGATCATCGTCCACAGCCGCTCGGCGCCGCGCCGCGCCAGGGTGTTCTCCTCGACGACGGAACCGCGCAGCGCCACGACGTCGTCAGCCGAGTAGGTCCGCTCGATCCCCGCCCAGCGTTCGTCGTCCTTCCAGCTCGCTGCTAGCTGCGTGGCCGTCTGGTTGGTGCCCATGTGTCTTCCTCCGCTTGACTTGCTCCCGACCCGACCTCACCGCCGGGTAAAGCCAAGCCTGGTACTTCTGCCGCTCACCAGCACCCGCGGAGCCTGCAGAAGAATGCGAAAACTTCCCCTAGACAGAACAGCGCCGTTGTGAGACCTTGGTCCCGTGCCGACACTACCTCCCCGCTCCCAGCCCAGACCAGGCGCGCCCAGCGTCGCCCGAGCCATCCCCGGTCGGCTGCCCCGTGCGGTGACGACGTCCCGGGTCGGGACCAGCGGCACGCAGAGCACCGGGAAGAAGGTCCCGACCGGACCGGCACGGGCCGCGACCACCGACACGGTCGACCCGGGCGCGCTGGACACGCTCGTCCTCGGCCGTCGGATCCGGCACCTGCGCACCGCCCGCGGGATGACGCTGGACGACCTGGGCCGCAAGATCGGCCGGGCCGCCTCCCAGGTCTCCATGCTGGAGAACGGGCACCGCGAACCGAAGCTGTCGCTGCTCGGCTCCGTCGCCGAGGCCCTCGAGGTGCCGTTGACCGAGCTGTTGCGCACCGACCCGCCGACCCGCCGGGCCGCCCTGGAGGTCGAGCTCGAACGCGCCGTGCGCGGCCCGCTGTTCGCCTCGCTGGGCATCCCGCTGGTCAAGGTCGGCAAGTCCCTGCCCGCCGACGCCCTGGAGGCGCTGGTCTCGCTGCAGGCCCACGTGCAGCGGCTGCTCACCGAGAACGCCGCCACGCCCGAGGAGGCCCGTCGGGCCAATACCGAGCTGCGCGCGCAGATGCGCGACCGGGACAACTACTTCTGCGAGCTGGAGACCCACGCCCGTGCCCTGCTCGACGCCGTCGGCTACAGCGGCGGTCCGCTCGGCCAGCGCGCCTGCGCCGATATCGCCGACCACCTGGGCTTCCGGCTGCACTACGTGCGCGACCTGCCGCACTCCACCCGCACCGTCACCGACCTGAAGAACGGCCGGATATACCTCCCGCAGGGCAACCCCAACGTCACTGACTCGCGCTCCCCGCTGCTCCAGGCGCTGGCCAGTCACGTGCTCGGCCACGGCGAGCCCAGGAACTACGCGGACTTCCTGCGGCAGCGGGTCGAGGCCAACTACCTGGCCGCCGCCCTCATGCTGCCCGAGCACACCGTCCTGCCGCTGCTGCACGACGCCAAGGCCGAACGGCGCCTGTCCGTCGAAGACCTGCGCGACGCCACCGCCGTGCCCTACGAGACCGCGGCCCACCGCTTCACCAACCTCGCCACCAAGCACCTGGACATCCCGGTGCACTTCATGAAGGTGCACGAGGGCGGCACCCTGCACAAGGCCTACGAGAACGACGGCATCCGCTTCCCCCAGGACCCGCTCGGCGCCTGCGAGGGCCAGCCGGTGTGCCGCCAGTGGACCGCCCGGGTCGTCTTCGGCCTGGACGACCGCTTCTCGCCGTACTACCAGTACACCGACACCGAGTCGGGCACCTACTGGTGCACCTCCCGGGTGCAGATCTCCTCCTCGCAGGGCGCCTTCAGCATCAGCGTCGGCGCCCCGTTCGCGCACGCCCGCTGGTTCCGCGGCCGGGAGACCAAGGAGCGCCGGGCCTCGCGCTGCCCCGACGCGTCGTGCTGCCGCCGACCGCCGGCCGAGCTGGCGGCCCGCTGGGACTCCTACGCCTGGCCGTCCGCCCGGCCGCACTCGTCGCTGCTGGCGGCCCTGCCCGTGGGGGTGTTCCCCGGGGTGGACACCACCGAGGTGTACCAGTTCCTCGACCGGCACGCCCCGGCCGAGAGCTGACGCCCCCGGCGCTGCCCGCCGCCCAGGCGGTACCGTCGGGCGATGAGCTATCCGTACCCCGCGCCCTACCCGCCGCCGTACCAGCCGCTCCCCCGGCCGCCGAGCACCTCGACCACCGGGCCGAAGGTGCTGACCTTCATCGGGATCGCGCTGCTGGTGCTGCTGACCGGGCTCGGCGTCGGCGGTGGTGCCCTCTTCGTCTCCGGCCTGAGCAGCATCGCCGAGATCAACTCCGAGGTCGACACCGAAGCCATCACCACCGTCCTGCCCGGCCAGACCGCGACGGTGGACCTGAGCGCCGACACCAAGTACACGCTGTGGCGCGGGACCGTCGCCGACCAGGGCATCAGCGGCTCCGAGCCGGCGGTGACCGATCCGCGCGGCCGGTCCGTCACCGTCACCACGGCCACCTACACCAGCTCCAGCCGGGACGAGGTGTTCGAGAGCTGGCGCTTCACCACGCAGGAGGCCGGTACCCACCAGATCTCCGCCGCCGCGGACGGCCCGGCTCTGCAGCTGCTGCCGGACAACGTGGTAGAACGGCTGGTCGACGGGGCGATCGGGGTCGTCCAGGTCAGCGGTGGTTTCGGCATGGTGCTGGCGGCCATAGTGGTGGCACCGATCGGCCTGGGCCTGCTCATCGGCGGTGCGGTCTGGTGGTCGGTCCGCTCCAAGAACGCCCGCCGGGCGGCCCCGACCGACCAGCCGGAGTTCTGACACCGGACGGACGACGAACCAGGTCCCGCGGTCGGAGTACATCACCCGGTACCGGACGGCGGTAGGCGAGTACTGTCTCGTCATGAGCTATCCCGGTTTCCCCAGCCAGCCCGACTCCGGTCAGCCCGCCTACCCTCCGCCTGGCCACTCGCCTCAGCCCGGCTACTCCCAGCCCGCGTACCCACCGCCGGGCTACTCCACCCGGCCGCCGAAGACGTCCACCACCGGGGCGAAGGTGCTCACCTTCATCGGGATCGCCTCGCTGGTCCTGGGCGTGGCCGGGGTCGTCGTCGGGGCCGCCTTCATCGCCAAGCTCCAGGCCATCACCGACGGGTCGGGCTCCGGCGTGGTCGGCCGCATCGACAGCGACCAGACCGTCACGGTCGACCTCGACGCGAACAAGCGCTACGCCGTGTGGATCGTCTCCAGCTCCGACTCCACGACCTACAGCCACGACCCGGTGGTGACCAGTCCTGACGGACGGGACATCGACGTGACGCCCGTCTCCTCCACCACCACGGGTAGCACCGGCGGCACGTCGGTGACGTCCGGGTGGATCTTCAGCACCGCCGAGGCCGGAGACCACGAGATCTCCGCTCCGGACCTGAGCTCTGGCCATCTGGTGGTGACCTCCGAAGACCTGATCATCCAGGTCGGTATCGGCGTCGTCCTGCTGGTCGTCGGGATCGGGATCGGCTTCTGCGGCCTCGTCCTGACCCTCGTCGGCGCCATCTGGTGGGCCTCGCGCAAGAAGAAGGCCCGCGCCCTGGCCGGACCGTCCTACGCCTGAGCTCATCGCACAGACGGGTGAACGCCACCTGAACCGGTCATCCGGCCCGGCCAGATGTCGTAGGCTCGCAACGCACCCCGCCGCGACCGCCCCCTGCCGTGGCGGGGTGCCTCGTCGTCGGGGCTGTGCTTGGTGCCTGCTGGGTGTTGTGGCTGGGTGTCGTGGCCGGGGATGGGCGGGGTGGGGCAGCGGTCCGCGGCGCATCCCTCGCCCGGCTGTG
>WRMB01000073.1 GCA_009777345.1 Micrococcales bacterium | reverse complement strand
CCCCCCCCCCCCCCCCTCCCCCCTCCCCCCTCGCCCCTCGCCCCTCGCCCCCCGCCCCTCGCCCCTCGCCCCTCGAATCATAGAACCGATAAGGGTGTGCTAGTTCGTGGGTTCCACGCCGTTCCACCGTTTTGAAACAGTGGAACGGCGTGGAACCCACGGATTGGCACATCCTTATCGGTTTAGGAGCGAGACGGGGGTCGTTCCCCGCGAACCGTCCCCAGCCCAGGGTCGCGACGGGGAGGAACCAGAGCGTGCCTCGGCGGGGGCGTCGGTGGGGTGAAGTAGGGGCATGACGATCCGACCTGGCTCCCAACCGCCCGCTCCCCCGCACCTGCCCGAGGTGCTCTTCGCCCGGGACCACACCTCAGCGCTGGTCGCGGCCCGGGTGCGCGCGGGCACGTGGGAACCGCTGGTCCGGGGCTCCTACATCGCTGCGGGCACCGTCGACGGGCCCAAGGAACGAGCATTGGCTGAGATCGTCGCCGTTCACCAGCGGCTTCGGCTGCCGCACTGGTTCAGCCACGAGTCGGCGGCGCTGCTGTGGGGACTGCCGTTGTGGCGTGACGCCACAGCCGTCCACCTGCGTCAGGCCAGCCGTTCGGCCCAGAGGCAGGCCCAGCCGGTACGTCGGCACATCAGCGCTGTCCCCGACCAGCATCAGGCCGAGGTCGGCGGGCTGCCGGTGACCAGTCTGGCGCTGACCGCCGTGGACTGCGCCCGGGCGCTGCCACCGCTGGACGCCCTGGTAATAGCCGATGCGGCGCTGCGCGCCGGAGCCGACCGGACCCAGATCGCCGATCTGCTCGACGGACTGCGCGGACGCAACGGAACCCGCACCGCCGCCGCGGTGCTGGCCGCCGCTGACCCGGGCGCCGAGTCCGCACCGGAGACGGCGGTGCGCTACCACCTCCTGGTCGCCGGACTGCCCGTCCCGCAGACCCAGGTCGAAGTGCCGACCTGGCGCGGCACCTACTGGGCCGATCTCGGCTACCCCCAGTGGCAACTGCTGATCGAGTACGACGGCCGCACCAAGTACGACGGCGACGAATGGTTCCGCGAGAAACGCCGCCAGGACGCCATCATGGAGACAGGAGACCAGGTCGTCCGCGTCACGGCAGAAGACCTGCGCAGCCCCGCGCGCATCGTCACCCGCGTCCGCCGCTTCCTGCCCCAGTACGTCCCCCAGCTCCGCCCTTCCCTGCGCTGAGCCCAGTTCGTGGGTTTCACGCCGTTCCACCGTTTTAAAACGGTGGAACGGCGTCAGACCCATGAACTGAAACTGATTTATCGGCCCGTGGGAGGTGAGGGTGGGTGTGTGGGTGAGGGTGGGTGAGGCGTGTGGGTGAGGTGGGTGGGTGAGGTGGGTGGGTGAGGCGAGTGGGGTCGGATGACCGGCTGCGCAACTGGGCAGGCTAGAACAGCCGCGAGGACGAGTCGTCTGCTCCGCGCATGGCCTCGTAGTCGAGAAGCAGGCAGTCGATGTTGCGGTCGGTGGCCAGGACGCGGGCCTGGCGCTTGATCTCCTGGGCGGCGAACACGCCGCGGACTGGGGTCAGGTGGGGGTCGCGGCCTAGGAGGTCGAGGTAGCGGGTCAGCTGTTCGACGCCGTCGATATCGCCGCGACGTTTGACCTCGATGGCGACGGTGCCGCCGGACGGGTCGCGGGCCAGGAGGTCTACCGGGCCGATGGCGGTGGGGTACTCGCGGCGGACCAGGGTGTGCCCGGGGCCGAGCAGGTCGATCTGCTCGGCCAGCAGCGCCTGCAGGTGGGCTTCGACGCCGTCCTTGACCAGGCCGGGATCCTGGCCGAGGTCGTGGGTGGAGCTGTGCATCACGTCGTAGACCTCGATGACGAGCCGGTCGTCGGACTTGCGGTGCTGGACGGTCCAGACCGCGGTGACGCCCTGGGCCCGCTGCTCGTCGGACGGTTCGCCGACGGTGCGCAGGCACGGCGGGCTCATCCAGTTCAGCGGTTTGTACGACCCGCCGTCGGAGTGCAGCAGCACCGACCCGTCGGCCTTGACCAGCAGCAAGCGCGTAGCCCGCGGTAGGTGGGCGGTAAGCCGACCGGTGTACCAGGCGGCGCACTGCGCGACGACGATCTGCATCAGACTTCCCTGGTTCCATCCCAGTTAGAGGTTTTCACGCCGATCAGGGGGATAGAACCACTTGATCGGCGTGAATACCTCGAACCGGGACACCCTTATCGGTTTGCTGTTGGGTTGGGGGAGGTGTGGTTGGGCGGGCAGGGGGACGGGTGGGGCAGAAGGGTGGGTAGGGCGGGGTGGGTGGGGTAGGGCGGGGCGGGGGGGCAGATGACTTGGTGTGGTCGACCGGGGCGGGCCTCCAGCCAGGAGGTCACCCCGGCGGCTGCGGCGGTGTCGAGCAGCAGGTACAGGTCGGGGCGGGGGCAGGGCTCGACGGTCTGGCAGGTGAGTACCAGCATCGGCCCTCTGCCGGGGGCGAGCGGGTCGGCCTCGGCGCGCGAGACGACCCCGAGGCTCTCCCGGGGCCAGCGTTTCGGCCCGCCCAGGGAGAAGCGGGGCCACCAGGACAGCCGGTCCGCCTCGTACTGGGCCAGGCCGGAGCGCCACGGACCGTCGGAACCACGGCCCACCCAGCAGCGGAACGTGCCCGGCCGGTGGCCGAGCAGCGACATCCGGTGCACCCAGACCCCGGCCAGCGCCGCGAGCGCACCCAGCGCCGCTGCTGCGATCAGCAGCAACGCCAGGCGCGTATCCATATCAGCGGGCCGCGGCCAGAGCCGGCGTGGCTTCGTCTACGACGATCGTCACCTGGTCGGAGTCCACCGAGAAGAAGCCGCCGGTGACGTGCCACCGGAGCGAGTCCTTGCTCTGCGGTTCCAGCACCCGCACGTCACCGGGCTTGAGCACCGACAGTACCGGGACGTGCCCGGCCAGGATGCCCATCTCGCCGCCGCCCGCGGGGGCGATCACCCGGTCCGCCGGTCCTGACCAGACGGTCCCTTCGGTGTCGACGATGTCGACTTCCAGTGCCACCGTTCCTCCGATCCTTCGCAGTCCGGCGTCAGACGCCGTATTCCTTCTGGATCCGGGCCCAGTTGCGTTCCAGGTCCTCCAGGCCGCCGATGTTGAAGAAGGCCTGCTCGGCGACGTGGTCGAACTCGCCGTCGGCGATCTTCTTGAACGCCTCGACGGTCTCGGACACCTCGACCGTGGAACCCTCGACACCGGTGAACTTCGTCGCCATATAGGTGTTCTGGGAGAGGAACTGCTGGATCCGGCGAGCCCGGGCGACGACGGTCTTGTCCTCTTCGGACAGCTCGTCGACACCGAGGATCGCGATGATGTCCTGCAGCTCTTTGTTGCGCTGCAGGATCGACTTGACCCGGGTGGCCGTCTCGTAGTGGTCCTGACCGACGTACCGCGGGTCGAGGATCCGGCTGGTCGAGGCCAGCGGGTCCACCGCCGGGTACAGACCGCGCGAGGCGATCTCACGGCTCAGCTCGGTGGTGGCGTCCAGGTGGGCGAAGGTCGTCGCCGGGGCCGGGTCGGTGTAGTCGTCAGCCGGGACGTAGATGGCCTGGAGCGAGGTGATCGAGTGACCCCGGGTAGAGGTGATGCGCTCCTGGAGCACACCCATCTCGTCGGCCAGGTTCGGCTGGTAGCCCACCGCGGAGGGCATGCGGCCCAGCAGGGTGGAGACCTCGGAACCGGCCTGGGTGAAGCGGAAGATATTGTCGATGAACAGCAGCACGTCCTGCTTCTGCACGTCACGGAAGTACTCGGCCATGGTCAGCGCCGACAGGGCCACCCGCAGACGGGTGCCCGGCGGCTCGTCCATCTGGCCGAAGACCAGCGACGTCTGGTCGAAGACGCCAGCCTCTTCCATCTCGACGATCAGGTCGTTGCCCTCACGGGTGCGCTCCCCCACCCCGGCGAACACCGAGGTGCCGCCGAAGTTGTGGGCGATCCGGTAGATCATCTCCTGGATGAGGACGGTCTTGCCGACGCCCGCGCCGCCGAACAGGCCGATCTTGCCGCCCTGGACGTACGGGGTGAGCAGGTCGATGACCTTGATACCGGTCTCCAGCATGACGGTCTTGGACTCGAGCTGGTCGAAGGCCGGAGGCTTGCGGTGGATCGACCACCGCTCGTCGACCTCCAGCCGCTCGCCCTCCTTGAGGTTCAGGCAGTCGCCGGTGACGTTGAACACGTGGCCCTTGGTGACATCGCCGACCGGCACCGAGATCGGACCGCCGGTGTCGGTGACGACCGCGCCGCGGACCAGGCCGTCGGTCGGCTTCAGGGCGATCGCCCGGACCAGGGAGTCACCCAGGTGCTGGGCGACCTCCAGGGTCATGGTGTAGGAGTTATCGCCCTCACCCTGGCTGGACAGGTCGATATCGACCTTGAGGGCGTTGTACATCTCGGGGATCTGGTCCGGCGGGAACTCGATGTCCACGACGGGCCCGATCACCCGGGCGACCCGGCCGACGCCAGGCGCCGACTTCGCCGCAGTGTCCTTGGCGACGGTGGTGGCGGTCATCTGATCCTCTTCGTTCCTCCGGACCTAGCGGTCCGGTCCGTGGGTTGATGTGTACTCATGGCCTTATGACGCCGCGAGAGCGTCGGCACCGGAGACGATCTCGGAGATCTCCTGGGTGATCTCACCCTGCCGGGCCTGGTTGGCCAGCCGGGTGTAGGTGCGGATGAGGTCTTCGGCGTTCTCCGTGGCGGTGTGCATCGCGCGCTGGCGGGAGGCCAGCTCGGAGGCAGCGGCCTGGAGCATGCAGGCGAAGATCCGGGACCGGACGTAGCGCGGCAGCAGCTCGTCGAGCACCGCATCGGACGACGGTTCGAACTCGTACAGCGGCAGCGGCTGGCTGTCGTCGTCGTGCTCGGCGACACCTTCGACGATCTCCAGCGGCAGCATCCGGACGATCTGGGGGCGCTGCGTCACCATGTTGACGAAGTGCGTGTACACGATGTGCACCTCGGCCACTCCGCCCTCGTGGGCCGGGGGGTCGAACGCGGCCAGCATCTGGTCCGCGATCTCGTTGGCGACCTCGACGGTCGGCGCGTCGGACACGCCCTGCCACTGTCCCGCCAGCGCGCGGTGGCGGAACTGGTAGTAGGCGACGGCCCGACGGCCGGAGACGTACAGGTCGACCTCTTTGCCCGCGTCGCCGAGCCGCCCGATGAGCCGCTCGGTCTCCCGGATCACGGTCGCCGAGTAGGCGCCCGCCATCCCGCGGTCGGACGCGATGAGCAGCACCGCGACCCGGTTGGTGTCGCTGCGTTCGGTCAGGTAGTGGTGGGTGACGTTGGAGTGCGTCGCCACCGCCGAGACCGCGCGGGTGATCGCCCGGGAGTACGGCGTCGCGTGCATCATCCGGTCCCGCGCCTTGCCGATACGCGAGGCCGCGATCAGCTCCTGGGCGCGGAACATCTTGCTCAGCGACCGCGTAGAGCGGATGCGCTGGCGGTAGACGCGTTGGGCCCCAGCCATGTCAGCCCTTCTTCTGCCGGACGATCTGCTCCTGCTCGATCTCGACGTCCTCGCCGTCGTCACCGTGCAGCAGCGCGTGACCGTCGAAAGTGATGAAGCCCTCGCGGAAGTCGTCGACCGCGGCGGACAGGGCCTCCTCGGTCTGGCTCTCCAGCTTGCCGGAGTCGGCGATCTGGCTCAGCACGTCGGTGTTGCGGCGCAGGTGGTCGAGCAGCTCGGTCTCGAACCGCTTGACGTCCTGCACCGGCACGTCGTCGAGCCGACCCTTGGTACCGGCCCAGATCGACACCACCTGGTCGGCGACCGGGTACGGCGAGTACTGGCCCTGCTTGAGCAGCTCCATGAGCCGGGCACCACGGGTCAGCTGGGCGCGAGAAGTGGCATCCAGGTCGGAGGCGAACATCGCGAACGCCTCCAGCGACCGGTACTGCGCCAGGTCCAGCTTCAGCGTCCCTGAGACCGCCTTCATGGCCTTGACCTGGGCGGCGCCGCCGACCCGGGAGACGGAGATACCGACGTCCACCGCGGGCCGCTGGTCGGCGTTGAACAGGTCGGACTGCAAGAAGATCTGGCCGTCGGTGATCGAGATCACGTTGGTCGGGATATAGGCCGAGACGTCGTTGGCCTTGGTCTCGATGATCGGCAGACCGGTCATCGACCCGGCACCCAGATCGTCGGACAGCTTGGCGCAGCGCTCCAGCAGCCGCGAGTGCAGGTAGAACACGTCGCCCGGGTAGGCCTCGCGGCCCGGCGGGCGGCGCAGCAGCAGCGACACCGCACGGTAGGCCTCGGCCTGCTTGGACAGGTCGTCGAAGATGATGAGGACGTGCTTGCCCTGGTACATCCAGTGCTGGCCGATGGCCGAACCGGTGTACGGCGCCAGGTACTTGAAGCCGGCCGGGTCGCTCGCGGGGGCGGCGACGATGGTGGTGTACTCCAGCGCACCGGCCTCTTCCAGCGCGCCGCGCACCGAGGCGATCGTCGAGCCCTTCTGGCCGATCGCGACGTAGATGCAGCGAACCTGGAGGTTCGGGTCACCCGAGTCCCAGTTGGCCTTCTGGTTGATGATCGTGTCGACCGCGAGGGCCGTCTTGCCGGTCTGCCGGTCACCGATGATCAGCTGACGCTGGCCCCGGCCGATCGGGATCATCGAGTCGATGGCCTTGATACCGGTCTGCAGCGGCTCGTGCACCGACTTGCGGTGCATGACGCCGGGGGCCTGCAGCTCCAGGGCCCGCCGACCGTCGGTGGCGATCTCGCCCAGACCGTCGATCGGGTTGCCCAGCGGGTCCACGGTGCGGCCCAGGTACCCGTCGCCGACCGGCACCGAGAGCACCTCACCGGTGCGGCGGACGTCCTGTCCCTCTTCGATCCCGGCGAACTCGCCCAGCACCACGACGCCGATGTCTCGCACGTCGAGGTTCAGGGCCAGCCCGAGGGTGCCGTCTTCGAACCTCAGCAGCTCGTTAGCCATCGTGCCGGGCAGACCCTCGACGTGGGCGATACCGTCGGCGGCCAGCGCGACACGGCCGACCTCCTCGGCCGCCGGGCCCTTCGGCTCGTACGCCTTCACGAAGCTGTCCAGCGCGGCCCGGATCTCTTCCGGCCGGATCGTCAGCTCAGCCATTGCTCGTCTCTATCTCCTCGTCGCCCGCCAGGCCAATCAGTACTGGGCAGGTTAGTTGGTTGGATCAGCTGGTCAGTCGTCGACGCGCGTCGGCCAGACGGGCCAGCACGGTGGCGTCGACCACGTCAGAACCGGACTGCACCTTCAGGCCCCCGACCACCCGGGGGTCGACACTGACGTTGAGCGCCACCTCGCGCCCCAGCACCCGGCCCAGGATGTCCGCCAGGCGTGCGGTCTGGGCAGCGGTCAACGGTGCCGCGGTGGTGACGGTGGCGACCTTGCGGTCACGCCGTTCGGCGATGAGGTCCGCCAGGTGCCCCAGGGCCGGGACGAACCGGGTGCCCCGCGGCGCCTGGGCCGCGCGGCGGGCCAGCGCCACGGTGGCCGGGGTGGCCCTGCCGCCGAGGATCGCCTCGGCCAGCTGGGCTCGGCCCTGCGGTGGTGCGGCCGCGTCGGTCAGCGCAGTGCGCACCTCCCGCTGCCCGTGCAGCGCCCGGCCGATCCGGAACAGCTCGTCCTCGACGGTGTCGAGCTGGTCCTTGGCCTCGGCCGAGCCGAGCACGGCCGAACGGCCGAGCACCTCCAGCGCGTCGGCCAGGTCCCGGTCAGCAGACCAGCGCTGGCCCGCGGCCTCGCCGACGACGGTCACGACCCTGGCGTCCGCGCCCGTGAGCACGTCAGCCGCGAGCTTGGCCTTCGCGGCGGCCGTGGCCGCCGGGTCGGACAGGGCCCGCAGCAACGACGGGTTAGCGTCGAGAGCGTCGACCACCGCGAACAGCTCGGTGCCCAGGTCGAGCGCCTTGCTCTTCGCCCGGCTCACCACGGGCTCCCAGGTTCGGCTGAGCGCGGTGAGCGACGCTCGCGACGTCCCGCGCATCAGGCCCCCTGCCCCTTCCCTGCACCGGCAGTCTCGCTCGCCTCGAGATCGTCGAGGAACCGGTCGACGACCCGCGACAGGCGCTTGTCGTCAGCCAGGGACTCGCCGACGATCTTGCCGGCCAGCTCGGTGGCCAGGGTGCCGACCTCGGTCCGCAGCGCTACCGCCGCGGCCTGGCGCTCGGCCTCGACCGACCGTTCCGCCGCCGCCGCGATCCGGGCCGCCTCGTCGAGAGCCCGGGCCCGGGCCTCGGCGACGATCGCCGCCGCCTCGGTGCGGGCGTCCTCCTTGATCCGGGCCGCTTCGCCCCGGGCGTCGGCCAGCTGCTTGGAATACTCAGCCAGCGCGGCGTTGGCCTCTTCCTGGGCCTTGCCCGCCTTGGCGATACCACCCTCGATGAGGGAGGCCCGCTCGTCGAACACGGCCTGGAACTTCGGCAGCACCATCTTGGTGAAGACGACCCCGACGCTGATGACGATGACCAGCGACCAGAAGATGTCGAAGATCTCCGGCACCAACGGGTTGGGCTGGGCGTCCTCAGCCGCTCCTTCGGCCGCGACGAGCGCGGCCAGCAGTGTGCTACTCATCAGACACCGAAGATGAAGGGCGTCACGAGACCGAGCAGGCCGAACACCTCGATGAAGGCCAGACCCATGAACATGGTCGCCCGCAGCTGGCCGGACATCTCCGGCTGGCGCGCCATGGACTCGATGGTCTTGCCGAACAGGATGCCAAGGCCGATGCCGGGACCGATGGCAGCGAGGCCGTAGCCGATGACTGCGAGGTTACCCTGGATGTTTCCTTCGAACACGGGTCCTGCTTCCTTTCTTCGGCGCGCCGTCCGGCGCGCATGTGGGTCAGGCCCCGGGACCGGGGCCCCGGGGTCAGTGCTCGGGGTCGACGACCATCTGCAGGTAGATGGCTGTCAGGATGGCGAAGACGTAGGCCTGCAGCGCGGCGACGAAGGCCTCCAGCGCGAAGAAGAACACACCACCGGCGAAGGTGAGGATCCACATCGCGTACTGGTAGTTCTGTGTGGCGTAGAAGAGGAACTCGTGGGTGGCGAAGAAGCACAGGGCCAGCAGCAGGTGACCGGCGATCATGTTGGCCAGCAACCGGATGGTCAGGGTGGCCGGGCGCAGCAGGAAGGTCTGCAGGAACTCCACCGGGATCAGCAGCGCGTAGAGCGGCCACGGCACACCCGGCGGCATGGTCGCCACCTTGAGGAAGCCGCCGACGCCGAACTTCTTCACCGAGGCGCCCACGTAGAGGACGAAGACCCACAGCGCGAACATCAGCGGCAGGCCGATCCGCGACGACCCGGCGATGTTCAGGAACGGGATGATCCCGGTGATGTTCAGCGCGAAGACGGTGAGGAAGATCGTGGCGATGATGTTGAAGTACTTCTTGCCGAGCTCGGCGCCCAGCACCTCGTCCACGATGTTCTTCCGGACGAAGTCCAGCAGCCACTCCAGGACGCCCTGGAGCCGACCCGGCACCACCGTCAGCCGCCGTGAGGCGTAGACGAAGATGCTGAGCAGCGTCGCGATGGCGACGAACCGGACGATGAAGATCCGGTCGATCACGGTCTGGTCGCCGATGCTCCAGACGGCAGGCGGGAAGAAGTCCTTGACCCCTGGCATCCCGTGCCCGCCCGAGTGGTACGGGACCGCGACCCACACCCAGGCCGTGGCGGCGACGGCGACCAAGGCAGCCGCGACGGCTATGACGGTGCCGCGTCCGACACCGCGCGGCTTGGTCGGTGCGGTCTCCGGTGCTGGTGCCTGGACGGTCGTGGGTGCGTCGCTCATCGGCAGATCACTCGCTGTCGGGTCGTGGGAGGCTGCGGGGCCAGGACCGGTAGCCGTCGAACCGCCACCGTAGCGGGACTGTCGGCGACGAGCGCCTGCGCACCGAGCGGGAACAGGGGAGACTCCAGTTGTGTAGGTCCTACGTCATCGCCGCTGAGTATCAGTAACCAGACGGCCCCAACGCTGGCGATCCTAGCGCAGGTTGGGACCTTCGGTCACCCAGGCGGGGTGTGACTTTCGTCCCACTGGCCGACATAGGGCATCCGGGCCCCCGCGACCGCCCGGTAGTCCAGCAGCGCCGAGCCGACCACACCGACCGCCAGGACCAGCCCGAGCACCATCGGCTGCACCCAGCCCATCCGGGACAGCACCGCCAGGACCACGAACACGACCAGCATCTTCACCACCCAGGCGCCCATGATCACCATGACCATCTGGGCCGGGTCCTTCCCGGCGGTGCGCTGCACCGAGACCACCGTCGTCCCGGAGAAGAACAGCGTCAGCACCACCCCGACCGCCGCCGACGCCACCCCGGTCCACCCGTCGACGAGGAGCCCGGCCACCCCGCCGACCACCGCCAGCCCCCCGACCAGCCACAGCAGGAAGCGCAGCGCCCGGCGGAAGGCGTCCTGCGCGGCGTCGGGAGTGATCGAGGGCTTGGCGGCGGTCATCGAGGGATCTCCGTCTTCGTCGTGGGTTCGGTGGTGGGTCCAGCCGTGGTCACGGTCGTCGTCTCGGTCGCGGCGCGCCCGCGCAGCGGGCCGATGGTCAGAAGCGTAGCGACCACGACCCCGACGCCGAGCCCGATCAGCACCCGCGTCGTCGACCAGAGGACCAGAGCGGCGACACCGAAGGCGAACACGGCGGTCCACACGTACATGATGGCCACCGCCCGACGCTCGGTGTGCCCCAGCTGCAGCAGCCGGTGGTGCAGGTGACGCCGGTCCGCGTGGAACGGGCTGCGCCCCCGGCCGACCCGGCGGACCACCGCCATCGTCATGTCCAGCAGCGGCAGCAGCAGGACCGCGACAGGCAGCAGGATCGGCACGACGGCCGGGAAGGACATCCGTTCGTTGACCGCCCCGGGGTCGAGGTTCCCGGTGACGACGATGGCCGCGGCCGAGAAGACGAAACCGAGCATCAGCGCACCGGAGTCGCCCATGAAGATCCGGGCCGGTGACAGGTTGTGCGGCAGGAAGCCCAGGCAGACCCCGACCAGCGCGGCGATGACCAGCGCGCCGATATCGGCGTAGGACGTCGGGTTGGTTTCCTTGACCAGCAGGTAGACGTAGGCGAAGAAAGCGGCGCCGCCGATGGCCAGCACCCCCGCGGCCAGCCCGTCCAGACCGTCGACGAAGTTCACCGCGTTCATGCCGACCACCATCACCACCACGGTGACCACCGCGAGCGTCTGTGTCGACGCCACGGTGGTGCCCGCGACCGGCAGCTGGTAGAGCAGCACCCCCTGGGAGGTCATGAACCCCGCCGCCAGGATCTGCCCGAGCAGCTTGGTCAGCCAGTCCAGGTCGTAGACGTCGTCCAGCACCCCCAGCGCGCAGACCAGCCCGGCCCCCCCGAGGATGCCCACCATCTCCGGGCTCTTGCTCTCGAACACCCTCTCCTGCAGGAAGGTCGTGTGGGACACCATCAGGACCGCCGCGACGATCCCGGCGTACATCGCCACCCCGCCCAGCCGCGGCGTCGGCACGGTGTGCACGTCCCGGGCCCGCACCGCGGTGATCGCCCCCACCCGCACGGCCAGCAGCCGCACCGCGGGGGTGAGCAGGTACGTCACCGTGGCTGCGACGACGATGACGAACAGGTAGTACCTCACCCACCTGCCTCCTCGTCGGACACCCGGACGTCGGCCACCTCACGCAGCGCTGCCAGGTCGACGACGCCGACCCGCAGCACCCGCAAGGTCCGCGCGTCGACGATGGTGGACGGCGCGCTGCCGGGGGTCGCCCCGGCGTCCAGGTACAGCTCGACCCTGCCGCCCAGCTGGGCGCGGGCCTCGGGCGCGGTGGTCGCCGGGGGCGCCCCGGACAGGTTGGCGCTCGACACCGCCATCGGACCGGTGCGCTGCAGCAGCTCCCGGGCCACCGCGTGATCGGGCACCCGCAGCGCGACGCTGCCGCCGGTCTCGCCCAGGTCCCATGTCAGCGCCGGCTGCGCGGTGACGACCAGGGTGAGCGGACCGGGCCAGAAGGCCTCGGTCAGCGCCTGCGCCGCCGCCGACAGGTCCCGGGCCAGGCCCAGGACGGCCCGGGCGTCGCTGATCAGCACCGGGGGCGGCTGGGCCCGGCTCCGACCCTTGGCGGCCAGCAGCGCGGCCACCGCCGCCGGGGAGAACGCGTCGGCGCCGATCCCGTACACCGTGTCGGTGGGCAGTACCACCAGCCCGCCCCGACGCACCGCAGCGGCCGCGTCACCGAGCGCGGCGGCCCGGGTGCCGGGGTCGGTCACGTCGCGCATCTGCTCGTCGTCCACGGGTCCTGAGTCTGTCACACAGACGCTGCCCCAACCGCGCGTGCTACCACAGCGCGGGGACGACCGGTCAGGTCAGGTTCGGTCCGCACCGCGACCAGGCCCGCGGCCTGGGCCGCGGCGCGCACGGCGGGGGCCTGGACCTCGGCGTGCTCCATGACGAGCAGACCCCCGGGGGTCAGCAGCCGCACCGCGGCGGCGAGGACGGCCCGGGGCAGGTCCAGCCCGTCGGCACCGCCGCCGTACAGGGCCAGGTCGGGGTCGTGGTCGCGGACCTCCGGGTCGACCGGCACCTGGTCGGGCGGGATGTACGGCGGGTTGGCGACCACGACGTCCACCGTCCCGGTCAGGTCGGCCAGCAGGTCCGGGTCACGCACGTCACCTTGCTGCACCGTGAGCCGCGAACCTGAGCCGACCGTCAGCTCGAGAGTTCTGTCGTCGATTCGAGGGTTTAACTCTCGAATCGACGACAGAACTCTCGAATCGGCGGGGGGCGATCCCGGCCCGACCGCCGCCGCGTTGCGCCGGGCCAGGTCCACGGCGGACGCGTCCACGTCGACCGCGACCACCCGTGCCCCGGGCACCTCGGTCGCCACCGCCAGGGCGATCGCACCCGTCCCGCAGCACAGGTCCACCACCAGGACCCCACCGGCCGCGGCAGCGACCCGCGCCGCCTCGGTCACCGCGTGCCCGGCCACCGTCTCGGTCTCCGGGCGAGGCACGAACACCCCCGGTTCGACCTGCAGGTCCAGGTACCGGAACCCGGTGCGCCCGACGATGTGCTGCAGCGGTTCACGCCGCCGCCGCCGGTCCACCAGGGCGGCATAGCGGGCGGCGAACCCGTCGGGTGCCGGGCCCTGCACCAAGGTCGGCGGCAGCCGGTCGACGCCCAGCGCACAGGCGGCCAGGGCGGTCGCGTCGACCTGGGGCGAGGCGATACCCGCCTCCCGGAGCACCCGGACCGCACCGTCGACACAGGCCCGCACCGACAGGTTCTCGCCGCTGGCCGGGGTCACGCCGAACCCCCTAGCCACCGAGGGACGAAGTTTCGTGCGAGCTTCCCCGGCCTAGGCCCACCATGGTGGGGGGAAACTTGTGGTCTGGTTCGCCTGGGGTGCATGGTCGGGTGTGGTCCAGGAGTGTCCCCGGTGTCCCTCTGGTGCGTGTGCGCCCGTACGCGA
>WRMB01000072.1 GCA_009777345.1 Micrococcales bacterium | reverse complement strand
CGAGGGATGGGCTTGCAAGCCCATCCCTCGCCTGGAAGCCCACCCCTCGGGAACGACGAAGACCAGACCGAGGATGTCGAGCACAGCGGGGCGCTGACCGCCGACCAGGTGCGCGACGTCCTGGCCTGGTGTGCCCCGCTGGCCGTGCCGCCGCTGGACGTCGTCGGGCCGCTGCTGGCCGAGGCCGCCCGGCTGGGCGTGACCGGCGCGGGGGCGATCAGCTCGGCGGGCCGGGCGCTGCTGGCGGACGGCGATCCAGCGGCGGCCCTGGCTGCTGACCTGCCGCCGCCGGTGGACGAGGTGTGGTTGCAGGCCGACCTCACCGGCATCGTCCCCGGTCGGCCGTCCGACCGGTTGGCCCGGCTGCTGCACCGCGCGGCCCGCCAGGAGTCGTCCGGCGGGGCGCTGACCGTGCGCTTCACCCCGGAGTCGGTGGCCGCGGCCGTGGCGTCCACCAGCGCCGACCAGGTGCTGGCCGAGCTGGCCGCGGTGTCCCGCGGTCCCGTCCCCCAGGGGCTGGAGTACCTGGTGCGCGACGCGGCCCGGCGGCACGACGCGCTGCGCGTGGGCCCGGCGGGCGCCTACCTGCGCAGCCCGGACGAAGCCCTGCTGACCCGCGTCGTGGCCGACCCGGCACTGGCCGGGTGCGGGCTGGCCCGGATCGCCCCGACGGTCGTCGTCGCCCAGGTCCCGCCCACCCAGCTGGCCGAAGACCTGGCGTCCGCCGGGCTGGCAGCGCGCACGGAGACCACCGACGGCCAGGTCGTGACCCTCGGGGCCCCGCGCCGAGCCCACCCCCGCCCGGCGGCGCCGTCCCGCGAACCGACCCTCGCCGACGTGCGGACCGCCGTGGCCCGGCTGCGCGCCGACCGCACCCAGCCCGACCCGTCACCCGACGCCCGACCAGAGGCGAGCGGGCTCACCACCGAGCCCACCCACGACCCACCCCTGGACCCGTTGGACACCCTCATGATCCTGCGGGAGGCCGTCGACCGGCGCACCGACACCTGGGTGGACCTGGTCGACGACACCGGCCGCACCACCCGTCACCGGCTGCGCCCGGTGGCCGTGGACGGCGGCCGGCTGCGCGCCGTCGACCCGTCCCGCGCCGTCGAGCTGACGGTCGCGGTGCACCGCATCGCCGCCGCCGCCCCGGTCCCCGCCGAACCCTGAGTCCCCCCTCTGCGCTCCACCCAGGCGGTAGGATCGACGACCTCTTGGGGACGCGGATTCTCGGCTTCACCGGTATCCGGGCGACCTGAGAGAAACGGATTTCTCGAGAGGTCAAGAACGATGAGGCGGACCCCGCTCGCGCTGCTCACCGTGACGGCCGCGCTGCTGCTCAGCCTCACCGGCTGCACCGACGACGGCACCTCTGGCGGTTCCTCGACGAGCCCGTCGCCCACCGGCGCGACGGAGGAGACCGTCACGATCAACGAGGACACCCCGTGGGCGCTCGGCGGCACCCTGACGATCCCGGCCGGCGCGCGACCGCCGTACCCGTCGGTTGTGCTGGTGCAGGGCTCGGGCCCCAGCGACCGGGACGAGACGGTGTACGGCAACAAACCGTTCAAGGACATCGCCGAGCACCTGACGTCCCAGGGCATCGCGGTGCTGCGCTTCGACAAACGGACATACACGTACTCCCGGCAGATCGCCGCCGACATCACCAGCATCACCGTCGAGGAGGAGACGATCCAGGACGCCGTCGCGGCAGCGGACCGGCTGAGAGCCGACCCGCGGATGGACCCGGACCGGGTCTTCCTCCTCGGGCACAGCCTGGGCGGCATGCTGGCACCGCGCATCGACGCGGAGGGCGGCAGCTTCGCCGGGCTCGTCATCATGGCTGGTTCACCACGCAGCCTGTCCGAGATCATCGTCGACCAGACCACGGACGCCGTCGCCGCGCTGCCCCCGGAACAGAAGGCGCTCGGGCAGGCCCAGCTCGACGGGCTGGTCGCTCAGCTCGACGCGCTGCGCACCATGTCGGACGACGACGCGAAGCAGGTCGTCATCGGCGGTGCCTCCGGCTACTACTTCACGGAGATGGACCAGCACCCGGCCGCCGACTACCTGGCAGGCTCGACCACACCGCTGCTCATCCTGCAGGGCGACAAAGACTTCCAGGTCAGCCCGACGGCAGATTTCGGTGCCTACCAGACGATGCTGGCCGACCGGCCTGACGTCACGTTCAAGCTCTACCCCGGGCTCAACCACCTGTTCATGACGTCAACGACGGGCACGGTCGACGAGTACAAGACGCCCAGCCACGTGGACACCACGGTCCTCCACGACATCGCCAGCTGGATCTTAGGGGGCTGACCGGCTCCGACCAGCACTCGGGCGACAGGCACGACGGACGCTACCGTGGGACCCGTGCCGGACGGACCGTTGATCGTGCAGTCGGACTCGACGCTGCTGCTGGAGGTCGCCCACCCCCAGGCCGACGAGTGCCGCCGGGCCGTCGCTCCCTTCGCCGAGCTGGAACGGGCCCCCGAGCACGTCCACACCTACCGCCTGACACCGCTGGGGCTGTGGAACGCCCGGGCGGCGGGGCACGACGCGGAGGGCGTCGTCGACCGGCTGCTGCGCTACTCGCGCTACCCGGTGCCGCACGCCCTGCTGGTGCAGGTGGCCGAGACCATGGCCCGGTACGGCCGTCTGAAGCTGCTGGACGACCCGGCGCACGGCCTGGTGCTGCAGGCGCTGGACGCCGCGGTGCTGGCCGAGGTCACCCGGTCCAAGCGCACCGCCGGGATGCTGGGTGAGCGGGTCGACGCCGCGACGGTCGTGGTGCACCCGTCCCAGCGCGGCCACCTGAAGCAGGCCCTGGTCAAGCTGGGCTGGCCGGCCGAGGACCTGGCCGGGTACGTCGACGGCGAGGCCCACCCGATCGCGTTGCGTCATGGCGACGGCTGGGCGCTGCGTCCGTACCAGGAACACGCGGTGGAGTCGTTCTTCCACGGCGGCTCAGGGGTCGTGGTGCTGCCGTGCGGGGCGGGCAAGACGCTGGTCGGGGCCGGGGCGATGGCCCGGTCGTCGACGACGACGCTGATCTTGGTGACCAACACCGTGGCGGCCCGCCAGTGGCGCGATGAGCTGCTGGCCCGCACCTCCCTGACCGCCGACGAGATCGGCGAGTACTCCGGCCAGCGCAAGCAGATCCGCCCGGTGACCATAGCGACCTACCAGGTGCTCACGGTCAAGCGCCAGGGCGTCTACCCCCACCTCGAGCTGTTCGACGCCAAGGACTGGGGCCTGATCATCTACGACGAGGTGCACCTGCTGCCCGCCCCGGTGTTCCGCATGACCGCCGACCTCCAGGCCCGGCGCCGTCTGGGCCTGACCGCCACCCTGGTGCGCGAGGACGGCCACGAGGACGAGGTCTTCTCCCTCATCGGCCCCAAACGCTACGACGCCCCCTGGAAGGACATCGAGGCCCAGGGCTACATCGCCCCCGCCACCTGCGTCGAGGTCCGCCTGTCCCTGCCCGAGCCTGACCGCATGGCCTACGCCACGGCCGAACCGGACGACCGCTACCGCCTGGCCGCCACCGCCGCCGCCAAGACCGGCGTGGTAGAACGCCTGGTCGCCGCGCACACCGGATCACCGACGCTGGTCATCGGCCAGTACCTCGACCAGCTGCACACCCTGGCCGAGCACCTGGACGCCCCGGTCATCACCGGCGCCACCCCGGTCCCCGAACGCCAGCGCCTGTACGCGGCCTTCCGCGCCGGCGACGTCCCGGTGCTCGTCGTCTCCAAGGTCGCGAACTTCTCCGTCGACCTACCCGAGGCGTCCGTCGCCATCCAGGTCTCGGGTACGTTCGGCTCCCGTCAGGAAGAGGCCCAGCGTCTGGGCCGCATCCTGCGCCCCAAGGCCGACGGCGGCACCGCCACCTTCTACACCCTGGTCACCCGCGACACGGTCGACGCCGACTACGCCGCCCACCGCCAACGTTTCCTGGCCGAGCAGGGCTATGCCTACACCATCACCGACGCCGAAGACCTCTGACCACGTCACGCTGAGTTTGTGATCAATGAACGACCGCGCGGAGCCTGGAGGGGGCTACGCCTCGGCGAGGCGTTCGGCCCGGGCCTGCGCGCGCTCGGCGCGGCGGGCGGTCAGGCGGGCCTCGCGCTTGGCTTCGCGCTTGTCGTGCCAGCGGGCTTCGTAGCGGTAGAGGACTGGGACGACGACCAGGGTCAGGAACGTCGAGGACAACAAGCCGCCGATGACGACGGTGGCCAGCGGCCCGGACAGGAACCCGCCCGACCCGGTGATGCCCAGCGCCATGGGCAGCAGCGCGAAGATCGTGGCCAGGGCGGTCATGACGATAGGCCGCAGACGTTTGCGGGCGCCCTCGGTGATCGCCTCGTCCAGGCCCCGGCCGCGCCGACGGTACTGGTTGATCAGGTCGATGAGCACGATGGCGTTGGACACCACGATCCCGACCAGCATGAGCAGCCCGATGAGCGCGGGCACGCCCAGCGCCTGCCCGGTGAGGCGCAGCGCCAGCACCGCGCCGGTGGCGGCGAACGGGATGGAGATCAGCAGGATGAACGGCTGCAGCAGCGAGCCGAACGTCGCGACCATGACGATGAACACGATGGCGACAGCGACCAGCATCGCCAGGCCCATATCGGAGAAAGCATCGTTCATCATCGTGACGACACCGCCCATCTCGACGGTCGCCCCGGGCAGCACCATGCCGTCCACCCGGTTCTGGATCGCCCCGGCCAGCGCGCCGATGTCCTGGCTCTCCGGGGTGATCTGGACGGTGGCCGTGCGGTGACCGTCGGACCGGGTGACCGCGACCGGGTTCTGCGTGATCGAGATATCGGCGATATCGGCCAGTGTGAGCGGACCGAGCGGCAGCTGGCGCAGCTCTTCGACGGTGGCAGGTCCCGCACCCGCCGCGGTGCGGACCTTGATCCGGCCGTCGGTGGTGTCGAGCTCCCCGATCTCCTGCGGTGTCATCGCCTGGTAGACCGCACCGAGCACCATGGCCTCGGTCAGCTGGGCGGCGGCGGCGGCCCCGCGGTCCACAGCGATGGTGACGGTGTCCTGCTTGTCGGACAGGTTGTTCGTCACCTGCCGCACGCCCTTGACGTCCTTGACCGCCTCGGTGACCATCCGGGCGGCCCGGTCGAGGTCGTCCGGGTTGTTGGCGTACACCACCAGGTCGATGGTCGTCGTCCCCATGGACATGCCCCCGGCGGAGACCTCGATCTCCGTGGTGCGTTCCCCGCCCAGGTCGGCGACGGTATCACGCACCACCCGCTCGGCCTTGACCGGATCGGCCTTCGCCGTCAGGGTCAGGGAGAACGAGGCCTGGTCCGACCCTGTGAAGGCCGCCATCATCGAGTTGGCCGCGCCGACGGACGTCTGCACCGTCTCGACCTCGTCGAGCGCCATGAGCGCCCGTTCGACGACGCGGGCCTCGGCGTCCTTGACCGCCAGGGACGTGGCCGGCCGGAAGGTCTGCGTCACCGACAGCGCTTCCTGGCCGGAATCGTCCATGAAGTTGGTCTTCATAGTGGTGGCCAGCCCCGCGGTACCGCCCAGTATCAGCACCGCGACGGACAGGGTGATGATCGGGTGGCGCAGCGCTTGGGCCAACGTCGGCAGGTAGGCCCGCTGCCACCAGCCCCGGCGTTCCTTGGCCTCGGCCTGCTCGCGCTGGTACGCCAGGTCGGCCTCGTCGACGTGCACCGGCGACTCGACGAACCAGTAGGCCAGCACCGGCACGATGGTCAGGGCCACCAGCAGGGAGGCGAACATGGCGATGGCCACGGTCAGGGCGAAGGGCCGGAACAGCTCGCCGACCATCCCGCCGACGAAGGCGATGGGCAGGAACACGGCCACCGTCGTCACCGTGGAGGCCGCGATGGCCCCGCCGACCTCCTTGACCGCCCCCACGATGGCGTCACGCTTGTGCTCCCCGTAAGACAGGTGCCGCTTGATGTTCTCGATGACGACGATGGAGTCGTCCACGATCCGGCCGATGGCGATAGCCAGACCGCCCAGGGTGATGATGTTGACCGTCTCCCCGGTGCCTTTCATCACCACGAAAGCGGTCAGCACCGACAGCGGGATGGAGCAGGCGGCGACCAGCGTGGACCGCACGGAGAACAGGAACACCAGGATGACGACCACGGCGAAGCCCAGCCCGATCAGCCCTTCCTCGGTCAGCCCGGTGATCGACTCCTCGATGAACGGGGCCTGGTCGAACGCGACGGCGACCTCGAGGTTGTGCCGGGCCAGCTCGTCACGTACCGCCGGCTTGGCCAGCTCGTCCTGCACGGCGTGGGACACGTCCACCACGTTGCCGGCCGGGGTCTTGGTCACCGACAGCGCCACCGCGGTCCGACCGTCCAGCCGGGCGTAGCCGGTGGCGGGGTCCTCGGCCAGCTCGACGGCGGCCACGTCGCCCAGCCGCACCGGCCCGGCGGGGGTGACCAGCGGCAGGTTCTTCACCGCCTCCAGAGCGTCTTCCGGCTCGACGCCCGGCCCGGCCAGCGGCTGGTTGCCCTGCACGGTGAGAGTCTGGTCGTCCTCGGTGACGGTACCGACGGGGAACATCATCCCGTTGTCGGTCAGCAGCGTGGCCACGGCCTGGGCGTCCACCCCGTGCCCGACCAGCGCCGCCCGGTCCGGGGTGATGGTGATGACCTGCGGGGAGAACCCGGAGACGGCGACGTCCCGCACACCGTCCAGCTGCTTGAGCCGGGGCACGAGGACGTCGTCGATCGTCTTGGCCAGGCTGCCGGGATCGGCCTCGCTGTCCCGGCCCGTGACCGCCATCGCCAGCACCGGCAGCTCGTCCATCGACCCGGTGAACACCGTGGTCTCAGAGGTGGAGGGCAGGCTGGAGCTGATCCGGGTCACGGCGGTGGTCAGCCGCTGGTTGGCCAGGTCCATATTGGTGCCGTAGGCGAACTCCACGACCGTCAGCGAGACGTTGGCCGAGGCGGTGGTCCGGATCGACTCCACGCCCGTGACGCCGCTGATCGCCGTCTCGACCGGCTCCGTCACCTGCCCGGAGACGACCTCCGGCGCCGCCCCCGGGTAGGTGGCGATGACCAGGGCGATGGGAAAGTTCATCGACGGGATCAGCTCGCGCTTCAGCGAGACCATCGACAGGGCACCGCCCAGCACGATCGCCAGCGAGATCAGCAGCACCACGGCGCGGTTGCGCAGTGATATCTGGGCAAGTCGGAACACGGTACCTCCGTCGGACGCGATGATGCGGCGGTCGAACCCGCCGAGACGGCCAACAGGCGCTCTGTCCGGTCGTCAGTCGTCCGGTCGTCAGTCCGGTCGTCAGCCGCGCGCTAGATGTTAGCCTAAGCCTAAGGATTTTTCGCAAAGTCCCTCGTCACGAAAGGTCGCCTGAGTGGTCACCCTCCGCCAGCAGCTGCTGGACGACCTCGCCGAGGTCCACGCCCAGATGCAAGAGGTCATGCTGCGCACCCAGCTCAGTCACCTCACCGCCCGGCCGCTGACCGTCCAGCAGCTGCGCCTGCTCACGCTGCTGCTGGTCGACGGCCCGGCCCGGCCCGGCGAGCTGGCCGCCCGGCTGTCCGTGACCGGCGCCACCCTGTCCGGGATGCTCGACCGCATGTCGGCCGCCGACCTGATCACCCACGAGGCCGTCCCCGGCGACGCCCGCGGTCGTCTGGTCAGCCCGACCCAGGTCGGCCGGGCCGCGGTCACCGACCTGCTGCTCATCCCCATCCCGGACCTGGACTGGATCACCGACGACATCACCGACGACGAGATCACCGCCCTGGTCGTCGGCCTGCGGGCCGTCCTGCGCCAACGCCCCAAGGCCCCGCCTGGCTGACGCAGTCACCCAAACCCGGCCAGCAGCGCCAGACCAGACCAGCGTGCCGTACGGTACCGAGCGGCTCAGGCCCGGATGTAGACCGCTCCGCACAGCCACTGACCGTCGTTGCACAGCTGGCAGGACACGCCCGTCTCGGTCCAGTCGCCGAGCAGGTTCTCGCTGTCCATCCAGCCCTCGACCACCCCCGCCCCGTCGAGATAGCCCTTGGCCAGGTTCTCCCCGGCGCCGGAGACCGTGCAGGCGGACAGCACCGGTTCCAGCGGCGGGTGCTCGAAGGCGTCGGTCGCGACCAGCTGGGCGACCCGGGCGGTGACCTGCTCGGTCGCGCACGACGACACCGCCAGCTCGGGCAGCCCGGCGGCCGTCCGCTGCGCGTTGGTCGCCGCGACCACCTCGGCCGCCACCTGGGTCGGGTCCGGCACCTCGGAGGTGGGTTCGGCCGGCGGCTCCGGCCTGTCCGTCGGGTCCGCCGTGGTGGCGGCGGTCTTGGCCGACCCGGTCGGGTCGTCACGCTGGGACGAGGCGTCCGGGGCGCCCGTCTGGCCGGAGCCGCCGACCGGGCGCCAGCCGAACACCTCGATATCGTTCGGCCCGGCCACCACGGCACCAGCCCCGGTACCGAGCACCACCGCGAGGAGCGCCACCGCGACCACCACGGCACCCCGCCGACGCACCAGGCCACGGGCGTGCCGCTGCGACGGCGACGTCGGCACCGCCGGTACCGGTGCCGACGCCGCCGCAGGTCCTGCGGGCCTTCTCATGCGCACCCGCCTACGCTACTGCCGGAACGGCACTCTTTGTCTGCCTCCGGGCGGTTCGACCGGATCGGGGGGCGGAATCGCCACAGCATCCCCGCGACGGTTCAGTCCGGGCCGCTGCCGACCGATGAAGCGGGCGAGAGGAGGTGACGCATGGGCACGACGAACTCTGCCGGCGCGCTGCAAGGACCGGTCGTGGCGGTACTGGACGCACTGTCCGCCCAGGGCTGGCGGATGCTGCACACCACACGCTGGCCGGGACATCCCGGGCACACCATCGAGCACATCGCCGTCGGACCCGGCGGTGTCGTAGTGGTATCCGTCCCACGCCCCGCGGTGCACGACGAGGCACTGGACGGCCCGCAGGAGGACCTGTCCTGCGCGACGTCCGCCGTGACCGCCCTGGTCGCCCCCCGCCACCGGCGCACGGTGCGCGGTGTGCTGGTCGTCCCGCCGGGCACCGAGTCGCCGACCCGCGCGCCCGTCGTCGAGTCCGACCGGCTGGAGACCTGGTTGACCTCGCTGGAGCAGCGGCTCACCCCGCTCGAGGTGGTGCTGGTCAGCGCCTACCTGCGGGACCGGCTGAACCCCCTGGCCACCCCCCGGGCCACCCAGGTGCCCCGGCCCGTGGCACCCGCCGAGCTGCCCGCGGCCGAGCTGCTCACGGCCGAACCGTCCGCCGCAGCACCCGCCGCCCCCACGGCCCCAGCACCCACGACTGCGGCCCCCGCAGCCCCCGCACCCGCACCCACGGCACCCGCTGCGACGGGTCCCAGCGCGGCCGAGCCCGTCCGACGGCTCCGTATACGCCGCCGTCGGCGCTGGTGGCAGCCCGGTTCAGGCACGACGACCGCCCTGGTCGTCGCTGCCGGGGTGGTCGCGCCGTGGGTGGTCGCCTGGCTGCTGCACGCTTTCTGACCCCACCCAGGCGGCGCCCAGGCAACTCCCAGGCTCCACCGCCACACTAGGTAGGCATGAACACCTCGGCGAAAGCCCGGCTGCTGGTCGTCGACGACGAGCCGAACATCCGCGACCTGCTCGCCACGAGCCTGCGGTTCGCGGGTTTCGAGGTGTCGACCGCCGCCGACGGCCAGACCGCGCTCCAGGCCGCCGCCACTGACGAACCAGACCTCGTCGTGCTCGACGTCATGCTGCCCGACCTGGACGGTTTCGCCGTCACCCGGCGGCTGCGCGCCCGCGGGCAGCACGCCCCCGTGCTGTTCCTGACGGCCCGCGACGCCACCGCCGACAAGGTAGCGGGCCTGACCGTCGGCGGCGACGACTACGTCACCAAGCCGTTCAGCCTGGACGAGGTGGTGGCCCGGATCCGGGCCATCCTGCGCCGCACCGCCGCCGGACCCGACAGCGGGGCGGTCCTGCGCTACGCCGACCTCGAGCTCGACGACGACGCTCACGAGGTGCGCCGGGCGGGCCGCACCGTCGACCTGTCCCCCACCGAGTTCAAGCTGCTGCGCTACCTCATGACCAATGCCGGACGGGTGCTGTCCAAGACGCAGATCCTCGACCACGTCTGGGAGTACGCCTGGGGCGGCGACGCGAACATCGTCGAGTCGTACATCTCCTACCTGCGCCGCAAGGTGGACCGGGACGCCGACGGTCACCCCCTGCCGCCCCTGATCCACACCAGGCGCGGTGTCGGCTACCTGCTGCGCGAGGAACGATGACCACCCCCGACCCAGCCGCACCCCGGGTCCGGACCTGGCCGTTGTGGGCCCGGCTGGCGGCCATCACCACGGCCCTGGTCGCGGCGGGTCTGCTGCTGGCCGGGGTGCTGTCCACGACGCTGCTGCAGCGTTTCCTCGTCGAGCAGGTGGACACCAGGCTGACTGCCCAGGGCGAGGCCACGGCCCGGTCGACGCTGCTCCTGGCGGTCGGCGACCGCCACGGCCCGATACCCACCGACTACGCCGTGCTGATCAGCGTCGGCGACGACTCGGACCTGTTCATCGGCGACTGGGGGGCCGACCGGTACGGCGTGCCGAACCTGCCCCGCCTGACTGCCGACGAGGCCCAGGCCACCGGACAACAGCCGTTCACCGTCACCGCCGAGGGGTCGTCGGCGACCTGGCGGGCCGTGGCCTACCCGCTCCAGGTCGCCCAGCAGGCCGGGTCGGTCGTCGTGGCGCTGCCACTGGGCGACGTGGAGCAGACCACACGCCAGACGACCGTGGTGCTGCTGGGTTCTGGGGCGGCGATCGTCCTGGTCGGCGCCCTGGCCGGCGGGTTGGCGGTGCGCCGGTCGCTGCGTCCGCTGCGGCAGATCGAGGCGACGGCCGCGGCCATCGCCGCCGGGGACCTGTCCCAGCGGGTACCAACCGCCCCGCTGAGCACCGAGGTGGGTCGGCTGGGCGCGGCCCTCAACGGGATGCTGGCCCAGATCGAGCAGGCGTTCGCCGACCGCAGCGCCTCCGAGGCCCGGATGCGCCGCTTCGTCGCCGACGCCTCCCACGAGCTGCGCACCCCCCTGGCCGCGGTGCGCGGCTACGCCGAGCTGTACCGCACCGGCGGTCCGACCGCCCTGGACGCCCGGGAGGCCCTGGCCCGCGTCGAGGAGTCCGCCAACCGCATGGCGGTGCTGGTCGAGGACCTGCTCACGCTGGCCCGCCTGGACGACGGGCCCAGCCAGGGCCGTCCGACGGTCCGCGAACCGGTGGACCTCGTGGTGATCGCCGGGGACGCCCTGTCCGACCTGCACGCCCTGGACCCGACCCGGACGGTGGGGCTGGTCGGCCTGACCGGCCAGGTCGCGCCGTGCCTGGTCCTCGGGGACGAGCACCAGCTGCGCCAGGTGCTGACCAACCTCGTCGGCAACGTCGCCCGGCACACCCCGGCAGGCTCGCCGGTCGAGCTGGCCGTGGGCCACGACTATGGTGCTGGACCGGCCCCAGGCCTGGGCATCGTCGAGGTGCGCGACCACGGTCCGGGCATCCCGCCCGAGCACGCCGCCCAGGTCTTCGAACGGTTCTACCGGGTGGACCCGTCGCGCACCCGCGACTCCGGCGGGGCGGGCCTGGGCCTGGCGATCGTCGCGGCCGTCGTCGCGGCCCACCACGGCGACGTCGCCGTCGCTGCCACGCCCGACGGGGGCACCACGGTGCGGGTGCGGCTCCCGCTGGCCGGGCTGGGGACTGCGACTGTCGTCAGCGACAAGAGCCCGGGGTAGCCCGTTGATCATGGGCGACTCGACCGCATCACCCACCACCCCGCGCTCAGTCGACGTCCAACTTCCTCCCGTTCTTGGAGCTTGGAGCTTGGAGCTTGGAGAAATCATTCTCGACCAACGAGCGGACCTCACGGTCCGGTTGTTGGACCCAGGCTGCTACCGGTGGTAGCATCGGAGTATGAGCGCAGAGGTCGAGTATCAGAAGAGGTCAGTGTCCCTGCCGACGTCGGTCATCGACGACGTCCAGGAGCGGGTCGGTCCTGGCCAGTTCTCGGCGTACGTGGCCGAGGCGGTACGACGTCAGCTTCGCCGCGACGCTCTCGCCGAGACTCTTGCCCGCATGGAGGCTGAGCACGGTCCCGTGGACGAGGCGGAAGTCACCGCCCTCATGGAGTCACTGGGCCGGTGACTGCGGCATTTTCCCTGGTGCTCGACTCTCATGCGCTGTCCGAGCTGGCAAGCAACGCACGGTCTATGCGCACCTGGATGGCTCTGGTCGACCGCACTGGTTCTGATCTGTACGTCTCGACCGTCACCTTGGCGGAGGTGACCGACGGTTCGGCTCGCGACGCCCACGTGCGACGGGCTCTGCGGAACCTCAACCTCCCGATCCCGCCGACCGAGGACATCGCCTTCCACGCCGGTCGGCTCCGTGCCACAGCGGCAGGCTCCCGACGCAAACCGCGTGACCTCACGGTCGACGCCATCGTGGCGGCGACCGCTCTCACCCTGCGACCGCCCGTCGTCGTGCTCACCTCCGACAAGCCCGACCTCGACCTCCTGCTGGACGGGACCGGCGTGGACGTCCGCGCGGTGGGCTAGGGGGCTGCTGGAATGGTGTTGCACCAGCAAGACGGCGACCAGTAGCTTCGTCGTTGTGGACCAGGTGCGCGACGAGCTCATGATCGTCTGGGGTCTGTGGCTCGACGATGTCGAGCACGACCGCGACCGGGTCGTCAGCTCGGCCGTCGCCGCGCTGGTCGCGGGTCTGGATTCGCCTGGTCTTCGCGAGCTTGCCGGGCTGCCTCCGGACGCGTCCTGGGACGAGGTCGACCGTCTCGTCCGGCAGACGGCTGTGGAGCTGGGCCTCCCGGAGCCGTCGGACGACCTTGCCCTGCGGACCGAGCTGCTGTGCCTGGCCCGCCAGGTTCTCGCAGGTGACATTGCTGAGCGGACGTTCACAAGCTGGGCACACACCCGCATCGGCTACGACGGTCCAGCAGAGCTTCAGGCGCTGGTCGAGCTTGATGATGATCTGCACCTGCTCGACATGACCTATTCCGATGCGATGGGGCTCTGGGATGACCGCACCGGGCCTGCCGATGCCCCCGCCGCGGACCGCGCCGACCTGGACAGTACTGTGCGGTCCATCGCCGCCGCGCTGGTGGACGGCGAGACTGACTTGACCCGGTTCGTGCCAGCCAGGGGATCGTCAGTGTCGTCCCAGACCCCCAGGCGGAACTAGAGGCGCCACGTCACGCTCAAGGGCTTGGTCGCCGGAGTGTCGCACGCGGCTGGTCCGGTGTGGGTCTGCTGCGGGTCGCGGCCGGAACGTCGCATCAGTTCGAGACTTCTGTCGCGGATTCGAGAGTTTAACTCTCGAATCCGCGACAGAAGTCTCGAATCCACGGTCGGGGTTGTGGGGCATCGCCCGGGGGCTCAGGGGCTGGGCCCCATGGGGCGGGGCT
>WRMB01000071.1 GCA_009777345.1 Micrococcales bacterium | reverse complement strand
GGGCGCGTGGGCCGCCCGGGCGGCCCCGCCCCCCCCCCCCCCCCCCCCCGGCTAGTCCGACTGGTAGGTGCGGTGCTCCTGGTATGCCTCGAGGTACGGGGCGAACTCGGCGGAGGTGTCGGAGTTGCCGGACCGCCACGCCTTGTGGTCGATGATCGTCGAGTCGAACCCGTAGTACCCGTCGACGTGGGCGACGACCTGGTCCAGGGCTTCCAGCTGGGCCTGCGGGTAGTCACCCGCGCCGCCGACGTGCACCAGCTCGATGCCCACGGAGTACGAGTTCATGCCGTAGTCCGCGGCCCAGCGACCGATCGGCCTGGTACCGCGCATATCGTCCCGGCCGTCCTCGGGCACCCCGAAGACCTCGTTGTGACCGGTGTCGCCGTACCCCACGTGGTGCGCGATGACGTCCAGCGGCACCGCCTGCCACACCTGGCCGTCGGTGCCGACGACGAAGTGCGCCGCGACCATCCGGTCGCTGGCGGCCCACGAGGCGATCACCTCCGGCGGGCTGGCGGTGCCTTCTGTGTCGTGCAGCACGATGTACTTCTGGTACTCGGCGGGTTTCGGCCCGTGCTGGAACTGTTCGCGCAGGTCCTGGTGGACCGGCAGGTCCGGCGGTGCCGGGGCGCTGAGGGACGGCTCTGCCGCGGGAGTCGCTGGTGCCTGGGTGGCGCTCGCGGACGTCTCGGTCGAACCGGCCGGTCCCGGCGTGCAGGCCGCACCCACCAGCGTCACCGACAGCACGACGAGCGTGGCAGGCCCGCGAACGACGCGCCGTGACCTGCCGACCTTCATGCCGGACATACTATGGCGCTCCTGGACGGGTCCCGAGAGGACGCCGCCCCACCTGGTGCACACGGGTGATCTGGACCGACTGGCGGCCGCCTTCGCCGAGGCACGGAGTCCCACGCAGCACCGGCCTCGAGCCGGGATCCTGCACACCCGTGCGCAGCCTCGGTCGGCCGCGGGCCCGGCCGTTCCGATAGACTTCTCCTCTGTGAGCGACCCCACGACAACCACACCCCGACTGGCCCTGGCGACCTGCGCCGAGCTGCCTGACCTGCACGAGGAGGACCAGCGGCTGCGCGCCACGCTGGCGGAGGCGGGGGTGCCCAGCGATGTGGTGGTCTGGGACGACCCGACCGTGGACTGGGGCAGCTACGCGGTCGTGCTGATCCGTTCGACCTGGGACTACACGTCCCGCCCGACGCAGTTCACCGAGTGGACCCGCCGGGTGGAACGCACCTCCACGCTGCTGAACCCGGCCGACGTGGTGGCCTGGAACCTCGACAAGGTGTACCTGCGCGACCTGGAGCAGCGCGGGCTGCCGATCGTCCCGACGATCTGGCTGGACCCGGAGCGCCAGCTGGACGCCCGGGGCATCCACACCCGGTTCCCGGCCTTCGGCGACTTCGTCATCAAGCCGACGCTCTCGGCCGGCTCACGCGACACCGGCCGCTACGACGCCTCCCAGACCCCGTCCCGGATGCTGGCGATCACCCACGCCAAGAACCTGCTCGGGGTGGGTCGTCACGTCATGGTGCAGCGCTACCTGTCCGGAGTCGACACCGTCGGCGAGATGGGCCTGGTGTACGTCGACGGCCAGTTCAGCCACTCGGTGCACAAGGCGGCCCTGCTGCACGGACCGTTCCGACCCGAGGACACCCAGGGCGTCCTGTACCTGGACGAGACGATGGAGGCCCGGGACGCGTCGCCCGCCGAGCGCGACCTGGCCGACCGCGTGATCGCCGAGCTCCCCGCGGTGTTCCCCCAGCTGACCGGTCCCCTGCTGTACGCCCGGGTCGACCTCATCCCCGACAACGACGGTAACCCGCTGCTCCTCGAGGTCGAGCTCATCGAACCGTCCCTGTTCTTCAGCCACGCCCCCGGCTCGGTCGACCGGTTCGTCCAGGCCCTGACCGCCCGGCTGGAAACCGTTCGAGACCAAGCCCGCGAGCCGCTACACTGATCGATCGACCCGCCTGTGCGGGTCCACGGTGGCTATAGCTCAGCTGGTAGAGCACCTGGTTGTGGTCCAGGGGGTCGCGGGTTCAAGTCCCGTTAGCCACCCCACCCCACCCGACCCTTGTTCGAACAGGGGTCACCATGGCCCACCCCAGGCTGGTCAGTGGCCGTGAATCGTGCCCACTGACCAGCCTGTTTGCGTCCAGCGACACGTCCGTTGTGGTCCGAGTGGTCGCAAGTTCGAGCCAGTCGTAACCGTCCAGTTTTGTGGTCCATCTGGTCGCGCGGTGCCCGCCAGCCGCCCTCAGCCGAGCCCGCCGCAACGCCCGACCCGCTGCTGCCACCAGGCGCTGAGTCCGCCTCCGTCGCCACCTGTTCGGCCAGTTCGTCCAGCGCCGCGAACACCTCGGTCTTGATCGCCTCAGCCCCGACACTGCTGGCACCGATCCGATCGTCCTCACCGGCGTCCAACGTGATCGCCTCGTAGACGTACTGGTTGTAGGCCGACGTGTCGCCGGACCAGCATCGGCGTAGACGCCCGCTCCCTGGCGGACAAAGGCCAGCACGCGCTCGCAGGCGTCAGCCCGACCTGTCGCCAGCGACGCCGCCTCGTTCCGTGCTCTCTCCAACTCCACCAGTCGTGCGACCAACTCGGTCTGCTTGTCGCGGGCGATGTCGGCCGGGACGGTCTCGTCCATGGCCGACTCAGCCCACTTGACCCGCTCGGCTCTGACCTTGGCGATCTGGCGGCTGAGCTCATCGACAGACCGTCTCCCATGCCCACAGAGCCTGCCGCGCCCCACCCGTTCGCGGGCAGTTCCACGTGAGGCACGGGCACCCGCCACGCGGGCACATTATGTGAGTCTCGTCGTTTGGTTGATTCTGTCACCTGGGTGGGCTAGAGTGCGGTTGCCAGTGGTATATACGGTGACCGGGTGGTTCGTGCGGCGGTGGGGGTGGTTTTCTGGTCGTCGTGGTTCGGTCCGCCTGGTGTGGTCGGCGGCAGGACGATGGGCATGGTCGTGAGCAGGGAGCGAGAAATGCGTTGGAGTTCCGGCAGTAGCAGGGACCGGGCGGTTCGGGCCGAGCAGGGCACCTGCCGCCCAGCCTGCGGCATCGATGAGGAGGAATAAGCGATGGGACGTAACGTCACGGTGGTCTTTGCGGCTGTGTGCCGCAAAGGTCCGGTCGAAGGGATGGTCAGATGGTGAGGCCGCTTCCGGATCCGCCTGTGGGTCCGATCTTCTTTCCGTTCGGGTACGAGAACTTCGACGATCTGGTGGGTCGGCTCAGGAGGTCGGCGATCGATGCGTACGTCTGCGGGGGCACGGCGTTCAAACTCGTCGGTGACCACTACGAGAACAGGATGAGTACCGGCCGTTGGCTGACCCGTCCGGACGAGCACGGCATGGGAGGAGGGGTGCCGCTGCACGAGGGCGAGGACTGGGGCGACGCCGACGACGTGGCCAAAGACTTCGAGGCCGAGTTCGACAAGATCAGGCGCCGGGTCAACGGTCTGGTCCACAAGTGGCGTGACCTTCCCAACCCGAACGCGATCCAGGAGCATGTCGACGAGTGGCAGAAGATTTTTGCGGCATTCGACAGCACCGCGCCCGACGGGGGTCAGGACCCCTTGGTGCGCAACGTCGGGCGACTGCAGGACTGGGTGAACGGCGACGCCGAGCATAGTATCGCTCCGCACCTGGTGGGAGGTATGGCCGATACGTTCAAGGAGTATGTCGACAATCTTTACACCGCAGTGTCTGCTTGCCGGGACGTCCGAAGCAGTCGGCTCTGGATACGGCCTACAGCCTGATGTCCGATATTTCCGGCAGTCTGGACTGGGCCGGTCGCCGTGCCCAGGGGAGTGCGACGATGGTCGGCGGGATTCCGCTTGGCCCGTGGGGTAGGAGGCGCTGCCTGGTGGAGCGTGACTACGAGATCGGGATCGGCCGCACCGGGCCGACCGAGGACTTCCAGGCCTTGGCAGACCTGCTGGCGAGCCTGGTGGTTGAGTTGTCATGGGAGGTCGGCGAGGGCGAGAAGAATCTGAGGGCGGCGATCGACGTGCTGGACCACACCGACGCCACCACTCAGGCCCAGCTCCGTGCGATGGCGTCCGAGTTCGCCGCCGGGTACCACGGAGACGGGCTGTGAACTGGCGACGGTGGCGGGCGGTCGCGGCTCGCACTCTCTGGCGCCGCCTGCTGGTAGTCGCCGGTTGCGTGCTGGTGCTGGTGCTGGTGCTGAGCGTCAGAAGCTGCGGCAGGGGTGGGATCGACATGCCGCCGTTCGAGGCTCGCGCGGGTGGTGCGGTGTGGGCTCTGGGCCGCGACTGCCAGGGGCAGCTGGGTGACGGTCCTGCTCACGACGCGGGGCCCGAGGACTGCTCGGCGCGCGACGAGGTCCTGGTCGAGGTCGAGGGCATCGACGATGCCGTGATGGTGCGGACCATGGGCCGTTCGGTGTTCGCGGTCCGGGGCGACGGGACGGTCTGGGCCTGGGGGGCCAACGACCGTGGCCAGCTGGGTGACGGCACCACGACCGACCGGGACGCGCCGGTCCGGGTGCCGGGTCTGTCACAGGTGGTCGACCTGACGACCTGGGACGATATCGGCGAGGCCGGGGTAGGTGCCGTCTATGCGGTTCGAGCCGACGGCACGGTGTGGGCGTGGTCCGCCAGGTCTCAGGACGAGGCCGACGACGAGGTAGACGACAAGACCGGCGATCCGTCGGTCCCGCGTCAGGTCGAGGGTGTCTCGGGTGTCACCCAGGTCTCTCCGGGTCGATCGGGCGTCTTCGGGGCGTTGCGGGCCGACGGCACGGTGATGCGCTACGGGTGCCCCAAGCCGACCACCGTCGCCGGGCTGAGCGACATCGTCCAGATCGGGACGGGCTGGGGCCTGGGTGACGTGGCCGTGGGACAGGACGGCACCGTGTGGACCTGGGACCAGGACTGCGCCGACCCGGCACCGGCCAGGCAGGTGCCGGACCTGACCGGTGTCACCCGGCTGGGGCACGACGTGGCGCTGCACCGGGACGGGACGCTGTGGAGGCTGCCCTACGACGAGAAGGACAGTCCCGTCCAGGTCACGGGTCTGACCGACGTCGTCACCATCGACAGCCGGGGTGATTCGGACACCTACGCGGTGCGTGGTGACGGTTCGGTGTGGACCATGTCGTTGGGCTCGCGGCCGCCGCGCTGGCCTCAGCTGGTCTACTCCCTGCCAGCGGCCACCCATGCCACGGCGTCCGCCGAGGCGATCTTCGTGATCGAGGGCGAGGACTCGCCCGGGCGCGGGACGATCCCGGCCGGTCCGCCCCACAGCCCGGTCCCCGGACCGGTCGTCAGCTGGCTGCCCGGGCAGGTCGCCGACGAGAACGGGCAGACCGTCCGGGACCTGGTCGCCGTGCCTACAGATATCGACCGGGTGGTATCGCTGGCGGCGAGCGGACAGCGGGACCCCGGCACGGTCTGTGCCCTGCTCGACGACAGCACGGTCATGGCCTGGGGCGCCAACGACTACGGCGAGTTGGGCAACGGCTTCACGGACTCCGACCCCCACCCGGACCCGGCACCGATCGAGGGGATGACCGGCCTGGTCTCGCTGCCCAACACCTTCGGAGCGCTCGGCAGCGACGGTCAGGTGTGGCGGTGGGGTGGCGAGCACCGCCCGGCGGTGGTTGCCGGGATCGACGGTGTCACCAAGGTCGCAGGTTTCTACGCCCTGCGTCAGGACGGCACTGTCTGGCAGTGGAGCTGGCGCGACGACCCGGTTCTGGCCGTGCCCGGACTGACCGACGTGGTGGACATCGTCGCGCAAGGCGTCGTGGTAGCGGCTCTGCGGGCTGACGGCACCGTCTGGACCTGGGACGACTTCGAGGCTGGCGTCACCGCCACCCAGGTACCGCAGGTCACCGGCGTGACGGGTCTGGTCGGCGCGGACGGCAAGTGGGCGTTCGTCACCGTGCGGGACGGTACGGTCTGGGCGGTGCCCATGCAGGGGAACAGCCAAGCAGCCGTCGCGATCGCCGGGCTGACCGACGTGGCGAAGGTCGTCGCGGTGCGGGACAGGTACTACTACGCCCTGCGCACCGACGGACAGCTGTGGGTGTTCACCCATAGTGGAGACGGTCTCGACCATCTCGGCCCCGGCCCGGTGACGTCGTCCCTGCCTCCCGTCGCCGACCTGGCGGTGGCGGGCAACCGCGTGTACGCGATCGTCAACCCCTGACCCGGTGGGCGCTGTGCGACACCACCGCGGTGCGGCCTATACAGTGCAGGCCACCAGCACCGGCTCCGGCTCCAGGGTGAGACCGAACCGTGCGTGCACACCCGCGCGGACCTCGCGGGCCAGGGCGATGATATCGGCGGCGGTGGCGCCGCCCCGGTTGGTCAGGGCCAGGACGTGCTTGGTGGACAGGGCGGCCGGGCCGGGCAGGCCGTGGCCCTGGGCGAAACCGGCGTGGGAGATCAGCCAGGCGGCACTGGTCTTGACCCGACCGTCGTCGGTGGCAAAACGCGGGGTGTCGGGCGGCAGGGCCGCCGCGGTGCTGGCGTCGACTATCGGGTTGGTGAAGAACGAACCGGCCGAGCGGGTGTCGGGGTCGGTCGGGTCGAGCACCATGCCCTTGCCCGCGCGCAGGGCCAGCACCGCGTCGCGGACCGCGGCCAGCGGGGCCCGCTCCCCCACGGCCACCCCCAGGGTCCGGGCCAGCTCGGGGTAGGCGACCGGGCGGGACAGCGACTCGGAGCGCAGCTGGAAGGTGACGTCCAGCACGACGTACCGGGGCGTCGGCCCCCAGCCGTCGTCGGTCGCGCCGAGGGACGAAGTTCCGGGCGAGGACGGGGAGGGGCGCATCGACGCCTTGAGCAGGGACGTGCGGTAGCCGAAACGCAGGTCGGCCACGGGCAGCGTGCGCACCGCCTGCCGGGCCCGGTCCCAGACCCGCACCGACGCGACGGTCTGGGCGACCTCCTGGCCGTAGGCGCCGACGTTCTGCACCGGGGTGGCACCGGTAGACCCGGGGATCCCGGCCAGCGCCTCCACACCGCTGAGCCCGTTGGCGACGGCATGGTCGACCACCCGGGCCCACGGCACGCCCGCCGGGACGACCAGCGTCGTGCCCGCGCAGGCCGAGGCGTCGGTCTGGGCCAGGTCGGTGCGGGCGTCGCGGACGACGACCCCGTCCAGACCGGCATCACCGGCCAGCACGTTCGAGCCGCCGCCGAGCACCAGCAACGGCTCGCCCGCACCATCAGCAGTGCGCACCGCGTCGATCAGCTCGGCCTGCGAGGTGGTCTCGACGAACCGGCCCACCGGTCCCCCGACGCCCAGGGTGGTCAGCTGGGCCAGCGTCGTCGTCACAGGTTCAGGGTAAGCCGTAGCGGCCAGCCTGCTAGCGCTTGGCGACATCCAGCGCACCGTTGAGGATCGCCTGGTCGACCCCCGCGATACTGGCCTGCCACGCATCGGTCTGGCTCACCCACGCGGTCAGGTCCACGTTCAGGGCGGTGTACACACCCTGGAGGTCGGAACGCATCCGCTGGACGTCGGCCGGGACGACCGTCACCGTGTCGACAAGGTCGCGCTGCTCATCCAGGTAGCCGATCGACGTGGCGGCTGTCGACATGGCGGTGTCGGTGAACTGGATGTGCTTGCTGAACCCTTCGACGTTGACGTCCGCGATGTAGTACTCGTCGTCCTCCGCAGAGCCGACGGAGACCAGGACGGCCTGACCTGCCTGAATCTCGGTGCCGATCGCGACGCTCAAGGTGAGCACGTCGTCGTGGGCATAGATCCACCGGGCCAACGACCGGTCATCCATGAGGTCGGCCCAGACGCGCACGAACCCCTGGTTGTAGCCGAACAGCTTCTGGTACTCCCGCATCGCCTCGACGTTGTCGCGACCGCCGCCGTCCACCAGCTCACGCGCCGCAGCCAGCCCCGCCGCGGTCTCGGTCCGCATCGTGTCGAACTCGCCGGCGACCTGGGGTGGGAGCAAGGACATCTGGACAGCGTCAGCCTTGCGGTCGAAGTCGGCCAGGCTGCTGTCTGTCACCTCGCGGGCGTTCCGGCGCGCCTCCCCCCCGGGAGCGTTCTGCTCGACCTGGACCGCGACCATGAATCGCTGGTACTCGACCAGCGCCTCGACCACGGCCGCATCTGCCCTGGCAACAGGCGCAGGCCACCACAAGAACCACATGCCGAACAGGACGCTGACTGCGATGCCGACCACTGCGGCGAGCCAGCGCCTGCGCCGCCGTGACCTGGGACCCGCCGCCTGGATGACCGTATCAGGGGCATCCGCAGCCGAGATGTCCGCAGGTGCGGTGGGCACCTCTGGTGCGTCGCTGACCAGGCCCAGGCCCACAGCGAGCTCGTCGGCCGAGCCGAACTCGGCCAGGACCAGTCCCAGCGCTTCGTTCTCGGACCGTCCGTCGTCGCACAGGGCCTCGAACCGGTCGGTCATGGAGGCCAGGAGGTCGGCCTTGGCGCGGGCTGTCTCGAATGTGTCCGGGAAACCGCGGAACACGTCGTCGAGGAACTGGACGATGGTGTCCATGGTCATTCGCCTTTCGTGGGGTCGATGAAGCTGTCGACGACGGCGCGAGTCAGCTTCCACTCGTGGCATCGCTGGGTGTAGTGCTCGCGCCCGGAGGCCGTCACGCGGTAGTAGGTACGCGGGCGCCCTCTGGTCTCGGTACCGGGGAAGCTCGCCACCAGACCGTTGCGCTCCAGGCGGCTGAACGCCGAGTAGAGGGTGGTCTCCTTCATGGTGTACCGGCCGTCGCTGGTCTCGGCGATCTGCCGGGACACGTCGTAGCCATAGGACGGCTCGTCGAGCAGCACCGACAAGATGATGGTGTCGACATACCCCCTGATCACCTCCGGGGAGATGCTCACTGGCATACCGACCCGCCTCTCTACTAGGTCACGCGGAGTAGTAGGCGACAAAGTACTCCACAACGCAGGGTAGATGCAAGCAGGCTCAGCGTTGGGTGTCCCCGGTCGCGCCGCCGCGACCCAGCGGCGCCACGACCTGGGACAGCGCCAGACCGACCGCTACCGGCAGCGCCACCGCCACCAGCGCCATCCGGTACCCGACGTGCTGCGCCAACAACCCCAGCAGCGGCGGCCCGGCCAGGAACGCGGTGTAGCCGACCGTGGCGACCACGGCCACCCGGGCCGGGGCCTGGCCAGGGTCGTCAGCGGCGGCGCTCATCCCGACGGGGAAGCCCAGCGCCGCCCCGACGCCCCACACCGTCACCCCTAGCAGGGCCAGCCACAGCGGCCCGGCCAGGACGAACAGCGCCAGACCGACCAGGGCAGACGCCGCAGACGCCCGCAGCACCGTCACCCGGCCCCAGCGGTCGACGAACCCGGTGCCGACGAACCGCGCGCCCGTCATCGCGGCGACGAACAGCCCGAAGCCTGCCGCACCGATCGCGTCGGACGTGGCGAAACCGTCGACCACCGCCAAGGACAGCCAGTCGTTGGCCGCGCCCTCGGCCAGCGCGGCACCCAGCACGACGAGCCCGACCAGCACCGTGCGCCGTTCGGTCCAGGCAGCGAACACCGACCGGCGTTCCGACGGCGGCTGGGCGTCCGGCGCAGCCGGGCCCTCGGGCACGAACCAGCGCAGCGCGAGCAGCACGATGACCAGGGCCAGGCCGAACGCCACCGGCAGGTGCACCACTACCGGCACGTGCAGCCCCGCCAGCACCGCCGCCACCCCTGCGGCCGTGACCGAGCCCAGCGAGAACCCGGCGTGGTAGCGCGGCATGACGGTGCGACCCATCCGCTGCTCGACGATCGTCCCCTCCAGGTTCGCTGCCGCGTCCCAGATCCCGACGAACACGCCGAGCAGCGGCAGCGGCGGTACCACCAGCCACAGCGCCCCCAGGTGCACCCCGACGGCGACCAGCGTCATCGCCACCGCATAGCCGACCGCCCCGCCGCCGATGGTGCGGCGCACCCCGATCCGCTGCACCACCAGCCCGGACACCGGCAGGGCGAACAGCGACCCGGCGGAGGCGATCAGCAGCAGCACCCCCATCTGGTCCGGACGCAGCCCCAGCCCGTCGCGCACCGCGGGCAGCCGGGCCGCCCAGCTGGCGAAGGCCCAGCCGCAGGCGAAGAAGACCGCGAAGACCGCCAACGAGGCCCGGCGCACAGCGGTGTCCATCGCGGGGCTCCTCAAGAGTCGGACGGCCGGTCAGGGCGGGCGCCGTCCGGTGCGGCGTCGGTGCTGAGTCACGACCTCGGGCCATCTTCCCACCCTGGGCGTGACCGGCTCACCACCCCCCAGAGGCGGACATCAGAGGCGGACGTCAGGAGTGGGCGTGCGGACCGGTGGTGAGTCAGGCCGGAAGCCGGACCACGACCTGGGCCTTGCCCAGGACGCGCTGACCGTCGCAGGTGACGTTGAGGTCGACGCGGGCGGTGCCCGCCTCGGCGTCGACCGCACCGACGGTGGCGACTACGAGCACCGTCGCGGCGCCCGGGTCGGGCACGGGGACAGGCCGGGAGAAACGGACCTGGTAGTCGAGCACCGCGCCAGGGTCGCCCAGGGCCTCGACCACCACGTCGACCACGGCGCCCATCGTCCACATCCCGTGCGCGACGACGCCGGGCAGGCCGACCTGGCGGGCCACCCGGTCGTTCCAGTGGATCGGGTTGAAGTCGCCGGAGGCGCCCGCGTAGCGGACCAGCCGGGCCCGGTCCACGGTGATCTCACGCCGGGCCAGCTCGGTGCCCGGTGCGGTGCCAGCGCTGAGGCGGCTCATCACGGCGTCCCTCCCTGGGTCCCGTCGTCCTGGGGCCGCACAGCCAGGGTGGATCGCACCGTGGCGACCGGCGCCCCGGCGGCGTCGGCGATCTCGCACCGGGTGGCGACCAGGGACAGCCCGGCCCGTTCGGTGACCGACTCGACGTGCAGCACCGTGACCAGCCGGTCTCCGGCGTGGATCGGGCGGTGGTGGGTGAACCGTTCGTCGGCGTGCACGACACGGGAGAAGTCGATACCCGCGGCCGGGTCGGCGACGTACTGGGACTCGGCGGCCTGCGCGACGACGACGGCGAAGGTGGGCGGCGCGACGACGTCCGGGTAGCCGAGCGCCCGCGCGGCGTCGACGTCGGTGCAGGCCGGGTGGGTGGCGCCGGTCGCCTCGGCGAACGCGGCGAGCGCGGTGCGGGCGACCTCGTAGGGAGGTGTCGGCGGGTAGGTGCGGCCGACGAAGCTGGGGTCGACGCCCAAGGTCAGCGGGTCTCGCGGTGCACGGTGTGCCGCCCGTCGCGGGGGCAGAACTTCTTCAGCTCGAGCCGGTCGGGGTCGTTGCGCCGGTTCTTCTTGGTGATGTAGTTGCGCTCCTTGCACTCTGTGCAGGCGAGCGTGATCTTCGGACGGACGTCCTGGGTCTTGCTGGCCATCGTCTCTTGCCACCTCTCGCGCCTGAGCGCCGTGCTGTCGGTACCGTGTCCACCGCAGACGAGGGCGCCCCGACGGAACCGACCGACGGACACGCCCTGCTGCCGTAGCGGGAGCGGGACTCGAACCCGCGGCCTCACGATTATGAGGCCAGCCCAGCCCGCCGCCCGCAACCATAGCACGGCTGATATCTGCCCCGACGGTCCAGCCACCCGTCCGCCGCCGTCCGCTGTCGGTCGGTCTCGGGCGCCGTCATCGACCCCCAGATCGACCCTCAGTCCGCCGAGGCGGGGTCGATCGCCGTAGGTGCCCGCTTCTGGCTGAAGCGCCAACTGCACCCGACTTGGGCGTGTCTGCCCGATCTGTAACGATTTGTCGTAGAGTCATCACATTGCCGACGCTGGTGATACTCCGGCCGTTGCTGGAGACATCATCGTCACGACTGAGGAGGTACAGCATGAGGACAGTCTTACCGGCTGCTGCTGGGGAGTTCGGCACGACGGGCCTGGCCGCGTTTATCAGCGACAACGTGGTGACGATCTTGTTCCTGGTCGTCGGCGCCGCGGCGTTGTGGGCGGCGACAAAAGGGAAGATCTCGAAGGTCGTGACGGTGGCGGTATGCGCTGTCGTCGCGGCGATGGTGCTCGCGCTGGCGGTGAACAACGGCGAGGCAGGCAAAGCCCTGGGCGAGTGGGCCGTCGGCCTCTTCAGGGAGCAGTCGTGATCCTGCCCGACGACGACGAGATCTACAACGTGGACCAGACGTACCTGGGCCCTCCTGGGTATCACGTCGGTCGGTTCCGCTACCGGTCCCTGGTGGTCGGACCCGCGCTGTTCGCCGTGGGTCTGGCGTTCGTGGCCAATACAGTCGGGTACTCGCTGCTGGCGGTGGGACTCCTGGTTCTGGCAGTGGGGTGGGTGACCTCGAAGGCGGTGGACCGGACATCGGCAGAACGCCCGCTGGGCACGCTGCTGGCGGTCGTGGTCCACGAGACGAACGCTCCGCGAGAGAGCACCCGGTCCTGCCGGTCCGGGTCGCTGAACGTCCGGATCCGGCTGGAACGGCCTGCGGTATCTACGGGTTGTCGGCGTTCGTTCAGGAGTCCGCACATCGGCGCCGCAGCCCTGGCTCAGGTCCACGACCGGGGAGCGACCGACAGCATGGCGCCGGAGAACCCGGGGGCGCCGTGCGGTGACCAGCCAGACGACGCGCCTGGCCCCGGGGATATGTCACGGAAGGAAGAATCATGAATGCGTGGCGGTTGCGCGAGGTGAGGGACAATCTCACGATGTGGCGGTCTGGGTTCGGCACCCAGACGGTCGCGTGGTACTTGCTGGACCCGCAGATGTGGGCGTTCCGGTCTGTCGCGGACGCCGAGGACCTGATCGAGGCGCAGGCCGCGCAGTTGGCCGACCTGACGGGGCGGACGGTCTGGGGCCGGGTCACCGAGCGGCCCTACCCGGTCCAGACGTGGGCGGCGGCGGCCTGGAGCAACTCGCCGCGGCCGTCACCGGCGACATCGGTGGTGCTGGAGCGCGACCAGCAGATGCTGCGGTCGTGGGGCCTGGCGGAGAAGATGGTCTACCTCGGCGTCGCCGTGGGGACCTCGCCCCTGTGGTCCCGTCAGGACCAGACAGCGCGCACAGCCGAGCTCGACGCTGTCATGGCTGGTGCAGGGCTGGAGGCGATCCCGGCCGTGGGTGACGACATGGCGTGGCTCCTGGCGCGCAGCTTCGCTCTGGGGTGCCCGGTCCCTCATCAGAACTATGTCGAGATGTTCGAGTGGTCGACCTCAGACCTGGCCGAGTTCACCGCGTCGGTGGCCTGGACGGCTGAACCGTTGGCCAGCTCGGTGAAGGTCAGGTCAGCCCTGGGTTCGCAGACGGTCGTGCGGCACGTGGTGGTCCTGACGGTCGGGCCGATGGCGGATATCTCGATTCCCGAGTCGCACGAACCGTGGATGGCCAAGACCGACCAACTGCCGTTCTCGGTGGAGTGGTCCTGGCGGTACCAGGTGCTGACACCGGAGCAGACGATGAAGCAGATGCTGGCGCTGACGGACAGGATCCGCGCGCAGATCCGCCACTACACCGAGGACCACGACATCGACCCGCCGCAGCAGCTGGAGCGGCAGGGGGACCGCGCCTCGGAGGGGGAGGACCAGATTCGCGCGGAGTTCGAGGGCGTCTCCACCCCCCCCAAGGGGGACCACCTGCTCCTCCACTCCCTCGGGTAC
>WRMB01000070.1 GCA_009777345.1 Micrococcales bacterium | reverse complement strand
CGCCCCCCCCTGTCGGCGGTCGACGGATAAGAGAGTTCTGGTTCGGGGGTTCCCCGCCGTTCCACCGTTTTGAAACGGGGGAAGGGCGTGGAGCCCACGACTCGGCACGTACTTATCGGTTTGAATTGGCAAGGGTGGGGTGGGCGCAGGCAGGGGTGTGGGGGCAGGGCTGGGGGCTGGGGGCTGGCAGGCAGGGGTGGGGGCTGGCGCGGGTAGTCTGCTGTGGTGGCTGACCGGTATGGACCTGATGTGCTGGCTGGGTCTTGTCGTCGTGAGGCCCCGGAGGTTCCGGCTGATCGTGGTCTGGTGGTCGAGGACGTGACCAGCGGCTGGGTCGGTGCTGTGGTGCGGGTGGAGAAGTCCGGTGGGCAGCATCTCGTGGAGCTGGAGGACCGGCACGGCCGCACCCGCAGCTTCACCCTGGGCGGCGGGTTCTGGATCGACGGCCAGCCTGTGGTGCTCGTCCCACCGCGGCCCACGGCCGCCCCGGCCGCCCCGAGCCGGACTGCCTCCGGCTCCCGGGCCGTACGTGCCGCCCCTGCCCGGGTGGCCCGGGCCTCGCGGATCTGGGTCGAGGGTCGGCACGACGCCGAGCTGGTCGAGAAGGTCTGGGGCGACGACCTGCGGGTCGAAGGCGTCGTCGTCGAGCGGCTGGACGGCGCGGACCACCTGCCCGACGCGGTGCGCGCCTTCGCCCCCAGCCCGGACCGGCGTCTCGGGGTGCTGGTGGACCACCTGGTGCCCGGCAGCAAGGAGAGCCGCCTGGCCGACCAGGCGGTGCGGGCCGCACCAGCGGGGACGGTGCTGGTGCTGGGCCACCCGTGGGTGGACGTCTGGCAGACCGTCCGCCCGCAGCGTCTGGGCCTGGACGCCTGGCCGGACGTCCCCCGGGGTACCGAGTGGAAGTCCGGTGTGCTCCGGGCCATGGGCTGGCCGTGCGATACCCAGGCCGATATCGCCCGGGCCTGGGCCCGCATCCTGGGCCAGGTCCGCACCTACGCCGACCTCGACCCCGCGCTCCTGGGCCGGGTCGAAGAGCTCATCGACTTCGTCACCGTCAGTTCAGGCATGAGGTGAACGGCCCCGTGCGTTCGCACCAAGCCGACAGCGGCGGGGCACCCCGTGAGCGAGCACAGAACGAGACCCCCGGCACAGGTGCCGGAGGTCTCGTCATCGACAACTACGTGGCGTCTTACTTGATCAGCCGCCAGTTGACCGGGTAGCGGTACCGCTCGCCCTTGTTCGCAGCCAACGCACCCATGATCATGAAGACCAGAGCGGCGATGACGGCGAGGTAGAGGATGCCACCGATCCCAAGGGTGACGAGCGTGATGATGAAGGCAACGACCGAGTAGGCGGTCACCAGGATCTGGAAGTTCAGCGCCTCGGTGGCCTGATCACGGATGAAGTCGCCCTTGTCCTTGAAGACCACCCAGACGATGACCGTGGCGATGATGCTCAGTATCCCGGAGAGATGGGCGAGCAGCGCCCAGGTCCTCTGCTCGGACTCCGCGGCGGGCTGGGGCTGGCCGTAGGGCTGCCCAGGAGGGGGCGGGGCTCCGGGTCCTTGCGACTCGGGTCCCATGGGTGGCTGGCTCATTGCTTGTTCCTCTGGTCGATCTGGCGTCCCAGACCGCTCCGTGCTGGACCGGTCCGCCCGGTCGCTTGGCCCCCGGGTCAGGACGAAGACTATTCATACCAGAACCACCACGGTCTGGTCACCAAACACTCCTGAGGGGATCGTCCTGTAGGACCGTTTCGGACCCCAGAACCGGGCATCTGGGACCATCGGTCCTCGGGCTTCGCCCAGTGGAGGTACCTGTCAGACCAGGGCCCGCACGACCACGTCGGCCAGCAGCCGCCCGGTCCGGGTCAGCACCACCGCCGGGGCGACCGGCCGCACCGCCGCCGGTCCGTCCACCAGACCGTCGGCCACCAGCCCGGCCACCCGGTGCCGCGCCGCCGGGCCCAGGGCGGCCAGCGGCAGCCCGTCGCTCAGCCGCACACCCAGCATGGTCCGCTCGGCCGCCACCTGGTCGGGGCGCAGCACCTCCCGGCCGACGGCGGGACTGCGCCCGCCGTCCAGGGCCTGGGTCCAGGCCCGGGGGTGCTGGGCGTTCCACCACCGCACCAGTCCGACGTGGCTGTGCGCCCCCGGGCCGACCCCCCACCAGTCGGCGCCCCGCCAGTACCCCAGGTTGTGCCGGCACTGCTGGCCAGGCGCCGCCCAGCTGCTGATCTCGTACCAGGGCAGACCGGCTGCCGTGGCCGCGTCGTCGACCGTCTCGTACATCTGCGCCTGGAGGTCCGGGTCTGGCGACGGCAGCGTGCCGCGCCGGATCTGACCGCCCATCCGGGTGCCCGGTTCGACGGTCAGGGCGTAGGCCGACAGGTGCTCGACCCCCAGGTCCAGCGCGGCCCGGACCGACGTGCCCCAGTCGGCCAGGGACTCCCCTGGCGTGCCGTAGACCAGGTCCAGGGAGCAGCGCAGCCCCACCGCCCGGGCCCAGTCGACGACGCGCGGCACCTGCGCGGGGTCGTGGCTACGGTCCAGGGCGGCCAGCACGTGCGGCACTGCTGACTGCATGCCGAACGACACCCGGGTGAACCCGGCCTCGGCCAGGGCCGCCAACGACTGGCGCGTCACGGTGTCCGGATTGGCCTCCGTGGTGACCTCGGCACCAGGCACCAGGCCCCAGGTCTCCCGCACTGCCCCGAGCACCGCGGCCAGGTCGCCGGGCGGCAGCACGGTCGGGGTGCCCCCGCCGAAGAACACGGTGCTGGCTGGACGGCGTGGCACACCCGCAGCGTCCAGCACCTGTGCAGCCAGGGAGATCTCCGCCAGCGCGGCGGCGGCAAAGCTCGTCTGGGTCACGCCCTCCAGCTGGTCGGAGGTGTAGGTGTTGAAGTCGCAGTAGCCGCACCGCACCCGGCAGAACGGCACGTGCACGTACACCCCGAACGCCCGGGTCCCTGCCCCGTCGGCGACCTGCGGCGGCAGCGCCCCGTCAGGCGGTGCCGGATCACCCTCGGGCAGCGCCGGACTCATCTCGTCCGGCCTTGAGGTGTCTGGGGTTCGTGCCGCTGGTCTGGGGTTTGAAACCCCAGACCAGCGGTACGAACCCCAGACACCTGGCGTGAGGTCACTTCTTCTTGGGCTCCTCGGACGACAGGGCCGCGATGAAGGCCTCCTGCGGGACGTCGACCCGGCCGATCGTCTTCATCCGCTTCTTGCCTTCCTTCTGCTTCTCCAACAGCTTGCGCTTGCGGGAGATGTCACCGCCGTAGCACTTGGCCAGCACGTCCTTGCGGATGGCCCGGATCGTCTCCCGGGCGATCACCCGCGACCCGACAGCGGCCTGGATCGGCACCTCGAACTGCTGGCGCGGGATCAGCTTGCGCAGCTTCGCGGTCAGGGTGACGCCGTAGTCGTACGCCTTGTCCTTGTGGACGATGGCGCTGAAGGCGTCCACCTGCTCGCCCTGGAGCAGGATGTCGACCTTGACCAGGTCGGAGACCTGGTCTCCGGCCGGTTCGTAGTCCAGGGAGGCGTACCCGCGGGTGCGGGACTTCAGCGCGTCGAAGAAGTCGAAGACGATCTCGGCCAGGGGCAGGGTGTAGCGCAGCTCGACCCGGTCGGTGGACAGGTAGTCCGGCCCGCCGGTGAGCACCCCGCGGCGCTGCTGGCACAGCTCCATCACCGTGCCCACGAACTCGGCGGGCAGCAGCACGGTGGCCTTGACGACCGGTTCGTGCACCGCGCTGACCTTGCCCCCGGGGAACTCGCTGGGGTTGGTCACACGGACGACGGAACGGTCCTCCATGACCACGTCGTACTCGACATTGGGGGCGGTGGAGATCAGGTCCAGGCCGGACTCGCGCTCCAGCCGTTCGCGGACGATCTCCAGGTGCAGCAGCCCGAGGAACCCGACCCGGAACCCGAAACCCAGGGCCACCGAGGTCTCCGGTTCGAAGGTCAGGGCGGCGTCGTTGAGCTTGAGCTTGTCCAGGGCGTCGCGCAGGTCCGGGTAGTCCGAACCGTCGATCGGGTACAGCCCGGAGAACACCATCGGCTTGGGGTCGGAGTACCCGGCCAGGGCCTCGGACGCGGGAACCGCCGCGTCGGTGACGGTATCGCCCACCTTCGACTGGCGGACGTCCTTGACCCCGGTGATGAGGTAGCCGACCTCGCCCGCGCCCAGGCCCGTCGTGGGTACCGGTTCGGGTGCGATCACCCCGATCTCCAGCAGCTCGTGGGTGGCCTTGGTCGACATCATGGCGATCCGCTCCCGGGCGGTCAGCGACCCGTCCACCACCCGCACGTAGGTGACCACGCCCCGGTAGGTGTCGTACACCGAGTCGAAGATCATGGCCCGGGACGCCGCCTCCGGGTCGCCCGCGGGGGCCGGCACCTCGGCGACGATCCGGTCCAGCAGGTCCTGGACACCCTCGCCGGTCTTGGCGGAGATCCGCATGACGTCGTCAGCGTCGGCGCCGATCAGCCCGGCCAGCTCTTCGGCGTACTTGTCCGGCTGGGCGGCGGGCAGGTCGATCTTGTTCAGCACCGGGATGACGACCAGGTCCCCGGCCAGGGCCAGGTACAGGTTGGCCAGGGTCTGGGCCTCGATGCCCTGGGCGGCGTCCACCAGCAGCACCGCACCCTCGCAGGCGGCCAGGGAGCGGGACACCTCGTAGGTGAAGTCCACGTGCCCGGGGGTGTCGATCATGTTCAGGGCGTACCCGGTGTCACCGACCTGCCAGGGCATACGCACTGCCTGGGACTTGATGGTGATCCCGCGTTCGCGCTCGATGTCCATCCGGTCCAGGTACTGCGCCCGCATGGCCCGTTCCTCGACGACGCCCGTGGCCTGGAGCATCCGGTCGGCCAGGGTCGACTTGCCGTGGTCGATATGCGCGATGATGCAGAAGTTGCGCAGCAGGTGCTGCGGGGTCGCCGCCGGGCGGATGCGCGCGGCAGCGTCGGGACCAGGGATCGGGGGCAACGGCTCAGGCTCCAGCTGCGGGCAGGGGACAGCAGATCAGCGGCCCCATGATCCCACACCCGTCAGAGGCCAGCAGCAGCCCGAGACGACCAGGCCGGGACCCTGCGCTCACGCCTGCCGAGTGATGCGGACCTCCACCTCCAGGTCGGCGGCGGCACCGCCGGCGTAGATACCGCGCAGGGGGGCGACGTCGTCGTAGCAGCGGCCCCGGCCCAGGCGGACGTGGTGGGTGCCGACCGGGACGGAGTTGGTCGGGTCGTGGGCCGACCAGCCGCCGACCCACCACTCGACCCAGGCGTGAGACTGGCCCGAGACGGTCCGGCCGACGTCGTCGGGGCCGCCGTCGTGGGCCGGGTGCAGGTAGCCCGAGACGTAGCGGGCGGGGATACCCACGGCCCGCAGCGCGCCGACCGCCAGGTGCGCGATGTCCTGGCACACCCCGGCCCGGGCCGCCCAGGCCTCGGACGCCGGGGTGTGAGCCGTGGTCACGCCCGGGATATACGACATCTGGGCCCGCACCGCCTCGCAGACCGCGAGCGCGGCCTCCGCCGGGTCCAGGCCGACGACCGCCTCGGTCGCCAGCGCGACGACCTCGTCCGGCGGCACGGTGACCGGGACGTCGGTCAGGTACTCGGCCCGACGGTCCACCGTCGCTGCGGCGCGCAGCACGTCCCAGCCGACCGTGGTCGTCAGCGGTGCGGGCGGGCGCACCTCGACCACGTGCTCGGCGACGATCCACAAGGACTGGTGCGGGGCAAGCACCTCGAACGCGGTGACCTGGGTGCCCCAGTAGTCGGTGTACGTGGTGGCCCAGGTCTGCGGGTCGACGGTCAGTGTCGAGGCGACGACCCGTTGCGCGCCGGAGGACAGCGGCGTCATCCGGGCCTCGTTGTACGACACGACGACCGGTTCGGGGTAGGCGAAGGTCGTGGTGTGGACGATGTGCAGCCGGACCGGGCTGGTGTCCGCCGGTCTGGTCACAGCGCCTCCCCCTGCCAGCGGGCGGGCGAGCCGGACGGGAAGTACCGGCCCCGGATGGCCTCCGAGGCCGCGGCGCAGGCCCGCTGCACCTGTTCCATCTGGCTGGGCAGGTCGTCGAGGACGGCCGACAGCGGCCGGTACTCCAACGAGGTGCGGGTCAGCCCCAGGTGGCGCCGGGCGTCGTCCAGGCTGGCCCGGTCGGTCACCGGTTCCAGGCCGGTCAGGCACTCCTCGGCCTGGCCCAGGGCGTGCACGATGGACCGGGGGAACAACCGGTCCAGGAGCAGGAACCCGGCGGCTCGCTCGTCCGAGGCGGTGCCGCGGTAGGTCCGCAGGAACGCCTCGTGCGCCCCGCAGGACCGCAGGAAGGTGATCCACGACGGCCCGTTCGGCCCGGCCAGGGCCCGGGTGGTGAGCAGCCGGGCCGTCATGTCGGCCCGTTCCATCGAGCGGCCCAGGACCAGGAACTGCCAGGCGTCGTCGCGGGAGACGGTGGAGTCCACGAGCCCTGAGACCACGGCGGCCCGTTCTCGGACCCAGACGAAGAAGTCGTGCGGCCGGACACCGGCCACCTGCCCGGCCAGCGCGTTCCAGGTGGCGTTCAGCGCCTCCCACAGCTCGGAGGAGATGATCTCCCGGGCTCGTCGGGCGTTCTCCCGGGCCGCGCTCAGCGACCCGGCGATCGACGACGGCGACTGCGAGTCGTAGGCCAGCGTGGTGAGCACGTAGCGACGGCCGGCGGGAGTCGGCGGCTCCGGCGCGGGACGGTCCATGACCGACAGCAGAGAGCGGCAGGCCAGGTCCTCCTCCTGCCAGGGGTCTTCCAGGAGCATCTGCACGTGCACGTCGAGCATCCGGGCGGTGTCGTCGGCCCGCTCCACGTACCGGCCGATCCAGAACAGCGACTCTGCGATCCGGCTCAGCATGGCTCCTCCTCGCACTCGCCCTGCTGCTGCTGTTGCTGCTGCATGACCATCGTGCTGCCGTCGTGCGGGTTCGCCGCGATCGGCACGGCATGTTCCGAGGCAACCTCTCGCGGTCCGACCGCCTGCGCTACCGGCTCGGCCGACCGGGATTCGCCCACCCAGAAGTCGCCCAGCACCCAGGTGTCCTTCGACCCGCCCCCCTGGGAGGAGTTCACGACCAGCTCGCCCTCGGGCAGCGCCACCCGGGTCAGACCGCCGGGCAGGACGTGCACCTGGTCCCCGGCGTTCACCGCGAACGGCCGCAGGTCCACGTGCCGGGGCCGCAGCCCCTCGGCGACCAGCGTGGGCACGGTGGACAGCTGCACCACCGGCTGGGCGATCCAGCCGCGCGGGTCGTCCAGCAGCCGGGCCCGCAGCGCGTCCAGCTGGGCCCGCGTGGCGAACGGCCCGACGACGATCCCCTTGCCGCCCGACCCGTCCACGGGTTTCACGACCAGCTCACCCAGCCGGTCCAGCACCTCGGCCAACCCGTCGGGCTCTTCCAGCCGCCAGGTGTCGACGTTGGCGAGGATCGGCTCTTCGCCCAGGTAGTAGCGGATCAGGTCGGGCACGTAGGTGTAGACCAGCTTGTCGTCGGCCACCCCGTTGCCCACCGCGTTGGCGACGGTCACCGTGCCCTGGCGGGCGCAGGTCATCAGGCCGGGGCAGCCGAGCAGCGAGTCCTGCCGGAACACCACCGGGTCGAGGAAGTCGTCGTCGACCCGGCGGTACACGACATCGACACGGCGACGGCCCTGGGTGGTGCGCATCCACACCCTCCCCGCGGCGCAGAACAGGTCCGGGCCCTCGACCAGCTCCACACCCATCAGCCGGGCCAGCAGGGTGTGCTCGAAGTAGGCGCTGTTGCCCACGCCCGGGGTGAGCACCACGACCGTCGGGTCGTCCACCCCGGACGGTGCCGCCGCCTGCAGCGCGGCCAGCAGCCGTCGCGGGTAGTCGGCGACCGGCGCGATCCGCAGCGCCGCGAACAGCTCGGGGAACGACTGGGTCATGGCCTGCCGGTTGGACAGCACATAGCTGACCCCGCTAGGCACCCGGACGTTGTCCTCCAGGACCCGCCAGCCCCCGGCGGCGTCCCGGACGATGTCGATGCCCGCCACGTGCACCCGCACCCCGTTGGCCAGGTCGATCCCGCAGGCCGCCCGGTGGAAGTGCGTCGAGGACACCACGACCGACCGGGGCACCACCCCGTCGTCGATGGCCCGCTGCGGCCCGTAGACGTCGGCCAGGAATGCCTCCAGCGCCCGCACCCGCTGGCTCACCCCCGGTGCCACCTGCGCCCACTCGTCGGTGCCGATGACGCGGGGCACGACGTCGATGGGGAACGGCCGTTCCTCCCCCGCGACGTCGAAGGTCACACCCTGGCGCACGTACGACCTGGCCAGCGAGTCGGCCCGGACCCGCACATCACCGATCGACATCGCCGTCAGCACCTGGTGCACCTGACGGTAGGGTCCGCGCGCCTGCTGGCCGTCGACCATCTCGTCCCAGGCCGCACCTGCGGGATAGTCGGCGAAGAGGTCCATGCCGTGAGACTAGCCAGTGTCCTGCACCGGGCACTAGGTCCTGCACCGGCCGGGCTGGTAGCCGGGCGATCAGTCTGGTGAGCGGACCGGCGGGGCGAACTGGTAGCATTGCCGCTCGTGCCCGCCATGGGCACCAGCGGTGTCCTGCGTTCCGAGGGTCGTGGTCCTGGCCTAGGACTCCGGTCCTCGCGGACGCGGTCGTCATCACCGCACCCGTAGACCTGTCAGCACGTACGAGGAAGTCACCTGTGGCGAACATCAAGTCCCAGATCAAGCGGATCCGCACCAACGAGAAGGCTCGGCAGCGCAACAAGGCGGTGAAGTCCGAGCTGAAGACCTACATGCGCAAGGTGCGCGAGGCCGTCGCCGGTCAGGACAAGGACGCGGCGACGGCGGCGCTGGCTGCCGCGTCGCGCAAGCTCGACAAGGCTGTCTCCAAGGGCGTCATCCACGCCAACCAGGCCGCGAACAAGAAGTCGGCGCTGGCCCAGGCGGTCAACGCGATGTAGCCGCACGACGTGCGAGAGGGCGTCACCCCGGTGGGGTGACGCCCTCTCGCACGTCTGAGCGCCCCAGGCATCGCCATCCGACGGCCGGGTACCGGCCGAGCAGGGGGACTGGTCCCCCCTGGCGGGTGCGGGGCTGGGCCCCGCACAGCATGACGAGGGCGACGTGGCCTGCGTTCCGCAGGCGCACGTCGCCCTCGATCGCGTCCTTACAGGTCGGCGGAACGGTTCTCGTGCAACGGGTTGCCGAGCATCGCTTCCGTCGGGATGGTCGAGCGCACGCCCGCCTCACGCAGCGCGTGGTCGAAGGCGAGCGCCGCCTGGTCGGTCTGCCCGCGGAACAGGTAGCGGTCACCGAGGTCGCGCCACACCTGGGCGGACTGACGGGTGGCCGACATCATGCCGAGCATCGACGCGGCCCGCTCGTACACCTCGGCGGCGGCTTCCACCTCGTTGCGGGCCATCAGCGCGTCACCGAGCACGACCAGGGCGTTGGCCGTCTCCAGCCGCGGCAGGTCGCCCAGCAGGGCGAGCGCGACCTTGGCGTGGTCGACTGCGGCCGTAGGGCTGCCGAGCAGCATCTGGGCCCGGGCCCGTTCGGTCTCGATCGCGGCCCGGTCGCCGACCGCGCCCAGCACGGACAGCGGACCTTCGGCCCGGTCGAGCTGGTCCAGCGCCGCCTGGGGCTGCGGCGGATCCGAGCGCAGCAGCAACCAGGCGTAGTGGACCCGCAGCCGGGACACGTCGCGGTCGGCGTCGCCCTCGCCCATGAGGGCCAGGGCGCGCTGGGTGTGCTGCTTGGCCCGGTCGTAGTCGCGGCGTTCGCCGACGACCACGGCCGCGTTCCAGTACACGCTGCCCCGGCCGCGCGGGGAGCCGAGCTCTTCGGCCACCCGGATCAGCTCGGAGGCCTGCTGCGTGGCGTAGAGCAGGTCACCGCGCTCCACGTACGACCACAGCAGCGCCGAACCCAGCCGCAGGTGCTCGTCGGAACCGGCCAGGCCGGCGCCCTCCAGCGCGGTCAGCGCCCGCTCGCCGACGTCGACCGAACGGATCAGGTCGCCGGACTCCAGGTAGGAGACCACCAGGTTGGTCGCGACCTTGGCCAGCTCGAGGTAGTCGCCGATCGCCTCGCGGTCCACGTACAGCGGTTCTAGGATGCCGATCGAGCTCTCGATGTCTCCGGCCATCTCCAGCGCCTGCGCCTTGACGAAGAGCGCCTCGTACCGCAGCTGACCGGTGACGACGCCGAGGTCGAGGTCGTCGATCCGGTGCTCGGCGGCGGCCGGGTCGCCGTCGGCCAGGGACAGCCGGGCGTAGTCGAGCTCGAGCCGTACCCGTGACTCGTTCGGACCGTCGTCGCCGAACTTGAGGTACTCCAACGTGGTACCCAGGTGACCAGCGATAGCGTTCAGCGCCTTGTCCGTAGGGGTACGACGGCCCGACTCGATCAGCGACACGTAGCTGGGCGACAGACTGTCGCCCGCCAGGTCGGTTTGGGTCAGGCCCTTCTCCTGTCGCGCCTCACGGACGCGCTCACCAATTGTCGTCATGGTCGGTCATCATACCCGTGACGAGGGGACGGTGTGGGCGAAATCGTGATTTTTTTGGACAGATCGTCGGCCGCGTCACCGATCCGGCGCACAGCAGGGCGCGGCGAGCGGGCGACCCGTTCCGGCCGAGCGCGTCAGGCGAGCGGCACCCGGCGCCGCCGACTTGGTGCCACCCGCTCGGCGGAGCGAGCACAGAGGACGCACCGGGGACGCACCGAGGGCCGGTGCGCGGTGCACCGGCCCTCGGTCGGTTCGACGCCTCGGGGTAACGCCGAACCCGTCTACTTCCGCCTCACCGCGTCCAGCGGCAGCAGCCGACGGCGCCACCAGCGGTGTTCGACGGATCCGCAGCCAGCACTGTAGCCGACAGTCCAGCGGCCAGCAGCGCTGCTGCGGCGGTAGCGACGATCTTGGACACTCGGGTCATGGTACTGCCTCCTGTAACTCATGAGGGGACACCGGTCAGTGCCAGTATGACCACATCTGGGTGAGTTGCCGCTTCGAGCCTGCACCGAGATCGGCGTGTCGTGCACTTCGGCGTGTCGGTGCTGGTCCGAGACCTGGCCCCGGTGGAACGTCCGTCCTGACGTCCTGGAGATTCCACCCGCCGGGCCGTGGTCCACCCTGTGGGTCTGTGGTGTCATGGTCTCGTGAATGGCGTGGACCACCTCGGGCTGGAGCCTCTCGCCGCGGCGGTCGACGCGGCGATCCCGGCTGACCTCGCGCACGCCTGGGCCGAGCACGTCGCCGCCTCCCCCGTCCTGGTCGCGCGGCAGGGCGTCTTCCGCGCCCAGGGTGCCGTGTTCGCCTACCAGCTGTCGTTCCGCTCCCAGGACCGGTCCGACCCCGAGAGCTGGACCTCTGACGTGCACGAACGTGCCACCTCGCACGTCCTGCGCGCCACGTTCGCGCGCGACGACCTGGAGTCGCTGGTCGGGGGTCGGCACGTCATGGTGCGCTGCCCGCGCGGGTACCTCGTCGACCAGCTGCCGCTGCCGCCGCGCCCCGACCGGCTCATCGTCGAGCTGCCGCCCGGCCTGGAACCCGATGCCCAGGTGCGGGCCGGGATCGCCGACCTGCGCGCGCGGGGTTTCCGGTTCGCGCTCCCCGCGTTCTCCGACCAGCCGGAGCAGCGCCAGTTGCTGCCGCTGGTCGACTTCGTCAAGATCGACGTGCGCGACCTCGACGTCGAGGGCGTGCCGGTGGTTCGCGTCGCGCGTTCGGCCGGTGCGACCCTCGTCGGGGAGTTCGTCGAACGTCCCGAGCAGCTGGCCCTGGCCCAGGACCTCGGGTTCACCCTGTTCCAGGGCAGCTACCTGGGACGGGCGACGACGGTGGACCGCGCTGCAGCCCGTCCTGTCGGGCTCTAGACCTCCGGACCGGGAGCGGGTGAGGCGGATGATGGATCCGGCAAAGATGGCGGCGCGGGTGACCGTGCCACGAGCAGACGCAGCGTCCACACCGCTCCCGTCCGACCCTCCGGCCCCGCACCTGTCTCACGTGCCCACCCAGCGGCCCCCGGTCGCCCGGCAGCCGATCTGGACGACGGCCGGGGCGCTGGTCGGCCACGAGTACCTGTACCGCAGCCGGATCGGCCGGCCGGCCGGGGTGGACCGGTGGCGCGCCGAACGGCAGGACGTCGCCTCGGCCTCGGTGCTCCGCTCCGTCTTCGAGGAGTCGGCCGCCGACGCGGACGGGCCGCTGATCTTCGTCAACGTCACCCGGTCGTTCCTGGTCCGCGACCGGCCGCTGCCGGCCCACCTGGGTCGGCTGGTGCTGGAGGTCGTCGAGTCCGTCCCCGGCGACCCCGGGGTGGTGCTCGGGCTGCGCCGCCTGCGGGCCCGCGGCTACCGGGTCGCGATCGACGACTTCACCGCGTCCGAGGCGCAGATGCCCATGCTCCCCCACGCCGACTTCGTCAAGGTCGACTGCCGGGACCTGGTCAAGCCCGACGGTCTGCGGCTGGTCGAGATCGGGCGGCGCCACGGTGCCACGCTCATCGCCGAACGTGTCGAGACCACCGAGCTGGTCGAGATGTGCGTGCGTGTGGGGTTCGACATGCTCCAGGGCGACGCCCTGGGCCCCGCCGTCACCATGCCGACCTGAAGACCTGCCGACCTGAAGACCTACTGCCGGGCAGACCGGGCGACGCGCAGCACGGCCCGTTCGACCGCGTAGTGCCGGTCGCGGCTCTCGCCCTTGACGTCGGCGTCGGCCTGGGCGACCGCGGCGATGGCGACCGCCAGGCCCTCCGGGGTCCAGTGCCGCAGCTCGGAGGCCGCGCGGTCCACCTGCCACGGGGCCAGGCCCAGGTCGCGGGCGGCAGCCGCGCCCCGACCGCGCACCGTCGAGACCTTGGCCAGGGTGCGCAGCTTCACGGCCAGCGCGGCGACCAGCGGCACCGGGTCGACGCCGGTGGCCAGCGCGTGCCGCAGCAGCGCCACCGCCCGGCCCGCGTCCCCGGCGACCGCGGCGTCGGCCACCTGGAAACCGGTGGCCTCGACCCGGCCGCCGTAGTAGCGGTCCACGACGTCGGCGGTGACCAGGCCGGTGGTGTCGGCGACGAGCTGGGCGCAGGCCGACGCCAGCTCGCGCAGATCGGCACCGACCGCGTCGACCAGGGCCCGCACCGCCCGGGGTTCGGCCCGGCGCCCGGCGTCGCGCAGCTCGGCAGCGACGAAGTCGGACTTGTCGGCGTCGGTCCGCACCTGGTCGCAGGTCACCGTCGGTACCTCGGCCGCCGCCGCGGCCTCGAGGAACCGCTTGCCGCGCTGGCCGCCGCCGTGGCGCAGCACGACCACCGCGTCGGCGTCCGGGGCGCCGAGGTACGCCTGGGCGTCGGTCAGGGCGGCGTCGGTGCCCTTCTCCAGCCCGGCGAGCACCACGACCTTCGCCTCGGAGAACAACGACGGGCTGGTGGCCACGGTCAGCTCTCCCGGGGAGTACTCCTGGGCGTCCAGCCGGACCACCTCGGCCTGCGGGTCGGCCTGGCGGACCGCGGCCACCACCCGGTCGGCGGCCCGCTCGGCCAGCAGCGCCTCAGAACCGGTGACAAGGACCACCGGGGCGGGCGCTGCCTCACGCCAGCTGCACCCCCGGACTCGGGAACGACGCGATGAGGCCACAGGACCAGCCTGCCAGACAACCAGCCCCTTGGGCTGAGGTGCGAGGTAACGCACCAGGTACGAGGTCAGAACCTCGTACCTGGTGC
>WRMB01000069.1 GCA_009777345.1 Micrococcales bacterium | reverse complement strand
GAGTTTGTTGCCCCCGCCCCCCCCCCCCCCGGGGCCGGGGCCGGGCGTGCGTCGATAACGCCCGCGGCTCGGCACGGCTCCCAGCCATGCCGAGCCGCCCTGGTCGATCTACGCGGTCAGCCGATCTACGCGGTCAGCCGATCTGCGCGGTCAGGCGCCGGGCCCGGAGCGTCCGGGCCACCACCAGGCCGGTACCGGTCAGCAGGAAGACGGCCCCGACGACGGCTGCCCCCACCGCTTCGGCACCGGTCAGCCCCAGCAGCGGCAGCTTCGGGCCTGGCCCCGGCGGTACCTCACCAGGCGGTACCTCACCCGGCAGGACCGTGGTGTTGACCTGCGCGGAGCTCTCCGCCGTGACGACCGGAGGCTGACCGTCGCGTGAGAGGATCGGGGACTCTGGGTAGGCCGTCACCTGCGCAGTGTTGACCACGTTCTCTCCGGAGTCCCAGGCCTCGGTGTTGGTGATCTCGGCGGTGCTGCACACGACCGTGACGGACTGGGCGACCTCCAGCCGCCCGAGGTTGGTCCCCTCGGCGCACTCGTCGGTGGTCGTCCCGTAGCCAGAAGCCCCGCCAGCCGCGAAGTCCTCGCGGCTGAGGGTCACGTCGGTCAGCGCGACGGTGCCGGTGTTGGTGATCACCAGCAACCACTGGGCGTCCGTCAGCAGCGTCACCGTGGTGGCCTTGACCCACCCGCCAGTCGGTGTGCCGCTGCCCAGGCTGGTCAGATCGGCCCCGGTCGGCTCGGTGCAGCCGGTCCCAGCCTGGCAGACCCACTTCTCCAGGGTGATCGCGGGGTACCGTTCGTAGACCTGGGCCACGTCCTGGTTGGAGGGCACCATCTCGGGCTCGCCGTCCGGGTGACCGGGGGTCGGGTTGCCGGTGAACCGCTTGGACAGCCGTTCGCCGTAAGGGTCGATGGTGTCGTCGAACCCGAAGATCGCGTCGGGGATCTCGTCCGGTATCTCACCGTTGGCGGTCACGGTGTTCTTCAGCAGGCCCACCAGCGTGCCGTCGATGGGTACGGTGACGACCAGCGAGGCCGACTCGTCGGGCTCGAGGCTGGCGGCGAACAGGGCGCCGGGGGCCGGTCCGCCGGCGACGGTCGGCAGGCCGACCTTGGCTACGTCGGCGGTGGCCGGTGTCAGGTAGTCGTCGGCGATGTGCACGTTGAGCAGCTCGATGTTGCCGGTGTTGGTGACGGTGACCCGGAAGACGGCCTGGGGCGACCCGGCGGGGATCTCGGTGCTGTCCACCCAGAGGCTGTCGTCGGTTACGTCGCAGTCGGCTACGTCGACCTCGACGCAGACCTGCTTGGTCAGCGCCAGCGACGGGTCGAGCACGTAGACGTGCTCGGCGGTGGTCTCGCTGCGCCCGGGGAACCCGTTGTCCGGGCCGGCCAGGAGCACCCCGAACCGGTCGGTCTTCGGCGGGATGGTGGCCCCGGTCGAGTCGTAGACCGACATGCCCCAGATCATGTGGTGGTCGTCGGCGGTGGCGTCGAGCAGGGACGCGGTGTAGACCAGGGGCCCGCGGCACCAGGCGTGGCCCAGGGTGTCGGTGTTGGAGTGCAGCTGGGCCGGCGGGCCGGCGGCGCAGTCCCGGCTGGTGTCTGGCGGCAGGTCCAAGGTGATGCGGGTGTAGTCGCCGATCGGGGTGGCGTAGGGGCTGACGGCCCAGCTCTGGGCGTTGGGGCTGTAGACGGCGTTGCCGCCGCTCTCGGTCATCCCGACCGCTTCGTGCCAGGTGATCGAGTCGCCTGCCAGTACCATCGGCCGGACCAGGCGGGGGCTGGACTGGTACCACGAGGTGCTCGAGGTCTGGTTGCCCATCGGGTCTGTCAGGTGGTTCAGGACGTACTGCTCGGCCTCCTGGGGGGTGCCGATGACGTAGTGCACCGGCCCGGTTGCCCCCACCGGGCTGGGAGCTGCGGCCACAGCCGGGCCCGATCCGGACGAGAGCGCCGCACCCGCCCCCAGCAGAGACAGGCACACCACGGTGCCTGCTGTCAGAGAACGTCTCATAATCAGCTTTCCTTTCTTCAGGAGCGGAGGTGGTGCTTGGTCTGTGCCGGTGCCGCCGAACGGTCAGTACCGCAGGACAGAGGAACACCCACCTCTGCCGATAGGTTCGTGAGGTCCGTCCCGTGCCCGGTATAACCGGAATCAACCATCCGGCTACGGTCGTCACTCACAGTCGAAATAATGGCACGATAATCGACGGCGTCAAACGCAGCTGATGGCTCTGGCCAGCGCGGACGATACTTCACCCCGGCCGCGGGAAGGTGCGTCGACGGAATTGTCGGTTCTTCGCAGCTGAGTCGGCGCGGGCGCTGTTCCGCGAGCGGTCCGAAGCTATCGGGCCGACCGGCCGGACCGCGCCGGGGTAACGGGGGTCTCGTCCAGCACGACGACGACGTCGTGACGCTGCCCGGGCGGGTTCGCGTGGTCGTGAGCCCCGACGCAGATCCCGACGATGACCAGCGGGAGCGAGACCTGCACGGTCACCCAGAACTGGTCGAGCTGGCCCTGGACCACCCGGGCCAGCACCATCGCCACGGCCAGGGTGCCGTACTGGGGGGGCAGCCGCCGCCACATCACCGCCATGAACCCGCCGAGCATCACGACGAAACCGAGCAGGCCGACGATCCCCGCCGACGACAGCATCTCCAGTATGGCCTGCGGGGGCTGGAACTCCTCGGACAGCAGCCCGGTGTACCACCAGCGCAGGCCCATCCCGAACCAGGGGTTCATCTTCCAGACCTCGGTGGTCTGGGCGTACCAGTCCAGCCGCTGGTAGACCGAGTTGAACTGGTTCGCCTCGGAGAACTGCGCCGCCACGGCCAGCCCGACCGCCACCACGGCGCCGAACATCGGTATGAGCACCGCCCGGGAGCGGGACGCCAGCGACGAGCCGCGCAGCGCGACGAGCACCACCGCCACCACCACCGAGACGATGGCCTGCCGCGACTGGGAGGCGACCATCCCGCCGCAGAGCAGCCAGAACATCGGCGTCGTCGCCCACGTGGGCCAGCGCAGCCACGGGGGCCGCGCGTACATGACGATGGCCGAGAACGCCGCCAGCGTGCCGATGACGTTCTTGTGCATGAAGAACGGCCAGTAGAGGTAGACCTCCTGGAGGTCCCCCTCCGCGAGCAGCATCACCGCGATCGCGATGGCGAGCACCGAGATGGCCGCGGTGGTCAGCACGATCAGGGTCAGCGCGGCCGTGGCGTAGCCGCGCCGGGCCGCCCCCCAGCCGACGAGGACGGCCCCGGCGGTGAGCAGCCAGGCGTGCAGCCACTCCACCGCATTGGCCGTGTACGGGTTGATCAGCACCGTGAACAGCGTCGTGGCCTGGTAGAAGGCGGTCAGCCAGAGCAGCGCCCGCAGCACCGGCGACAACGGCCGGGGGCCGAGGAACGCCATCACCCAGAACATGACGAACAGCACCGCGTCCGATACCGACAGGCCGCTGCCGTCCTCGCCCCCGCCGAGCCGCTGCACCGAGCACAGCAACGGCATGGCCAGCACCGCCAGCATCGCGGGCTCACGGCTGGCGGCGAACAGCACCGCGGTCAGCCCGAGCACCGCCGCGGCGGCCAGCCCGGCCACGGGCACGGCCACGCCGAGGGTCGCGGCCACCACGAACCCGGCCACGACGATGACTACCGTCGCCGCGGCCTGCTCGGCCCGCTTGGTATCGCGCTGGACGTCCCGGCCCGGCGCGTCCGGGCGCCGCGCGCCTGGGCGCTGGGCGGTCCGGGCGTCGGGGCCTCTGGTGGTCTGCCCGGGGGACCGGCGGGTGCTCATCGCAGCCCGAGCGTGACCTTGGTGACGTGGAACGCCTCGGCGTAGCGGGTCTTCGCCTCCACGCCGCGGGTACGGGCGAAGCCCAGGAACAGCTCGTCGTCCCACCAGTCGCGGGTGCGCTGGGAGACGTACAGGGCGTCGAGCAGGTCGACCTTGCGCCGCACGGTCGCCTCGTCCAGCGGGACGTACAGCTGCGGTCGGCCCAGGTCGCCGTCCCACTTGGGGATCTCGTAGTGCAGCAGCAGCGCCGAGCGCCACACCGTCGGCGCCAGGCGGGCGACCAGCCGGTGGTCCTGGTGGGCGTCGCCCACCCACGGGACCAGCACCAGGTCCGGGCGGATACCGTCGGCAAAGTCGTGCAGGGCGCGCTTGACGTCGCCCCAGCGTTCGGGCAGGTAGCCGTCGGCGAACCCGGCGAAGGTCGTGGTGGCGCCCGGCAGGAAGGCCTGCGCGGCCGACCGGGCCTCGGCGACGCGCTCGTCGGTACCGGTCAGGGTCAGCCAGTGCCCGGTCACGTCCTGCCGTGCGGCCAGCTCCAGCAGCGTCCCGCCGCAGGCGATCTCCACGTCGTCGGGGTGCGCGGCGACGCAGGCGACGGTCAGCGGACCGTCGGGCAGCCGCAGGATCACAGGCCCGCGACCTTCCGCACTGGGTCATCCCGAGCGGGGACGGCTTGCTCCCAGACCTTCCACGGGGCCGCACCCCGGTCCAGCCGCTCCAGCTCGCGGCGTTCCTTCTGGGTGTCCATGCAGGCCCAGAAGCCGTCGTAGCGGTGCGCGGTGAAACGGTGGTCCTTGGCGGCCCGTACGCAGGCGTCGAGCACCAGGTCGTCACCAGGGTCCAGGTAGTCGAAGATCTCCTGGCGCAGCACGAAGAACCCGCCGTTGACCCGCATATCGGCCTCGGCGACGGACTCCAGGCCGATCAGGGCGTCGTCGTCGTCGATCTTCACGACGTGGAACGAGTCCTGCGGGCGCACGGCCAGCAACGACCCGACATGGTCCGCGGGCAGGCGCGCCACCAGGTCGTTGACGTCCACGTCGGACAGCCCGTCACCGTAGTTGGCCAGGAACACCGGGTCGTCGCCCAGGTGGGGGCGCACCCGGCGCAGCCGCTCGCCGATCGCGGTGTCGGCCCCGGTGTCGCAGAACGTGATGGTCCACTGCGAGACGTCGCGGGAGCACAGCGCCACACCGTCGCCCAGCACGAAGTCGTTGGTCGAGGTCTCCCGGTAGTCGAGGAACCAGTCCTTGATGGCCTGCGCGCCGTAGCCCAGCGCCAGCACGAAGTCGGTGTGCCCGAAGTGGGCGTAGTACTTCATGATGTGCCACAGCATCGGCCGACCGCCGATGGTCGTCATCGGCTTGGGGATGAAGTCGCTGGCGTCCTCACGGATCCGCATGCCCATCCCGCCGCAGAACAGCACGACCTTCATCGTCGATCCCTCCAGACGGTTCGTCCGATTGTGTCCCATCTCGGTACGACTTGGGCAGCCGAGCCCAGGACGCGACCCGCGCGGCCGGCGAAATCACCCGGCCGCGCGTCCGGGTGCGCGGTCGTCGGGTGAAGCCGGATAGTCCGGCCCGGCTGGTGGGGGAGAATGGGCGGTCATGAGGGTTCTGACCATCTCGCACAGTGCTGTCGTGGACGCCTGGCGGGAGCGTGAGCGCGCCCTGCGGCGGCGCGGGCTGGACGTCGAGCTGGTCTCCGCGACGGCCTGGGACGAGGGCGGGCGGACGGTCAGGCTCGAACCGCGGCCCGACGAACCGGTCGTCGGCCTGCGGACCGTCGGCACCCATCCCGCGCTGTTCTGCTTCGCCCCCCGTGGCCTGTGGCGGGCGCTCGGCCGCCCGCACGACCTGCTCGATATCCAGCAGGAGCCGTTCGCCCTGGTCACCGCCGAGGTGCTGGTGCTGCGCGCCGGGCGCCGGGCCTGGGACCGGCTGCGCGGACGGGCGGGGCGTCGGGTGCCGTACCTGGTCTCGTCCGCGCAGAACATCTTCAAGCGCTACCCAGGTCCGTTCGGGGCGCTGGAGCGGGCCGTCCTGCGGCGGGTCGACGGGGTGCACGTGTGCAACGCGGCGGCGGCCTCGATCGTCCGGCGCAAGGGCACGACGGGCCCGGTCCGGTGCGTCCCGCTCGGCGTCGACCTGACGGTCTTCACCCCGGGCGAGGCTGACAGGCCGGGCGGGACCGTCGTCGGGTACGCCGGGCGCCTGGTGGCCCACAAGGGCGTCGACGGGCTGGTCCGCGCCGTGCTGGCCGACGAGCGGCTCACCCTGCGGCTGGCGGGCGGCGGGCCCCAGGACGCAGAGCTGCGCGCGCTGGCCGCCCCGGCAGGCGACCGCATCACCTTCGTCGGGTCGCTGTCCGGCCCGGACCTGGTGGAGTTCTACCGCGGGGTCGACGTGCTGGCCGTCCCGTCGCTGGACACCAGGCAGCAGGGCCCGTCCCGACGACCGGGTGTCCGAGGTCGGCGACCGGCCCAGGGCTGGGTGGAGCAGTTCGGCCGGGTGGTCGTCGAGGCGATGGCCTGCGGTACGCCCGTCGTCGCCAGCCGGTCCGGCGCGCTGCCGGACGTCGTCGGCGACGCCGGGATCCTGGTACCGCCGGGCGACGTCGCGGCGCTCGGTGCCGCCCTGCGCCAGGTCGTCGACGACCCGGACCTGGCCGCCACCCTGCGCCGACGCGGGTTCGACGTCGCGGCCCGCTGCTCGTGGGACGCCGTCGCCGCGCAGGTCGAGGACCTGTACCACCAGGTACTGGGCGCGGCCCCGGCGCCCGCGCCCCCCGAGCCGCTGCCGCTCCCGGAGGTGGTGCTGGTCGCCTACCGCAGCCCAGAGATGGTCCGCACCGCGCTCGCCCCGCTGGTGGGCCGTCTGCCGCTCACCGTGGTGGACAACTCGACGATGCCCGAGATCCGCGCGGTCGCCGCGGCGGCCGGTGCGCAGTACCTCGAAGGCCGCGGCAGGGGGTTCGCCGCCGGTGTCAACGACGCGCTGGCGCACCGGCAGGCGCCCGGCGCCGATGTGCTGCTCCTCAACTCCGACGCGGTGGTCACCGTCGACGACGTGCTCGCCCTCCAGCGCGCCCTGCACGCCGATCCGCGGGCCGCGCTCGCCGGGTCCCGCGAGATCGAGGACGACGGCGGCTCGCCCCCCAGGGACACCTGGCCTTTCCCGTCGGTGGGGCGGTTCTTCCTGGAGAACGTCGGGCTGGGGCGGCTCCCCGCCCGCCGCGGCAGGCGGTTCGTGGCCGGCGGGCTGAGCCTGCTGCGCGCCGACGCGCTGGACGATATCGGCGGACTCGACGAGCGCTTCTTCCTCTACTTCGAGGACACCGACTGGGCCTACCGGGCCCACCAGCGCGGCTGGAAGGCCATCCTGGTCGACGACGTAGTCACCCACCACACCGGCGGCGGGACCACCAGCAAGGACCCCGGACGCTACGAGGTCCACCTGCACGCCTCGCTGGAGAAGTACTACCGCAAGCACCTGGGCAGCTTCCGCTGGACCGTCGCCCGCTCCCTCGGCGTAGCAGGGGCCGCGGCCCGCGTCCTGGTACGCCGCGGCACCGTATCGCGCCTGCGCCTGTACCTCCAGGGCCCCGCCCGCGTCGAGCAAGACCGGTACCTAGAAAACGCCACCAACACATAAGACCTGCTCCCGCCCCGCAATCCAACACACCCCACGCACCCCCACGCACAACCTCCGCACCCAGCCTCCCTCCTCCCCCCAGCAAGTGCCGATAAGTCGGTGCGGGTTCAAGGGTCTGACGCCGATCAATGGTCTCCAACCACTTGATCGGCGTGGAACCCTCGACCTGGGCTTCGCCCCAGTGGGACGGGTGAGGTCTGGGGCCGGGTGGTGGGCGGTACGGTGGGCGCTGTGGATGCGTCGTTCTGGTCGGGTCGGTCGGTGTTCGTCACGGGGCACACGGGGTTCAAGGGGGCGTGGCTGTGCGTGCTGCTCGACGCGCTGGGCGCGCGGGTGCACGGGTACGCGCTGGACACCGACGAGCACTACCTCTACCAACGGGCCGGTCTCACCGACCTGGTAGCCACCGACCAGCGGGCGGACATCCGCGACACCGACCGGCTGCGCGCGGCGCTGGCCGCCTCGGGGGCGCAGGTGGTGCTGCACCTGGCGGCGCAGACGGTGGTGCGCGAGTCGTACGACGACCCGGGCGAGGCGTTCTCCACCAACGTCATGGGGACGTTCGGCGTGCTCCATGCCTGCCGTGACGTGCCCGCGGTCACCCGGTGCGTCGTGGTGACCACCGACAAGGTCTACACCAACCGCGAGTGGGTGTGGGGCTACCGGGAGGACGATCGCCTGGGCGGCGACGACCCGTACTCGGCATCCAAGGCGGCGGCCGAGATCGTGGCCCGCTCCATGGCGGTGTCGTTCCCGCGTGACGGCTACGCGATGGCCACCGCCCGGGCGGGCAACGTCATGGGCGGCGGCGACGCCACCCCAGAGGCGCTCATGCCCGAGCTGGTCGGCGCCTACGCCGCGGGCCGTCCGGCGGTGCTGCGCCGACCCGCCGCGGTGCGTCCCTGGCAGCACGTCCTCGAACCGCTGTCCGGCTACCTCACCCTGGCCGAGCACCTGACACCCGACCGGCACGCCACGGCCTGGAACTTCGGCCCGGTGGCGGAGGACGCCCTGACCGTCGGCCAGGTCGCCACCCGGCTGGCCGACGCCTGGGGTGAGGGCGCGTCGTGGCGCGACGGCGGCGACCCCGGACCCCACGAGGCCGGTCTGCTCATGCTCGACTCGGCCCGGGCCCGCACCGAGCTGGGCTGGACTCCGGTGTACCGGGCGTCGGCCGCCCTGGACCGGGTCGTGACCTGGGAGAAGCAGGTCCGCACCGGCCAGGCCACCGCTCTGGAGGCCACCCGCACCCAGGTCGAGGAGTACCTGCGCCTCGGCGGGGTGCGGTAGAAACCCCAGGCTGTCGACGACAGGCCAGCTGACCACGGCTCTGTCTCGGCGGAGTCGGGGGTAGCGTGATGGTCCCTCGGACAGAAAAAGGATTGCTGGTCCTGTCCCGCCCGGCCTAGGGTCGTCCAGACCCGAAGACGCGGGTCGAAGGACAGGCGTCGGTCGCACCGGCGCCGCTGTCGGTTATCTCTTCAAACCAGGTCCGGCAGCCACCCACTTATCCGCGTTGTCTGGTCGGCAGGACGGTGGCGGGCCGATGGCGTTCGGTTATCTACCTGTTAGACGGAGGTCGCATGGTTCGAGTCCTGCCACCGGCCGAAAGGTTGGTGTAGCCCAGTCGGTAGAGGCGCCGAAATACCGGACGCGGCACGACCTTGCCCGCCACCGCCCTGCCGTCCATGTTTCGACCCGAAACATATGTCTGGAACGCCGCGTCCTGGCCGTAGGATGTGAGGGTGATCAGCACGCCAGCCTGGGGTACGCCACCTCCGTCGCGCGATCCGTCCGATCCCGAGCGCGTCACCGAACCTGTCGACGCACTCAGTCCGTCCTGGTCGGTGAGCGGCGCCGACCAGGACGCTCGTCGGTCCGCCGATGCCGGACCAGCCGGGCGCCGAACAGCAGTCGGGCTCGTGGCCGTGCTCGTGGTCGCTGTCGTCCTGCCTGTCGCGGCCTGGCTGGTCCTCAGACCCGGCAGCACTGGCCCGTCCAGCAGCGGGACAGCCTCGACGGCTGCGGTCGACATGGCGGAACCAGTCGACGTCTGGTCGGTCGGGCTCGTGCCACAGGTGGTCGACGACCTTGTCGAGATAGCTGGGGGTGCGCAGTTCGTCGCGATAGACCTGTACCCGACCCATGTCTCTGCGAAAGCTCCGACCGCTCCAGGGGTGACCACGATCGACCGCTACTCCTGGCGTGACGGGCGCGCCGCACGGGAGGGTCCCACATCGGACAGGCTGGACGTCGACGAGCTGTTCGACGTCACGACCGTCGAGTGGACCTCCGTCGAAGGGCTGGTCGCCCAGGTGCGTAACCTCACGGGTATCGACGACGCGTCTACCAGCGTGTCGGTCGAGCGTGTGTCAGCAGGTGCCCCAGTCAGGCTCAGGGTCTATGCGGGAGACGACTACGGCCGCCATGGGATCGTCACCGCCACCGCTATGGGGGAGATCGTGTGGATGAAGAGCGACATCGAAGGCTCGCCAGCGTTCGAGTGGGAGGCTGCTGGCCTCTTCCCGGTCGAACGCACGCAGCAGGCGATCGACGACCTTGTTGAGGTGGTCGGTGGCACGCAGTTCGTCGAGGTCTACGTGCGGCGCACCAGCGTCAGTGCGAAGGCTCCGACCACCCCCGGGGCTACCACGTTCGACGGTTTCACCTGGCGTGACGGTTTCGTCGAGCGGAACGGTGCTGCCCCACGGTCCCCGCGGGACGAGTCGATGTTCGACATCACTACTGTGGACTGGGCGGCGGTCGAAGGGCTCGTCGCGCAGGTGCCAGATCTCACAGGCATCAGTGACGACAGCCCCTATGTGGTGGCCCGCCGCAAGTACTGGAGCGAAGACCGGCACGCCTCGACACCGACGGTGCTCGGCGTCATGGTGTCCGACGACTACTACAGCGCATACATCACGGCCGACGCGACCGGGAAGATCGTGTGGATGGAAGGCGGGGCTCCAGGCTCGCCAGCGGCACAGTGGTAGGCCACGCGCCGACCGTGGGTAAAAAGGTTTGAGCGTCTGGTCCCGCCCGGTCTAGGGTCAGATTCAGATCCGGTAGACGCGGGTCGTAGGCAGTCGGTGACCAGGGATCGGGAGGGTGGGTATCGCCCCACGCCCGACAGCGTCCGGCAGCCGCTCACTTATCCGCGTCGTCTGGTCGCCAGGACGGTGGCGGGCCGAAGACGTTCGGTTATCCACGGTTAATGGGCGGGTCGCAGGTTCGAGTCCTGCCGTCGGCTGACATAAAGGCCGGCGTAGCTCAGTCGGTAGAGCAGCACAAGGTCGGACGTCATACCTTGCCCGCCACCGTCCTGCCGACCAGACGACGCCTGCACCCGCATCCGCGGGAGAAGGGAACGTCACCATGACGATCGACATCTATGGCAGCGTGAAGCGCGCCGTGGGTCAGATGGTCCGCACCGACGAGCGGCAGGTCGTCAACAACGCCGGCGGCTACGTGTACAGCGCGGACGACGCTTCCCGTCTGGCGCGGTTCCTCACCCTGGGTGCGCCCCAGGGCACGTACTACGTCGGGGCGGCCGAGCACCTGGCCGACAACGTGGCGTTCCTGGTCGACCTGGCCGACCGTGACCCGGTCGGGTACGTCCAGCAGGTGGTGCGTACCTCCCAGCAGGGACTGGCACCCAAGCAGCAGCCGGGCCTGTTCGCCCTGGCTGTGGCCGCGTCGGCCGGTAACGAGCAGGCTCGCACGCTGGCCCTGGAGGTGCTGCCGCAGGTGGCGCGGACCGGGTCGACGCTGCTGACGTTCGTCCGGTACGCCAAGAACCTGCGCGGCACGGGCCGTGGTCTGCGCCGGGCTCTGGGCCGGTGGTACGTGGCCCAGGGTCGTGACGTGGACTGGACCGCCCTGCAGGTGGTCAAGTACCGGGCCCGGGAGGGCTGGACCCACGCCGACGTCCTGCGGCTGGCCCACCCGACCACCGCGGACCCGGCGCTGAACGCCCTGTTCCGCTGGGTGCTGCGCGGCGAGATGTCCGAGGCTGTGCCGCGGCTGGTGACTGAGTTCGAGGCCCTGCAGACGGCTGACACCGCCGCTGAGGTGGTGCGGATCGTCGCCGCCGACCAGGCGATCACCTGGGAGATGCTGCCCGACCGCTGGTTGGGCACCGTCGCGGTGTGGGAGGCGCTGCTGGCCAACGGTGTGCCCCTGGGGGCGCTGGTCCGCCAGCTGCCCCGGCTGACCCGGATCGGCCTGCTGCACCAGCATTCGCAGTGGGTGGAGCACGTCACCGGGCGGCTCACCGACCCCGCGGCCCTGAAGGCGGCCCGCCTCCACCCGCTGTCGGTACTGTCCGCGGCCCGTACCTACGCGCAGGGCCAGGGCCGCGGCGGCCGGGACTGGCGGCCGGTGCGCGCGGTGACGCAGGCCCTGGACGCCGGGTTCTACGCGGCGTTCGGCACGGTGCGGCCCATCGGCAAGCCCGTCCTGCTGGCGCTGGACGTGTCCGGCTCGATGGGCTGGACCCGCAACCCGTCCGGCCTCACCCCGCGTGAGGTCTCGGCGGCGCTGGCCCTGGTCACCGCGAACACTGAGGACGACTGGACGATCATGGGCTACTCCCACCGCCTGGTGGACGTGCCGATCGACCCGTCCATGTCCCTGTCCGACGTGGTGACCCGGATCAGCCGGATCCCCATGGGCGGCACCAACACGGCACTGCCCTGGCAGTGGGCCACCAAGCAGCGCCGTCAGCTGGGCGGCATCGTGTCGTACACCGACAACGAGACCTGGTGCGGCCCGCAGCACACGGCGGCGGCCGTGGCCACCTACCGCAGGCAGGTCGACCCCCAGACCCGGTCGGTGGTGGTAGCCCTGGAGTCCACAGGCTTCACCATCAACGACCCCGCCGACCGGCTGGGCCTGGACGTCGCCGGCTACGACGCCTCGGTCCCGACGGTGGTCTCGGACTTCGTCCGCGGCTGACACCGAGCGCCGGGTACCGGTACCGGTTTTCGTGGCACCACGAAAACCGGTACCGACCCGGCAGCCTTGGTCACTACCCTGAGCGCATGTCCGCACCAGCCGAGCGACCGTCCCCGGTCGAAGCAGAGGCCGGTCCGGTTCTGCGGTCGGGTGCAGGGTCGGGGTGGTGCGAAGCCCGGCTGAGCTCGTACTGGTGCACAGATCCTGACGACTACTACGGCGGCTACTACGGCGGCGCTGGCTACACCGTGCGTCTCAAAGGTCCAGGGCTCGACGCTGAGGCCACAGTCTCGGGCCACGGTGGTACCGAGCTGGAAAGCGAACACCAGCCCGTTTCCCAGCGGCGCTGGGTCGGGCTGGACGACTTCCTGCTGGGTCTGGCTGCGAGGTTCCGCGGGTGGGACGGGGTCCGGGCCTGGGAGAGCCTGTGCCACGATTTCGGTGTCGAGGCTACCTGGCACACCTGGGGCCATGTGCGTCTGCGCTTCTGGCTCACGGACCAGGACTACTGGTACGACGAAAGTTGGCAGGCGGCGGTCACGGTGACGGTCGAGGCCGGTGCCGAGCTGGAGACTTTCGCCCGCCAGGTGAGGGTCTTCCTGTCCGGAGAGTAGGAGACCTGCCCCGTTGTCGTCGCACGGCGTCGTGCTGTCGCACCACGTCCGAGAGGTCCCGTGCGACACTTCCACGCCAGAGCGACACTTCGAAATGTCGTTCTGGCGTTGAAGTGTCGCACGGGCGGTCAGGTGGTTGACTAGACCAACCTGTCCCTACGGGGACCCTCCTGCATGTATTATGCATGCATGGTTGCGCTGCAGATCCGTGATGTGCCTGACGATGTGCGGGACGCTCTGGCCGAGCGGGCCCGGCAGGCCGGGCAGTCGTTGCAGGGGTTCCTCCTGGACGTGGTGGTCCGTGAGGCGTCGTTCGCGCGCAACGCGGCGGTCGTGGCGGGGCTGTCGCAGTGGACCACCGGCACGGGGGTGACCGGCGACGATGTGCTGGCTGCTCTCGACGCAGACCGGTCGCAGCGTCCGGGTGCCGCGTGATCGTCCCCGACGCCTCGGCCGTGGCTCTGCTGGTCGCCGACCCTGGTGCCGATCCGCGGGTCACCACCGCTCGTCAGGTGCTGGTCGCCGACCCGGCCTGGGCGGTACCTGAGCACTGGCGCACCGAGGTGCTCAGTGCGGTCCGCGGCCTGTGGCTGGGTCACAAGCTGGACGACGATCTCGCTCACCGTGCGGTAGCGGCGCTCGCCCAGATGGTCGTGCAGGTCACACCGACGCTGCTGCTGCTGGACCGGATGTGGCAGCTACGCTCGGCTATGAGCACCTACGACGCTGGCTACGTCGCAGCCGCCGAGGCCCACGCCTGCACCCTGGTCACCGCTGACGCCCGCCTCGCCAGGTCGGGAGCGGCACGCTGCCCGGTCCACGTCATCGTCTAGGAACAAGCCGACCTCGTCCGGGAGCTACGCGACCGGATCATGGTGCTGGCGGGAGTTTTCGCCGCGGTTGCCGGCCGACGCGTCGCATCAGTTCGAGACTTTTGTCGCGGATTTGATAGTTAAACTCTCGTCTACACGACAAAAATATCATATCGACGTATTGGGTTGC
>WRMB01000068.1 GCA_009777345.1 Micrococcales bacterium | reverse complement strand
GCCTCAGACACGTCGAGGTCCTCAAGGTTGGTTGCTTGGTCGCTACCGATCCTCGGGGACCTCGACCCCTACCCCCAGCACCTCACCCCACGCGTGTCGTCACTCCCCACCGGATGTCCGAAGACCCCGATAACGATGCTCCAGTTCGTGGGTTCCACGCCGATCCACCATTTTAAACCAGTGGATCGGCGTGGAACCCACGAACTGGGATCTGAGATTTGGGACCATCTCTGGTCTCTGTGGTACGACGCCCCCACATGGCACCCCGCTGCGTGCGGGCGGGCAGGTGATGCCCTCGTCCGGCCGCGGGTTGGAGCAGGTGCTGTGTATCAGATCTGCGACAGCATGTCTCTGGACTGAAACAAGAACGTGCCCACCTGTGGTGCGACGTTGGTTATTGTGATTCCCGAGGAACGCCGACAGAGACCGTAGGAAGAGGTATGACGCGCAGCGAGATCCGGCTGGTGGTCGTCTATGCCGTCGGCCACGGGGTGATGGAGCTGGTCTGCTTCTGGCAGATCGCCGCACTGGTACCAGCCCGCAGCGCGGTGCCGATGGCGCTGGTCTACAGCGCGTTCGCATTCGTCGGACCGCTGGTGCTGTCCACCACGGTGCCGACGTTCCTCGGACGCCACTGGCCGACGTCGCCCGGCCGGTTGGCGCTGGTCGGCGCGCTGGTCGTGGCCGCTGGTTCTCTGGTCGCCCTGCCGGTCGCCAGTCTCGTCCTGCTGGGGTCGGGCAGCGCTGCGTACCACCTGGCAGCGGGCACGGCGACCTTGCGCAGCGAGCACCACCCGGCGGCGGCTGTGGGCATCTTCGAAGGACCAGGTGCTGTCGGCCGGGCCTGCGGCCTGGTGCTGGGCACGGGATCGCTGGCGAGCGTGGGGCAAGGCTGGAGCTGGCTGCTGGCGGGGCTCGCCGTGCTGGTCGGCCTGGCCACCCTCCGCCCTGGCACCCTGAACCCGTGGACACCGGAGGCGCGACCGGCGCTGCACGACGGTTCGCACGGGTGGCTGGGCGGGGCCCTGGTGATCCTGGCTGTCGTCAGCGTGCTGCGGGCCGTGGCCGCCCACGCTGGCGAGCCCGCCTGGCACGACAACGGCGCCGTGCTGCTGGTGGGTGCGGCGGTCTGTGCGGGGTGGTGCGCCGGGGGCGTGCTGGGCGAGCGAGTCGGTCTGGCCAAGGTGACGGCGGCCGGGTTCTTGGTGGCTGGCGTCGGGTTCGTAGCATTCCCGCCGAGCAGTCCGCTGATGCTGCTCGTCCTGTGTGCGCTGGCCCTGCCCATGGCACCGGTGCTGGCCGTGCTCGGAGACCGGCTACGCGGCAGCGAACCGATAGCCTTCGGCTGCGCCCAGCTGTTCCAGTTCTCCGCGGTCCTGCTGAGCGTCGTGACCTGGAACCGACCAGCGCTCGCGGCTGCTCTGGGACTGTGCGCGCTGCTGGCCTGGGTGGCATTCCGGCCGATCGGGCCGACCAGAAAAAACCTTCGACCAGCGGTAAGGACTCCTGATGCACATTCCGTCTGACACTCTCATTGGATCACTCCTCTCTGCGAACCCGGCGTACCCTGATGACGAGCTGGCGCTCGACATCACCGGGGCCGCTGTTGTAGCCCTGGTACTGCTCGCGGTGGGGGTCACGATCGCGTGGATCGTGGTGCGTCACCGGCGCAAGAAGTAGGAATCCTCCGTGACCGTCCTCGGCGGCCTCGCTGCGACAGCCGCCCTGGCCGTAGCCGTCGAGGTTCCGGTCATGGCCCTCGCTGGATATCGACGTGCCGTGTTCTTGGCAGTGTGCGCCCTGGTCAACCTCGGTTCGAATCTTGCACTCAACCTGACCCTGACCCTGGCACCAGGCACGTGGCGGACCGTCTTGCTGCCGATGCTCGAAGCAGCAGTGGTCGTCGTCGAATGGGCCGTGCTGCGCCTGGTGGTGGACGGCCCCCGGCCCCCGCTAGCGATCTACCGTCCGTCGGCGCGCCTCGCCGTCGTCGTGCTCGTCGCCAACCTCACGTCGCTAGCAGTCGGCTTCGTTCTGCTGTGACCTCAGGACGAGGGTCAGACGGGGTCGGCCTCGGCGTCGCGTTCGGCGACCAGGCGGGCCCACAGGTCGTCGACCTGGGCCACCAGGTCCTGGTCAGAGCCCGCTCCGTCCAGGACGACGTCGGCAGCGGCGAGGCGCTGGTCGTCGGACGCCTGGGCAGCGATCCGGGCCGCGGCATCCTCACGGTTCATGTGGCGCAGCCGGACCAGTCGTTCCAGACGCAGCACAGCGGGGGCGTGCACCACGACGACCAGCTCGAACCGGTCGGCCTGCCCGGTCTCCACCAGCAGGGGGATCTCGTGCACGACGATCGCCTGCGGGTCGCGGGCCGCGGCGGCGGCCTCGCGCTCGGCGCCCAGCCGTCGCACCTGCGGGTGCACGATCCGCTCCAGCCGGACCCGCGCCGACGTCTCGGCGAACACCAGCCGGGCCAGAGCCGCCCGGTCCAGGTTCCCGGCGGCGTCCAGCATCTGCGGGCCGAACTCGTCGACCACCGCGTCGAACCCCACCGTCCCCGGGGCAACAGCCGCCCGGGCCAGGTCGTCGGCGTTGACGACCACCGCCCCCAGCTCCGCCAGCCGCCGTGACGCGACCGACTTGCCAGCCCCGATGCCACCTGTCAGTCCGATCCGCTGCATCTCCCTATCTTGACGGTTCAGCCCCGACCGCTCCAACTGTTCCCGTGGAGTACGCGCGGGTTCGCGGGCGGGACAGAAACGTGCTAGGTGCCCGAAGAGACCAGATCGAACAGCTTGTGGCGCGGTTGTGAAGCGAAAAAACGCACCGCTACCTCGACATTCGGACCGGCGTCGAGACTCCGGGCCGCCGGTGAGGCACGGTCGGAAACGCTGGGACCACCCGATGGCGGGCGGATGATCAAGCCCGACGAACCGGATATCCGGGGCATTCTTCTTCGGCTGGACGGGTGAAAGCGGCGGAAGGGCTACGTCGGAACGCGAGTGTCCCCGATGGCAGCAGGTGAGACCCGTCGTCGACCCCTGAGACAGGCCGACGGCTCCCGGGACGGACGATCCCGCTGCTGCTCGATCAACGCCCCCACCACACCTGTCTGCCACCACAGACATCGCTATCGAGCTACTGGAGACACCGTGGCGGCTCATGAGACACGAGGCCCGCGCACGACAAGATCGCGGACCGCGCTATCCCGTCTGGTCGCCATGGCCGGGAGCGTCGTCATGCTCGGCCTGTCGCTGACGGTGACCCCGATGGCGGTCGCGCCGGCCGCGGCCGAGGAGACCGTCCAGGTCGGCGTCAACGTCGTCAACAAGCTGGACGTCGCGCTGGCCGTCGGCCCGACCGATGTCGACTACTCGACGTTCGAGGCCGACCTGCGCGCGAACCTCAAGGCCCGGCCTGTCCCGGTCGCGGACGAAGACCTCTACATCACCGCCGCGAAAGCCGTCTCGGCCAACACGACCAGCGAGTTCACGTGGTGGAACTACGACCACACCAACCCGGAGAGCACCGCGACCATCAACGACTTCACCCGCCAGTACGTCGAGCAGTCGGCGAACAGCACCACCACCACGTCGAGCACCGGCACGGTGCAGAACACCAACCCGGCCGGTGCGGCCTGGACCCCGGACCCGGACAACACCCGGATGGGGACGACCCAGCACCCGTACATCGGGCAGCAGTGGCACGTCGTGGAGTCCGACGCCGGGGCGACCATGGACTTCTACGGATACCCGTCCGGCGCGGTCAAGGACTTCCGCTACCTGCCGAACGACCAGAAGACCCACAAGACGTTCGAGTTCGCCATCGAGGAGTTCACCCCGTACGACGCCCTCGACGGTACGGGATTCTTCTTCAACACCTCCGTCGACGAGGACAAGCCGTACGCGACCGGCGGCGCCGGCCAGACGATGAGCGGATACCTGCTGTTCCTGGAGTACGGCAAGTCGAGCACCATCCCGGCCAACTGTAATGCTGCGGTCGCCGGAGCGACCAATACGGCCACCCCGGGCGGCTGCGGTCACAGCATGTCGATCTACCGGTTCTCGAACATCAACACCAAGGACTTCCACGAGCGGAACAAGTCGTCGACGTCGAGCGCCGCCGCGGACTACATCGCCGGGTACACCGGTTTCACCAAGGTCGCCGAGGCGCCGTACAACCCGCAGCACAAGTACCGCCGCATCAAGCTGGACGTCTACCCGACGTACGCGCAGGCGTTCTACAACGGGTCGACCTCCGACTCCAGCGTCATGACGACGCCGATCGCCGACGGCGCGGCGCCCGTCACGTTCAACGCGGGGACGCAGATCACCCTCGACTCGGGGTTCGTGGAGAGCTACGGCTTCGGCCCCATGGTGTCGTACCGCGGCCATGGCTGCGCCCGCCCCACCCGCATCTCGCTGCGCAACCTGTCGATGACGATGGACAAGGTCAAGACGCTGGTCGAGGTCGTCGACGAACCCGAGTGGCACGACAACACCAAGAAGTTCCTCGTCAACCTCAACGAAGAGACGATCCCGGACTTCGAGGAGACGAACATCACGGCCCGGCTCCTCAACCGCCTGCGGAACGACGATATCTACTACATCGGCTGGGCGACGCAGGACAACGCCGAGAAATCGGTCGACTTCCTGGAGAAGAACGACCTCAAGGGCACCGTCGTCAACATGACGCAGGACAACCCCGACCCGCGCGAGGTGTACGCCCCGACCTATGCGCAGCAGATCCAGGCCATCGCGGACGAGATCTACAAGCAGTACTGGGTCGAGAACGCCGGCGACGTCGTCCTCACCACCGACAACGTGGTCCTCTCCGTCACCGGCGCCGACCAGACCGGCACGGCCGACGCGGAGTACCCCGACGGCAAGTGGAAGGTCGTCCACCGCACCAGCGGTTCCGACCCGCTGACGCCCACCGACCCGGACCGCACCGGCGACGACGCGTTCGACGACGACGAGGGCATCCAACCCTGGAGCGATATCACCCGTCCCGACCTTGACGTGCAGTTCGACAAGCCCGGGTACTACGACCTGTACTACCGGGAGCAGTACCTCAAGACGATCACGGCGCACCGCCCACCAGTCGCCGCGTTCGACGTCGCCCTGGGCAGCGCCGGAGCCGTGACCTTCACGAACACGTCGTACGACCCGGACTTCGCCGACGACCTCACCAGACTGTGCAGCGGGCTCGTCACCGACACGTGCTCGCAGTGGAAGTACCTCGACCTCGACGTCGACACCACGCCGCACGACGGCGTCCCGGACACCCTGATCGAGGGCGACACGTACATCGTCTACCTCACGGTGACCGACCGGCACGGCACGCCGGTGTCGATCTCCAAGCAGGTGCGCTACGTCGCCGGACCGGCCGAGGACTGCGAGGGCGCGGAGTGCGACGTCGTCCCTGACTACGCGGCACCTTTCGCCGACTTCACCCTCACGCCGACCAAGATCCTCCCCTGGGGCGACAACGTGCAGACCGTCACGCTGGCGAACCGCAGCTACGACCCCCAGGGCTTCGCCGTCACGTCGACGTTCACGCTCACCCACGACGGCCTGCCGTACGCCGGGTACACCTTCGCGCCCGGGTGGGAGCAGGGTGACATCGACGTCGCGAGCTGGCCGGTCGGCGAGTACGCCATCTCTCTCGTCGTCGCCAACGGCAAGAAGGACGCCAGCGACGTCGACCTGGTCTCGGCCCCGTACGTCCTGACCTTCACCATCGTCGAGGACAACGACCCGCCGACGGCCACCGCCGACCCCGGGCCCGGCAGCTACGTCGGCAACACCACGGTCACGCTCCGGTTCTCCGACGTCGGGGACGCCGGGCTCGCTACACAGCGCGTCGCGGTCACGACCAGCGCCGTCGCACCGAGCTCGACCGACCCCGCCTGGACGGCGACGTCGGCCTCGGCCAACCGCCCGGTCACGGTCGGCCAGACCGGTTCGTACATCCACTGGGAGGCGACCGACCGGGCCGGTAACGCCGCCGCCGACAGCTTCGGCCCCTACACCATCACCAAGAACAGCACGACGCTCGCCCTGACGGCCAGCCCGGGGTCGGGGTTGTTCACCTTCGGCACCGGGACGGTCACGCTCACGGCGACGCTCTCCCCCGCGACCCCGACCGGGTCGGTCCACTTCTACGTCGGCAGCACCTATATCGGCAGCGGGACGATCAGCGCCGGCGTCGCGACGCTCGCCTACACCCCGACCATGGCAGGCACCGTCACGTTCACCGCCGAGTACGCCGGTGACGGTTCGCACCACGGGTCGAGCGGCGCGCTCGCCACCTACGCGATCGCGCAGAGCTACGATGTCAGCGCGGCGCTCGGCCAGCAGACGGACAAGGTCTACGACGGCGACCCGTTCGAGGTCATCGATATCACGGTGACCACCGGCGGCGTGGCCTCGACCGACTACGCGCTCTCGTACGCCGGTGTCCTGACCGACGGTGTGACCTACGGCCCGACGGCCACGGCACCGACCGAGGCGGGCAGCTACACCGTCACCGTGACGACGACGGACTCCTGCTACGTCACGGAGACCGACAGCGCGACCTTCGCGATCACGAAGGCCAGCCAGGCCAGCCTGGCCGTCACGGGTCTGGACGCCACCTACGAGGTCGACACGACCAGCCCGCCGACGGCGACGCTGGGCGCCTCCGGCGGCAGCGGTGGCGGCGCCGTCGGGTACGCCATCACGGCCCAGGACCCGGCCGGGACCGCGACGCTGAGCGGGACGACCGTGACGATGAACACCATCGGGACGTTCACCGTGACCGCGACCAAGGCAGCCGACCGCAACTACAACGCCACCACCGCGACGTTCGACGTGGCGGTCGTCGACACGACGGTCCCGCGCGGCACGATCATGGTCACGCCGGACGTCCTCCCGGCCACCCCCCCGTACGCGTACGGGTGGGTCAACCGCTTCGTCTCGTCGCTCGTCTTCGAGCAGTTCGTGCTGGGCGCGGCGACGTTCACCGTCGAAGACGTGACCGACAACAGCGCCGGGACCGTGACGGTCTCCTACCTCTTCTCCGACAAGGTCCTCACGGCAGCCGAGATCGCGGACGGCAGCATCGTCTGGACCCCGTACACCACGCCGGTGGCACGCAGCTCGACGTGGAAGGGCATCATGTACGCCCGGCTGGTCGACCCGAGCGGCAACGCCGCGTACATCGGCTCCTCCGGCGTCGTCCTGTACACCGACGTCACGCAGCGGACGGCGTCGTTCAGCACGGCGCGGTACTCGACCACGGACCAGAAGGTCCCGCTGACGTTCAACGGCAACACCGTCGCGTCCGTCACCGTCGGCACCGTCCCGCTCGGCGCCCCCGTACCGTCGACGTCCGGTGCCTGGACGGGTGACTACACCAGCGCCACCCCGGGTCTGACCTTCTCCGGATCGTTCCTGTCGGGCCTGCGCGTCGGGACCTACACGTTCACGATCAGCTACGACCCGCTCGGCGAGACTTTCTTCGCCAGCGGCACGAACATCGCCATGCCCCCGGACACGACGGTGCTGACCGTCACCGTGACCACGGCGACCCCGACGGTGACGCTGACGGCGGCAGCGGAGACGCGCGCGGCCCGCCACACCGAGACCGTCACCCTCACCGCCGCCGTGGCCGGCGTGAACGGCAGCACGCCGACCGGCACGGTGTCGTTCTACGCGGTGACCGCCAGCCAACCGTGCGGCACGGGCCCGGTCCTGTCCACGCAGACCTTGAGCGGTGCGCCGGTCACGACGACAGTGAGCAGCCTCGGGGCGACGGGGCACACCTTCTGCGCGGTCTACAGCGGAGACGTCAACCACACCTCGGCCGCCGACACGACGGCGCTGCGGATCAACGACTGGGTCACCGCCGTCGCCCTGGTCACGGCACCGACGAAGAACGTCTACCGGTACGGCGAGCCGCTCGACGTGACCGGTGGCGTCCTCGGACTGACCTGGTCGGACGGCAGCGGCGCACCGACGATCGGCTTCGAGAGCCTTCCCGCCACGGCGTTCAGCTACTCCCCGACCACGCTGGGGAGCCAGACCGTGACGGTGACCTACGCCGGGCACAGCGTGACCTTCACGGTGACGGTCGTCGACTACCAGGTCGGGGTCGTGATCGTCCCCCCGGCCAAGACGGACTACGAGTGGGGCGACCCGCTCCTGGTGGCCGGTGGGACCATCGCGCAGAAGATGGCCAGCGGCGCGGTCCAGGGACAGGTACCGCTCGCCGCGGCCATGGTCGCCGGGTACACCAGCACCCAGGAAGGCAACCAGACGCTGGCGGCGGCCAACGACTGGGGCGAGGGCAGCTTCTCCGGCAACTTCACCGTCGACGTCGTCGACCCGGTGCTGGAGATCCGCGTCAAGACACCCCCGGACAAGACCCGGTACGCACCGGGCGAGCCGCTCGACCTGACCGGTGGCGAGATCTACGTGGTCAGGAAGTCCGGCACGTACCCGATGTCGATGACCGACGCGATGGCCTCCGGCTATATCTCCACCCAGGCGGGCAGCCAGACCGTCCTGATCGACTACGGCGGGAAGCAGGCCGTGTTCACCGTGGTCATGGCCGCTCCGCCCGCCCCCGCCAGCCTGGGCGGCACCGGCGGCTCGGGCGGCAGCACAGGCCGCAACGGTGGGGCCGTCGGCAGCCGGACGGGCGGCGCCATCGTCGGCGAGGCTCTGGCCGACGGGGTGCTCGAGGTGACCGACGAGGCCGGTACCGGCGTCGAGAACGTCGACGCCGTGGCCCAGCCGGTGGCCGACCCCGTGCTCCAGGAGTCTGACAGCCGCTGGGCACCGTTCAACATCGTCCTGGTGGCTGCCGGTCTCGTGCTCACCGTCTGCGGCGCGGTCGTGCGACGCAGGCACCAGGCCGACGAGGCTCCTGGTCGTCGCCGCCGCCGGACCGTCGGCGTCGCGGTCTCCGCGACCACCACGCTGGTCGGCGTCGTCGTCCTGCTCCTGGTGCTCGACCCGTCCGGCCGCGCAGTCGTCGCCGACACGTGGACACCCCTGCTGGCCGCGACGTCAGCCGGATCGCTCGGCGCGCTCGTCTGGTCGGTCCGAGGCCGGGCGGCAGACATCACCGACCTGGCCACCGCGTGACGCCAGGACGGCCGACCACCAGTGAGGTGGTCGGCCGTCGAGGACCGTGCGGTCAGGCGCCGGTGAGCTTCTCGCGCAGCGCGGCCAGGGCCTCGTCGGAGGCCAGGGTGCCCGCGGCCTCGTCGGTGGACGAGGAGTAGGACGACGGTGACTCCTCGGCGACGGCGGCGCCGCCCTCCGTCTCCGACGCCTCGGTCTCGGCCTTGGCGGCGGCGGCGGCCTGCGCCCGGTGGGCTTCCCAGCGCTCGTGGGCGGCGGCGTACTGGGCCTCCCACTCCTCACGCTGCTTCTCGAAACCGTCCAGCCACTCGTTGGTCTCCGGGTCGAAGCCCTCGGGGTACTTGTAGTTGCCCTGGTCGTCGTACTCTGCGGCCATCCCGTACAGCGCCGGGTCGAAGTCCTCAGACTCGGGGTCGAAGCCCTCGTTGGCCTGCTTGAGCGACAGGGAGATCCGGCGCCGTTCCAGGTCGATGTCGATCACCTTGACGAACACGTCGGAACCGACCTGGACCACCTGCTCGGGGATCTCCACGTGGCGCACCGCCAGCTCGGAGATGTGCACCAGGCCCTCGATACCGTCCTCGACCCGCACGAACGCGCCGAACGGCACCAGCTTGGTGACCTTGCCGGGCACGACCTGGCCGATCGCATGGGTGCGGGCGAAGGTCTGCCACGGGTCTTCCTGGGTCGCCTTCAGCGACAGGGAGACGCGCTCGCGGTCGAAGTCCACGTCGAGCACCTCGACGGTGACCTCCTGGCCGACCTCGACCACCTCGCCCGGGTGGTCGATGTGCTTCCAGGACAGCTCGGAGACGTGCACCAGGCCGTCCACCCCGCCCAGGTCGACGAAGGCGCCGAAGTTGACGATGGACGAGACCACACCGGGACGCACCTGCCCCTTCTGCAGCGTCTGCAGGAAGGTGGACCGCACCTCGGACTGGGTCTGCTCCAGCCAGGCCCTCCGGGACAGCACCACGTTGTTGCGGTTCTTGTCCAGCTCGATGATCTTGGCCTCGATCTCCTTGCCCACGTACGGAGCCAGGTCGCGCACCCGGCGCATCTCGACCAGGGAAGCGGGCAGGAAACCGCGCAGGCCGATATCGAGGATCAGGCCGCCCTTGACCACCTCGATGACGGTGCCGGTGACGACGCCGTCCTCTTCCTTGATCTTCTCGATCGTGCCCCAGGCGCGCTCGTACTGGGCGCGCTTCTTGGACAGGATGAGACGGCCTTCCTTGTCCTCCTTCTGCAGGACCAGGGCTTCGACCTCGTCACCCAGGTGGACCACCTCGGACGGGTCGATGTCGTGCTTGATCGACAGCTCGCGCGAGGGGATGACGCCCTCGGTCTTGTAGCCGATGTCGAGTAGGACCTCGTCGTGGTCCACCTTGACGACGGTGCCGGAGACGATGTCGCCGTCGTTGAAGTATTTGATCGTGGCGTCGATGGCCGCGATGAGGTCGTCGGACGAACCGATGTCGTTGACTGCGACCTGGGGCGTTGTCGTCCTCGCGGGGGTGGTGATGCTCATGAACCAGTGGGCTCCGATGCGGACAGGGAGTTGTGCGGACAGGGACGGGATGCGCCAGACGCCACCTGCCAGACAGAGCCGGGACGACGGCTGCTCATCAGACGAGCAGGAGGCGACACAGCGGAGCACGACGAAGCCGACGGTGCGCAGCACCGCGGGTGATCCTAGTCACAGGCTCAAGGCCGGTCAAAACGAGCCGTAACGACGGCCCGTCAGGCCAGCGCCTTGGCGACCTCCAGCAGGTCCGCGGGCACGTGCTTGACCTTGCCGGCGATCTCCGCGATCGGCACCAGCTCGACCTTCTCCCCGTGCAGCGCGGTCATCATGTTGTCGACCTTGTCGCTGACCGCGTCGATGGCGAGCATCCCGAAACGGGACGCCAGGATCCGGTCGGCCGCGGTGGGGCTGCCGCCGCGCTGGACGTGGCCGAGCACCGTCACCCGGGTGTCGAACCCGGTGCGGGCCGCGATCTCCGTCCGCACCCGCTCCCCCGTGGCCCCGGCGACGATCCCGAACTCGCCGACCTCGGTCTCGAACTGCATCGCCGTGCCCGGCGCCGGGACCGCCCCCTCGGCGACCACGACGATCGAGAAGCTGGCGTGCGCCCGGTGCCGGTGCCGCAGGTACTTCACCACGGTGTCGATGTCGAACGGTTCCTCCGGGGCCAGCACGATCTCCGCACCGCCCGCGATGGCCGAGGTCACCGCGATCCAGCCCGCGGACCGACCCATCACCTCGACGACCATCACCCGGTTGTGGCTCTCGGCCGTGGTGTGGATCCGGTCGATCGCCTCGGTGACGATGGTGACCGCGGTGTCGAAGCCGATGGACGCGTCGGTGCCCCACACGTCGTTGTCGATGGTCTTCGGGATACCGACGACGGGCACCCCGGCCGCGGCGACCTTGCTGGCGGCGTGCAGCGTACCGTCCCCGCCGATGCAGATCAGGGCGTCGATCCGCTCGGCCTCCAGGGTGGCCTGCACCGCCTCCAGCCCGCCCTCGTTGCGGTGCGGGTGCCACCGGGCCGTACCCAGCAGGGTGCCGCCGGTGGCCAGCACGTTGCGGATGTTCTGCCGTCCCAGCTGGACGACGTCACCCTCGGCGACGCCCTTCCACCCGTTGCGGAACCCGATGATCTGGTGACCGTGCTCGGTGTCACCACGTTTGACCACCGCTCGGATCGCCGCGTTGAGGCCAGGGACGTCGCCCCCGCCGGTGAGGAGCCCGACTCGCACAGCACTGCCCTTCCCTCGACTGCCGTCCTGCAGGCACAGTAGCCGCATCCGGTGGCGCAACCACAATGAGACCCGGCACGAAAGGAGTCCCCAGCCCGATGTCCCGGCGCAGATCCCGGCACCACAGGTCTCAGCACGCGGACCAGGACGACCCCTGCCACGATGTCCCGGTGGAAACCTTGGCCCAGTTCCAGACCGTCACTGCCGAGACCGCGGTGCAGGCCGCCCGCACCTGGTGGGACGCCAACGCCGCCGCGTACCAGGCCGAGCACGCCGACGACCTGGGCAGCGCCCGGTTCCTGTGGTGCCCGGAAGGGGTGGACGAGGCCGACGTGCACCTGCTCGGAGACGTCGACGGGGCGGACGTCCTGGAGGTCGGCGCCGGGGCGGCGCAGTGCTCGCGCTGGCTGGTCGGCACCGGCGCCCGGGTGCTGGCCACCGACGTCTCGGCCAGCATGCTCGCCGCCGCGGCCGACCTCAACGCCCGCACCGGCGTCGTCGTGCCCCTGGTCCAGGCCGACGCCCGGATGCTGCCGCTGCCCGAGGAGTGCGTCGACGTGGTGTTCACCGCGTTCGGCGCGCTGCCGTTCGTGGCCGACACCCAGACCGTGCACCGCGAGGTGGCCCGGGTGCTACGGCCGGGCGGACGCTGGGTGTTCTCCGTCACCCACCCGATGCGCTGGGCCTTCCCCGACGACCCCGGCCTGCCCGGCCTGACCGCCTGCCACTCGTACTTCGACCGGCGGTCGTACACCGAGACGGACGCCTACGGCGCGGTCGTCTACACCGAGCACCACCGCACCGTCGGCGACCTGGTGTCCGACGTCGTCGGTGCCGGGTTCGTCCTCGACGCCCTGGTCGAACCCGAGTGGCCCGACAACCTGGACCGCGCCTGGGGCGGCTGGGGCCCGGTGCGCGGGGCCCTGCTGCCCGGCACGCTCATCGTCCAGGCCCACCTACCCGGTTGAGCACCTGCCGACCAGGACAATGGGGGTTCTGACTGTCTTGCCCAGTCGCCAGAGGTAATCAGGCAGGACAGTAGGAACCCCATTGTCTGTCTGATCTCACGAAGGACCGCTGGACACGATGAGGGTGACTGTAGCGCCGTAGGGCAGCGAGGTGCCGACAGCGGGCTGGACCCGGACCACCCGGCCTTTCGGGACGGTCTGGGATGCCTCGGAGACGACGTTCGGCTGGAACCCGAGATCGACCAGGACCGCGATGGCGTCCGCCTCGTACTTGTCGGTCAGTGCCGGAACCTGCTTGCCGGTCGGCGGCACCTGCGTAGACGTCGGTGGTGCCGCAGTCCCCTCCGGCGTACCGACGTCTTCGGGCGGCGTGCGGGCCTCTTCGGTCGACGTGCCGGTCTGCTGGTCGTACCACTGGTGGAGCAGCTCCACGTTCGCCTGGTACTCGGCGAAGGTGACGGCGAACCGGGTTTCCAAAGTCTCGTAGTTGATCGTCACATAGTAGAACCAGTCTCCCGCAGCGGGGTTGAGCACAGCATCGATCGACGCCTCGCCGGGCGACGCGATCGGTCCGGGCGGCAGTCCGGCGTGCTTGTAGAGGTTGTACGGATTGCTGGCGTCCTCGTTCTTCTCCGACAGCGGTACGTCTGGATCAGGGTCGCCATAGAGGACCGTGCAGTCCACCTCCAGGGGCTTGTCGGCGGCCAGGCGGTTCGCGATCACCCGGGCGACCATCGGCCGGTAGTCCTCGCCGGTCTCGGTGTTGACGCCACCCTCGCGTTCGACGATCGACGCCTGGATCAGCACCCGCTGCCAGTCGCCCTGCGGCACCTGCCTGGCCGTCAGCAGGTCCGTGGTCTGCTTCACCATCATCGTCAGCACCTCGGCCGCCGTCGCACCCGGAGGCACGTCGTAGGCACCCGGAGCCAGCCAGCCCTCGACGCCGTTCCTGGCTGCGGGGTCGACGGCCTCGGGCGGTATCCCCAGCGACACCGGATCGGCGATCGCCGCGTCGAAGTCCGCCACCGAGATCCCCGTCGTCCGGCTGATCTGGTCGACGATCTCCGCCGCCGTCGCACCCTCGGGAACGGTCACACCGGTCGCACCCTGCTCGACCGTGGGACCGGGGAGCGCCGGCCCGGCCGGGCCGTCCGGGCGCAGGACCATGAACGCGGCCGCACCCACGAACAGCACCACTGCCGCGACCGTGGCGGCGGCCGCCCGGACAGCGCGCCGTCGCCGCCCTTGGCGCACGACGGCGCTGGTGTCCACGATGATCGTCGGTTCTGGTGCGCTCGGTGCGCTGTCACTCATCAGGCTCTCCTCTTCCAAGGCCGCGCGCAGCCGACCCAGGCCGCGCGACGACGTCGACTTCACTGTCCCGACCGAGACGCCCAGCATCTCGGCAACCTCCTTCTCGCTGAACCCCTTGACGTGGCGCAGCACCACGACCCGGCGCTGCCGTGCACCCAGACGCGCCAGCGCCCGCGCCAGGCGGTCTCGTTCCGCCACCGCCTCGGTCGGGTCGGCCTGGCCGTTCTCCGGCATCTCCTGCGGGACGGCCAGCACCTCGCGCCGACCGTTGCGGGTGCTGTTGAACCACTGGTTGGTCATGGACCGGCGCACGTAGGACAACGGGTCGCGCACCCGCGACCACGCCACGTAGGTCGACACCAGAGCCTGCTGCACCAGGTCAGCGGCCCGGTGCTCGTCACCGGCCAGGCACCACGCGGCCCGTGTCAGCGTCGGCAGCGCCTCGACCATGAACGAGGTGAACTCCTCGTCCCGTGTTCCTGCCGGAGCCTTCTCGGACACGGCACCCATTGTGCTCATGCCCCTCAGACACCTCACCGACCCGGGAGGTTGCCTCCCCGGCGAAGAAGCATCACTCAGCCCTGATCCACCGATTTGCGCCGTCACGAGCGTCATTCCCCAGCGCCACTCCACACGTCGGCTACGCCGCCGCGCGGAGCCTCTGGCGCTGTGGGCCCAGACGGGTGCGATGGCAAGGCGG
>WRMB01000067.1 GCA_009777345.1 Micrococcales bacterium | reverse complement strand
GGAGAGTTCTCGCCGGGGTTGCGGGCCGGTACGTCGCATCAGTTCGATCCTTCTGCCGCGGATTCGAGAGTTAACCTCCCGAATCCGCGACAGAAGTATCGAATCGACGGCTGGGGGGCGCCACGGCAGGGGCACCCGCGCCGGTTGTCCTGGGTGTCTGGCGTTGCGACAGGCTAGGGCCGGTGTCGCCGATGCCCGCCAGTCAGAGCAGCCTGTCGCCGAGGTGTTCCAGGTCTTCGGTCGACAGCGGCGCCTCAGCTGAGGCGACAGACGGCTCTGCCCGCGACCGCCGGTGGCGACTCGCGGCCCGCGACCGCTCGGAGCGGCCGTGCCCGGCCCGTCGGGGGCATACCATGGCCCTCGAGACGGGTCGTCGAGACGTGGAGGAATCCGGTGGTCGTGAAGCGAGGAGCGGCACTGGCCGCGGGGCTGGTCGTCGTAGCGGGACTGGTGGGCGGGTGCGCCCAGAAGCCCGGGGTGGCGGCGACGGCGACCCCGGTGAGCTGCGGGAAGACAGCCGAGGCGCTGCCGCCCGTCTTCTCGGTGGGCGCCGACGGGACGGTGAGCTGGAGCTGCGGCGACAGCCCGGTGGTGCGGGGAGAGACCGTGACGATCTCCACCGCCGAGGTGGCCGATGTGATCGCGTTGACCGAGACGTCGGAGGGTGTCGCGGTCCTTGCCGACCTGTACGGGGTGCCGAATATGACCCTGACCAGCTCTGAAGCGATCAGCACCTTGGTCCCGATGCGGATCTTGCTGCAGGTGGCCGAGGAGCACGGTGTGAAGGTGTCAGACGACGAGGTGGCGGACTGGCTCGACCAGAGCGGCGTGGAGGCCAGCAACGGCGCGAGGGTCATCGCGCGGGTCTTCCTCTTGGATATCGCCATGTACACACTGCCCGAGGAGCAGATCCAGGCACTCGTCGACGACTTCTCCGCCACGCTGGAGGGCCTGGACGTCCGCGTCAACCCGCGGTTCGGGACGTTCGACCCGGAGCAGTTCTCCATCGTCCCACCGACGTGGGCACCCACGGAGACGTTCCTGACGGGTTTCTGAGCCACAGCGGCCGACGAGCCAGGCGGTGGTCCGGTTCGTCACCGCCATGGACCGGTTGCGGCCCCGGGGCTGTCCGTGGGACGCCGGACAGATCGCACGCCTCGTGGATCCGGGCTCAGGTGGGGACCGAACGGCCCGATGGTAGCGACCCGCCGGGACGTTACTACTAGGCTGGCCGTACCACCCGTCCGACGAGGCGAGTCCTACTAGGCGAAGGAGCAGAAATGGCCAGCATCGAGGCCGTCGGCGCGCGCGAGATCCTTGACTCCCGGGGCAACCCCACGGTCGAGGTCGAGGTCGCGCTGGACGACGGTACGCTCGCCCGGGCGGCTGTCCCGTCCGGGGCGTCGACCGGGGCGTTCGAGGCCGTCGAACGGCGTGACGGCGACAAGTCCCGCTACCTCGGCAAGGGCGTCGCCGGTGCGGTCGCGGCGGTGAACGAGGAGATCGAGCCTGAGCTGCTCGGGTACGACGCGTCCGAGCAGCGCCTGATCGACCAGACGCTCATCGACCTGGACGCCACCCCGAACAAGGGCAAGATCGGCGCCAACGCGATCCTCGGTGTGTCGCTGGCCGTGGCCAAGGCCGCCGCGGACGCCGCCGAGCTGCCGCTGTTCCGGTACGTCGGCGGGCCGAACGCCTACCTCCTGCCGGTGCCGATGATGAACATCCTCAACGGCGGGTCGCACGCCGACTCCAACGTCGACATCCAGGAGTTCATGGTCGCGCCCATCGGTGCCACCACGTTCTCCGAGGCCCTGCGCACCGGTGCCGAGGTGTACCACTCGCTGAAGTCCGTGCTCAAGGGCAAGGGCCTGGCCACCGGCCTGGGCGACGAGGGCGGTTTCGCCCCCAACCTGGGTTCTAACGCCGAGGCGCTGGACCTCATCCTGGTCGCGATCGAGCAGGCCGGTTTCGTGCCGGGCAAGGACGTGGCGCTGGCCCTCGACGTCGCGGCGACCGAGTTCTTCGCCGACGGGCAGTACACCTTCGAGGGCACGGCCCGGGACACGGACTTCATGGTCGCGTACTACGAGAAGCTGGTCAGCGACTACCCGCTGGTGTCCATCGAGGACCCGCTGAGCGAGGACGAGTGGGACGCCTGGACCCGGCTGACGGCCGAGGTCGGCGACCGGGTGCAGATCGTCGGCGACGACCTGTTCGTCACCAACCCCAGCCGCCTGGCCAAGGGCATCGAGACCAAGGCCGCCAACGCCCTGCTGGTCAAGCTCAACCAGATCGGCACCCTGACCGAGACCCTGGACGCCGTCGAGCTGGCGCACCGCAACGGGTTCCGCACCATGACCTCGCACCGTTCCGGCGAGACCGAGGACACTACCATCGCCGACCTGGCCGTGGCCACCAACTCCGGGCAGATCAAGACCGGTGCCCCGGCCCGCGGCGAGCGGATCAACAAGTACAACCAGCTGCTGCGCATCGAAGAAGAGCTGGACGAGGCCGGTGTGTACGCCGGGAAGGCCGCCTTCCCCCGGTTCCGGTAGTCCGGAGGCGAAAAAACAGCATGTGACCGGCGCGCCCACGGTCCGGTACCGCGGGCGCGCGGGCACAATCTCGGCTGTGGCCCGTCGTCGTCCTGTCGCGCCCGCCTCCCGGCGGGCCCCCGCACCACGGTCCGCCCCCCGGCGGACCGGCGAACCCAGCCCTGCCGCGTCGGCGGGGCGGTCGTCGTCGCGCGCGACGGCCAAGGAACCGGCAGGAGAGTCGGCCAGGCCGTCGCGGCGCCCCGGGGCGGCCGACCGCCCCGCCGGACGGGGGCGCAGCCCCGGGCCGACCGGCCCGACGGTGTACGAGCAGGTCCGGGTGCCACGCCTGGTCACGCCCCGGGCGCTGGTGCTCGGGGTCGTCGTGCTGCTGGCCTTCGCGCTGGTCTACCCCACGGCCCAGTCGTACCTGGCGCAGCGTGCCAGGCTCGACGCCGCCGAACGCGACCTGGCCGATGCCCAGACCCGCCGGGCTGAGCTGGACAACGAGCTGGAACGCTGGTCAGACCCGGCCTACGTGACCTCTCAGGCCCGGTCGCGGCTGTCGTTCGTGCTGCCCGGGGAGCGGGCGTTCCGCGTCGTCGACCCGGAGACGGTGGACGCGCCGACCCCGCAGGCCGGTCCGGCTGGCACTCTCACCAGGTCAGACCGGGCATGGTACGCCGACGTGTGGACGTCGGTGAAGATCGTCGGCGGAGGTGGTTGAGTGGGTCAGCGGCGGACAGTGAGGCCACGCGACTATGACGGGGAGGACCAGGACCTGGCGACCGTCACCGCACAGCTGGGACGGCCCCCCCGCGGGATGGTCGCGGTGGCGGCGCGGTGCGTGTGCGGCCGTCCGACCGTGGTGCGCACGGCCCCGCGGCTGCCGGACGGCGCCCCGTTCCCGACGACGTACTACCTCACCTGCCCGCCCGCCGTCGCCGCGGTGAGCACCCTGGAGGCCGGTGGTCTCATGCGTGACCTCACCGCCCGGCTGGCCGACGACCCGGAGCTGGCCGCGGCCTACGTGCAGGCGCACGAGGCGTACCTGCGCGACCGGGCCGAGCTGGGCGAGGTCCCCGAGATCGTCGGCGTCTCGGCAGGCGGGATGCCGACCCGCGTGAAGTGCCTGCACGTCCTCGTCGCGCACGCCCTGGCCGCTGGTCCCGGGGTGAACCCGATCGGCGACGAGGTGCTGGCCCTGCTGCACGACACCTGGCGTCCGGACCGTTGCCGCTGCCCAGCCGACTGACCGCCACCGCGGGTCGCAGGTTTGTCGATCTGGTGCCGTCCGGCAGGATGGGTGCACCCGATTGAGGCGAGAGGCGAACGAGCTGGCTCGTCCGTCCGAGCCGATCGAGGGTGGGCCCCCAGCGCTAGAGGCTCCGCGCAGCGGCGCAGCCGGTGCACGCAGAGCGCTGGGGAGTGCAACGAGGAACACGAACATCCCCGAGCGACGAGGAGACACCTCATGACTGATCTGCCCCAGGCCACCGGTGGTTTCGGCGACCGGCCGACCCTGACCTTCCCCGCCACCGGGGCGCCCGCCGACCTGCAGGTGCAGGTGCTGGTGCCCGGAACCGGCGCCGCCGTCGCGGCCGGTCAGGACATCGAGGTGCACTACCTGGGCCAGACGTGGGGCGGCGGGGTGTTCGACACCTCCTACGACCGGGGTGAGACCATCAGCTTCCCGATCGGTGTGGGCCAGGTCATCGCCGGGTGGGACCAGGGTCTGGTCGGCCAGCCGATCGGCAGCCGGCTGCTGCTGTCCATCCCGTCCCACCTGGGCTACGGCGACCGCGGCGTCCCCGCGGCGGGTATCCGCGGTGGCGACACCCTGGTCTTCGTCGTGGACATCGTCGACGCCCGCTGACACCCGTGGCAGGCGAGGTGGACAGGACAAGGGAACCGAGCACCTACGCTGGGCGCATGAGCTCCGAACCGTCGCACCCTGTAACACCCGCCGTCCGGGCCGCGGCCGCCTGGTCGTGGCGGCTGCTGGTCATCGGCGGGGCGGTGGCGGGCCTGGTGTGGGCCGTCGCCCCGCTCAAGACGATCGTCGTGCCGGTCGCGGTGGCGCTGCTGCTCACGGTGCTGCTGCACCCGGTGGTCGTCGTCCTCACCACGAGGGCGCGGCTGTCTCGTGGCGGGGCCGTCGGGATCGCGGTGGGCGGGATGGTCGTCCTGGTGCTCGGGCTGCTCACCGCGGCGGGTGCGACGATGGTCAGGGGTTTCGGCGATCTGTGGACCAAAGCTCAGGATGGGTTCTACAAGGCGCTGACCTGGTTGGCGGAGGGACCGCTGGAGATCTCGTCCGACGACCTCGACCGCTACCTGGACCAGCTGCAGGACTCGCTGAGCGGGTTCAGCTCCCAGCTGGTCTCCGGTGCGGCGAAGGCCTCCGTCACCGCCGGGCACATCGGCGCCGGGGTGGCGATCGCGCTGTTCTGCCTGGTCTTCTTCCTGCTGGACGGGCGACGGATCTGGACGTGGCTGGTCGGGTTGTTGCCGTCAGGTGCCCGTGACCCGGTGCACCAGGCGGGTCGGCGCGGCTGGATGAGCCTGGCGGCGTACGTCCGCACCCAGATCCTCGTGGCCGCGGTGGACGCGGTCGGTATCGGCATCGGGGCGGCGGTGCTGGGGGCGTTCCAGGCCACCACCCTGGCCTCGATGGCGTTCTCGCTGGCGGTGCTGGTGTTCCTCGGGTCGTTCGTGCCGATCGTCGGTGCGCTGGTCACCGGGTCGGTCGCGGTGCTGGTGGCGCTGGTGGCCGGCGGGCCCTGGACGGCGCTGTGGATGCTCGTCATCGTGCTGGTGGTGCAGCAGGTCGAAGGGCACGTGCTGCAGCCGTTCCTCATGGGTCACGCCGTGTCGCTGCACCCGATGGCCGTGCTGCTGACGGTGGCGGCCGGGTCGCTGGTCGCCGGGATCGTCGGCGCGCTGTTCGCGGTGCCGCTCGTCGCCGCCGCGAACACCGTGGTGCTGTACCTGCACGGGCACGACAAGTTCCCCGAGCTGGGCACCGACGACACGCTGGTGCACCGACGACCACCCGATGCCGAACCAGACGCCGAGGCTGAGACCGTCGCGGAGGTTGAAGAGACGGCGGCTGAAGAGACGGCTAGCTAGCCCGAGAACGGTCGGGCCGCGGAGATGGCGACAGGAATCTGGCGGCCGTTGGGCGCGGTGTAGGTGACGGTGTCGCCGACCTTGCGGCCGTTGATAGCGGTGCCCAGTGCCGACTCCGGGGAGAACACGTCCATCTCTGCGGTGCCGACGCTCTCGCGCGAACCCAGCAGGAACTCCATCGTCCGACCGGCCACGTCAGCGGTCACGACCATGCCCGGCTCGACGACGCCGTCGTCCGGGGGAGCGCCGATCTGCACGTGGCGCAGCTTCTCCTTGAGCTCGCGGATACGCGCCTCGTTCTTCGCCTGCTCCTCGCGGGCAGCGTGGTAGCCGCCGTTCTCCTTCAGGTCGCCCTCGTCCCGGGCGGCGGCGACCCGCGCGGTGATCTCGTCGCGCTTCGGCCCCTCCAGGTCGGCCAGCTCGGCCTGCAGGCGGTCGTGGGCCTCCTGGGTCAGCCAGAGGGCTGCGGTCTCGGTCACGATCGTTCCTTCCCAGTCGGGGCACAACGGCCGACATCGGTGCGGGGGCGTGGTGGGCCGCCGAGTCCACGTCGACAAGGCAAGAGGCGGCGCCTGGCCGGGCCTGCGTGCGGGCGTCCAGCGTATCCCATCGGCTGCACAGGATCGATCTTCAGCGACGCATGTCCCCAGTTCGGCCACCGGGAGGCCATAGGTCCGACCACCTGACACCGTGGGAGACGTCCGGGCCCACCGGGCTACTCTGTGACGGTCGGCCTGCCTCGGCCACGGTGCTGGGGGCAGCCGCCGACAGCGGGGCCGTCTGGAAGAAGGAGACCTGTTCGTGAGCCTGCGCTTGATGGCGGTCCACGCCCACCCCGACGACGAGTCCAGCAAGGGCGCCGCGACCTGCGCCCGGTACGCCGCCGAGGGCGTCGACGTGCTGGTCGTCACCTGCACCGGCGGTGAACGGGGCGATGTGCTGAACCCCCGGTTCCCCGGCCCGGTTCCCAGCGGCCTGGCCGCGACCGCCGCGCTGCGCCGCCGGGAGATGGCCGCCGCCGCGGCGGCGCTCGGGGTGCGGCAGCGCTGGCTGGGGTTCGTCGACTCGGGCCTGCCCGAAGGCGGTGCGCCGCTGCCGGAGGGCAGCTTTGCGGCGCTCCCGCTGGCGCAGGCCACGGCCGCTCTGGTCGCGGTGGTGCGCGAGTTCCGGCCGCACGTCATGACCACCTACGACCCGACGGGCGGCTATCCGCACCCCGACCACGTCCGGAACCACGAGGTCAGCGTCGCGGCGTACCGGGCCGCCAGCGACCCGACCCAGCTCCCGCAGGCCGGCGAACCGTGGGAGGTGTCCAAGCTCTACTACGACGTGACCTTCTCCGAAGACCGGATCCGGGCCCTGGACGCGGCGATGACCGACGCGGGCCTGGGCTCGCCGTACCAGGGCTGGATCGACCGGCACCGGGACTTCGGCCCCCGACCTTCGGTCACCACGCGGATCGAGTGCGCCGGGTACTTCGGCGCCCGGGACGCCGCGCTGCGCGCCCACGCCAGCCAGGTCGACCCGGACGGCTTCTTCTTCGCCGTGCCCCGCGATCTCGAGGCCCGGGTGTGGCCGCACGAAGAGTTCCAGCTGGCCGACGCCCGGGTGCCGACCCGCCTGCCGGAGGACGACCTGTTCGCCGGGATCGACCGCCCCGCTCGCGGGGGCACCGACGGCCAGCCGGTCGTCACCGCCGGGCGCGGCCGGTGACCGGATCGGTGGGCCCCCAGACAGGCCCGGCGGGCCCGGCGCCGGCCCCGCCGGTGCGGCCCGTCGTGCGGGTCGCCGTCGGCCAGATCGCCAGCACCGCCGACCGTGCGGCGAACCGGCGGATCGCGGCCGACGCGGTCCGCGCCGCCGCGGCAGCGTACGCCGACCTGCTGGTGCTGCCGGAGTACGCGGCGGCGTTCCACCCGGCCGGGGTCGGGCCCGGTCTGGCCGAACCGCTGGACGGCCCCTTCGTCACGACGCTGCGCGAGCAGGCCGCGCAGACCGGAGTCGCGGTGATCGCCGGCACGGCAGCGCCCGCAGCGGCCGACCGCGCGGCCAACGTCGTCGTCGCCGTGGACGGGCACGGCGACCTGGTCGGCACGTACCGCAAGGTGCACCTGTACGACGCGTTCGGCACCCGCGAGTCCGACCGGCTGGAGCCCGGCCCGGCCGACGCCCCGCCGCTGGTAGTCGACGTGGCGGGCCTGAGGTTCGGCGTGCTGACCTGCTACGACCTGCGCTTTCCCGAATCGGCCCGGCGGCTGGTCGACGCCGGTGCCCAGGTGCTGGTGGTACCTTCCGCGTGGGCGTCCGGCCCTCTCAAGGTGGCCCACTGGACGACGCTGGCCACCGCCCGGGCGATCGAGAACACCGCGGCCGTCGTCGCGGTCGGCCAGACCGGCCGGGGAGTCGTCGGCCGTTCGCTGGTCGTCGGCCCGGACGGCGTCCTCGCCCTGGAGATGGACGAGACACCCGCGCTGCGCACCGTCGACCTGGACCCCGCCGAGCTGGCCGCCGTCCGCGAGCGCAACCCGTCGCTGGCCAACCGCCGCTACCGCGTCGTCCCCGCCTGACGCCGCGGCCTAGTCTCGACCGGCCAGCATCGCGAAGAGCCGCAGCAGCTCCAGGTACAGCCAGACCAGGGTGACCAGCAGGCCGAACGACGCCGTCCAGGAGTACTTCGCCGGGATGCCGCCCTCCACGCCGCGCTTGATCCCGTCGAAGTCCACGATGAGGCTGGTCGCGGCCAGGCCGACGGCGACCAGGCCGATGATGATGCCGAACGGGCCGTTGCGCAGCGGGCCGAAGCCGTCGCTGGCGACGAAGAACGACATGACGAGGTTGATCAGCGAGAACGCCACGTACCCGGAGATCGCGATGATCAGCCACCGGGTGAACTTCGGCGTCACCCGGACCTTGCCCGACCGGAAGAGCAGCAGCGCCGCGAAGAACGTCCCGAACGTCGCCAGCACCGCCTGCAGGATGATGGGCTGCGCGCTGCCGCCGCTGATGGTGTAGCTCTGGAACACCCAGCTGATCCCGCCCAGGAACACGCCCTCGGCTACCGCGTAGGCGATGATCAGCGGCGGGCTGGGGTTGCGCCTGAACGCGTTGACCAGGCCCAGGCCCAGGCCGACGAGCATGCCGCCCCAGACCAGGACCATCCCGACCTGGGGGGTGAGGTTGTAGGACACCGCCGCGACGACGACCAGCAGCGCCAGCAGCCCGCCGGTCTTGACCACGACGTCGTCGTACGTCATCCGGCGCATCTGCACGCTGGTCGCCGACGGGGCGTCGTACATCGACTCCAGCGTCGCGGCGTCCATCACCTGCGCACCGGTCGTGCCGTACTGGTAGGCCGACGGCGAGCCCCAGGCGGGGTCGGCGGCCAGCTGTTGGCGGCCCTGGCGCACCTTGGGATTGCTCGGGTCGCCGAAGACCGGGCTGTTGTTGAAGACGGGGTTGCTCATCGTGGATCGGGCTCCTCGCCGAAAGTAGTCGGGGTGGGGTTCAACGCGCTGTGCGGTGGCGTCGTTCCCGCCTCTACCCTACCGGCTGCTCTCCGCGGGCAGGGGGCCTGGTGCCGACGAGACAGGGTCCGCGGAGGGTGACAGCGCGGCCGTGGACTGCGACGACGCTGGTGCCCCGCCCGGGTTCGAACCTGCCGTGAAACGCGCCGAGAGTCTGCCCATGGCCTGCGTGTTCACCCGTCTGCCACCGAGAGTCGCATCACCGTGGCGATAAGGCGGCACATCGACGCACTCGAAGGGGTACACCGTCGCCGACTACTTTTGCAGCAGCCCCGCTGGGTGAGATCTCTCTCGACGGGGCTGACCGCCCGGAACGTCGCGAGCGCGTCCTGACCTGAAGGGGTGATAATGACGCACGGTCCGTCCACGACGGCGGTCCGTGCGCTATCGTCGAAGCATCAACACCGGTCCCTCTGAGTGTTCGACGGATCCGTCCGCTGGCGCTGATGGGCCGGTTTTCATGTGCCCGGGGGGCCCGCAGATGAGGCAGATCAAGCCGTACCTGACATACGACCAGCAGGTAGACCTGCTGGTCAGCCGCGGTATGACCGTCCCCGACCGCCAGGCGGCGATCGACGCTCTGTGTCGCATCGGCTACTACCGGCTCTCGGCCTACACCTACGTGTTCCGCCCACCCGCCACGGACGGCGAGCAGTCCCGCAGGTCCGACAGGTTCGTGGAAGGCACGACGTTCGCTCACGCCCTGGGGCTGCACGACTTCGACGACCGGCTCCGGAGCGTGCTCCAGACCGGCCTCCAGCAGCTCGAGGTCGCGCTGCGTACCCAGGTCGGGCACGAGCTCGGGCGCAAGCACCCTCTGGCGCACCTCGACCCTGCCCACCTGGACCAGAAACGGTGCGCCGCCCCCGCCGAACGTCCCAGAGTGCCTGGGGGCACCGCCTACGACGACTGGCGCGGCCGGTTCGACGACCAGGTCGGCGACGCCATCAAGACGGAGGACTTCGTCAAGCACCACCTGCTCAACTACGGCGGCCAGATGCCGATATGGGTAGCCGTCGAGGTGATGACGTTCGGGACTCTGACCAGGCTGTACGGGCTCCTGCCCAATACCGAGGCGCGCACCGTGGCGCGAAACTTCTCGGTCGACTACCGCGACCTGTTCTCTGGGTGGCTCAGATCCCTCAACACGCTCCGCAACGAGTGCGCTCACAACGCGCGGATCTGGAACCGGGCCACCTCGTACCCGGCGAAGAAGGCATCGACAGCGACGCTACCGACCGACCTGGCGCACCTGGTGACGACCGACAACCAGCGCCTCTACCACCGCGCGGCCATCACGGCGCACCTCCTGCGCGCCATAGACCGACAGACACGCTGGCCGCAGCACTTCGTCGAGGTCGTGAAGAAGTTCCCCGACAACCCCAGCGTGACGGTGGAGCGCGACATGGGCTTCCCCACCAGGTGGCGCACCATGGACCTCTGGCAACCGATGCGCTGACCAAAGCCGTACGGAGGATGTTGACGCGAGTTCGCAAAATAGGCCGTGGGCTGCGACGACGCTGGTGCCCCCGCCCGGGTTCGAACCGGGACTGGGCCGGTTTTAAGCCGGCTGCCTCTGCCAGTTGGGCTACGGGGGCCAGGGTCAGGCCAGGGACAAGACGATACCGTCGAGGATGTCGTGCTCGGAGGTGACGACCTGCTGCACGCCGGACGCCGCCGCGACGCGGCGTACTACCTGGGACCAGACCAGGGCCCCGGCGCCGACGACGTCCGCCCGGCCCGGGTGCATGAACCCCAGGGCGGCCCGCTGGGCGCGGGTGCAGTGCAGCAGGTCGTCGCAGGCGGCGAGCACCTGGTCGACGCTGAGCACCGCGCCGTCGATGCGGGTGCGGTCGTACCGGGCCAGGCCCAGGGCGTGCGCGGTGACCGTCGTCACCGACCCGGCCAGGCCGACGAGGGTGCGCACCGCGGCCACCGGGACGTGGTCCAGGGCCTGGTCCAGGGCGGCGTCGACCGTGGCGGTGGCGGCGGCGGTCTCCTCGGGCGTCGGCGGGTCGGTGCGCAGGTGACGTTCGGTGAGCCGGACCGAACCGACGTCCATCGACCAGGCCGCGTCCGGACGGGTGGTGCCGACGACGACCTCGGTGGACCCGCCGCCCAGGTCGACGACGCAGTACGGGGCGTCGGGCCGGTCCCTCTGCCCCGGTCGGGCCAGCACGCTGAGGGCGCCCCGGAACGACAGCGCGGCCTCCTCGGCGCCGGACACCACCTCCGGGTCCACGCCGAGCGCAGCGCGCACCCCCGCGGTGAGCTGCTCGGTGTTGCTGGCGTCCCGGGTGGCCGACGTGGCCACGAACCGGACCGCGGTCGCCCCGTGCTCCTGGCAGGCCGCCGCGTACTGCCGGGTCATGTCCAGGGTGCGGGCCAGGGCGTCGGGCGCCAGCCGTCCGGTGCGGTCCACGTCGTGACCCAGCCGGACCACCTCGGCCCGGCGCACGACATCGCGCAGCCTCCCGTCCTCGACATCGGCTATCAGCAGCCGGATCGAGTTGGTCCCGCAGTCGACCGCCGCCACCCGAGTCACGCCAGACATGGTGCCACCCGTCGCCCACACCCACGCCCTGACCCACGGGCGGACGGGTGGACGCTGGGGCGGAGAGGCATCCTTCTTCACCGGTAGGCCGGTAAAGATGCATCGGCTCGTCGGTTCCCCACCGTTACCACTGTTTCGAAACGGTGGAACGACGGGGAACCTACGAACCGGACTAGGTGCTGGCCGGTAGCCTGAGCGAGGTGCGCACCGGGCCCGTCATCGGCGAAGATCGGGGGGTGGACCGTCCGTTCCCGCGCCGCTGGGCCGCCCTGGCCTGGGCCGTGGCGTGGGGGCTGGTGGCGCTCGCGGTCTACTGGTCGGCGGTGCGCACGGCGTGGGGCCAGCGTCTGGACGACGGTCTGCTGGAGCGGTGGCACTCCACCGACCTGCTGGTAAGGCTGGCGGCTGGCGCCGTGCGGTCGTGGATCCCCCTGGTGCTGGTCGTGGTGGTGGCCTGGCTGTCCCGCGTGGCCTGGCGTGCGGGTCGGCGGCGCGTGGTCTGGGTGGTCGGGTCGGTGCTGCTGGTCACGGCCGGGCTCGTCCCGTTGCTGCGGGACGTGCTGCTCACCAGGCCCGACCTGGGCGCCGGCGGGCACAACACGCTGCCGTCCAACCACATGGCGTTCAGCACGGCGCTGGTCGTGGCGGTCGTGGTCCTGCACCGGTGCGGTGCGCGCTGGGCCGGGCTGCACCAGGCCGCCGGTGCCGCGCCGGGGGTGGACCGGAAGACCGGCGCCGTCCTGGCGGCTCTCCTGGTGGTCGAGGCGGTGGTCAACGTCACGACCTACGCGCACCGGCCCGCCGATATGGTCGTCGGGTTCGCGGTGGCCATGACGCTGTGGTCGCTGGCGCTGGGGGTGTCTCCCGGTCTCGCCCAGCCGTCTCCCGGTCTCGCGCCCGGCGCGCCTGCCGGTGCGGTGGAGGGTGCCGGTGGCGCCGCGGACACGTGCCCAGCGTGCCGCGAGGCGGGCGACGCGTCCGGGGGTGAACCTGACCGGTGCCGGTGCGCCCCGTCCGGTCCACCCGGACTGCGCCCGGACGACCGTACAGTTACCCGGTGACCTCTGCCCCGGCCATCAGCGTGCGCGGGCTCGGCAAGACCTACCGGATCGGTGCGGGCAAGCCGACGACCGCGACCGCGGCGGTCGCCTTCGTCCGCTGGCTGCGCCACCCCTTCGCCAAGCGCCTGGAGACTTTCGACGCGCTGGACGACATCACGTTCGACGTCGCGCCCGGCGAGGTCCTGGGCATCGTCGGGCGCAACGGGGCGGGCAAGTCCACCCTGCTCAAGGTGCTGACCCGGGTGACCGCGCCGAGCCGGGGCCGCATCGAGTACCGCGGCCGGGTCGGCTCCCTGCTGGAGGTCGGCACCGGGTTCCACCCCGAGCTGACCGGTCGGGAGAACATCTACCTCAACGGCGCGGTGCTCGGCATGACCCGGGCCGAGATCCGCCGCCGCTACGACGAGATCGTCGACTTCTCCGGGGTGGAACGGTTTCTCCAGACCCCGGTGAAACGGTACTCCTCGGGTATGTACGTGCGGCTGGCGTTCGCGGTGGCGGCGCACCTGGAGACCGAGATCCTCCTGGTGGACGAGGTGCTGGCCGTCGGGGACGCCCGGTTCCAGGCCAGGTCGATCGAGGCCATGCGGGCCCTGGCCCGGTCCGGCCGGACCGTGCTGTACGTCAGCCACCAGCTGGCGACGGTGTCGTCGTTGTGCACGCGGGCGATCTACCTGGACGCCGGACGGCTGGCCTACACCGGTGGCGTGGCCGAGACCCTGGAGGCCTACCGGCAGGGGTACTCCCGCTTCGCCGAGTCCCAGCGGGACCCGGCCCGGCGCACCGGCACCGGCGCGGTACGCCTGGCGTCGGTATCGGTGCCGACCACCCACCTGCGCTCCGGCGACGAGCTGTGCGTCGACCTGGCGGTCGGGCCGGGCCGGGACCTGATCGGCGGGTACCACCTGGCGGTGCAGGTCAACGACGAGGCCGGGACGGTGGTGGCGCGCTGCGGCTCGCGGCTGCTCGGCGGGTGGTACGACGCCGGTGCGACCAACACCGGCCGTCTGGTGGTGCGGCACCCCTGGCTGGCCCCGGGCCGGTACAGCCTGGACGTGACGGTGGAGTCCGACCTGGAGGTGCTCGACCGCTGGGAGGCGGCCTGCCGGTTCGACGTGCTCGACGAGCTGCCGTACCCGGTGGAGACCCTGGGCGACGCGACGGCTCGCGGCGTGGTCCTGGCCGATTTCGACTTCGTGGGCTTCGAGGCGGCGTCATGAGCGACGTCACCGTGGTGCGCCCGCCGGGCCGCCTCAACCTGCCGCGCTGGTCCGAGCTGTGGGGCGCCCGGGAGATCCTGGTCCGGCTGGCCCAGCGCGATGTCATCATCCGCTACCGGCAGACCGTCCTGGGGGTGGTGTGGGTGGTGCTCCAGCCGCTGGTCGCGGCGGCCGTCCTGACCGTGGTGTTCTCCCGGGTGGCGAATTTCGACGCGCCGGGCGACGTGCCGTACTTCATGTTCTCCCTGGCGGGGATGCTGGCGTTCAACCTGTTCACCGGCACCCTGTCCCGCGCCGCGAACTCGATGCTGCAGAACTATGCCCTGGTCGCCAAGGTGTTCTTCCCGCGGCTGCTGGTGCCGTTCTCGGCGGTGGTGTCGGCGCTCATCGACTTCGTCGTGGGGCTGGCGCTCGTGGGCGTGCTGCTGGTGCGGCTGGGGATCAACCCGGGGTGGCCGCTGCTGTGGCTGCTGGGGTGGGCGCTGGCGGCGGCGGTGCTGGGTACCGCGGTGGGGATATTCGCCTCCGCGCTCATGGTGTTCTACCGGGACGTGCAGTACGTGCTGCCGTGGGTCACCCAGATTCTCATGTATGCCTCACCGGTGGCCTATTCGGTCACCGACCCGAAAGTCACGGGCTCGGGATTCGCCTGGTTGTTCCAGGCCAACCCGCTGACCTGGATGCTAGAAGGGTTCCGCTGGTCGCTCCTGGGGACGGGTCACCCGCCGCCGGTGTGGCAGACGGTCGGCCTGGTCGTGGTGTGCGTCGGGCTCATGGGCGGTGCGGTCCTGTACTTCCAGCGTTTCGAGCGCAGCTTCGCCGATATCATCTGAGCCCTGATCCACCGATTTCCACCTACTACGCGCCACCAGCCGGGCGCGCTGGCTGCGTTGTCGCTGCTCAACGGGCCTCCAGCCCGCCTTCGCTGCTCCGCCTTG
>WRMB01000066.1 GCA_009777345.1 Micrococcales bacterium | reverse complement strand
TCGGGGTTTCGAGATTTTTGACCTCTCGAATCCACGACAGAACTCTCGAATCGATGCGACGCGCCGGTCGGCAACCCCGGCGAGAACTCTCGCAAGCACCATGATCCGGTCGCGTAGATCCCGGACGGGCCCGGCGGGCGGCACCCGTAGCCGGTCAGACACGCATCCGCCTACCACCCGCCCGGTCTGTACCTCTGCCAGGCGCACGACGACGGTCCGGCACGAGGACCAGACACGAAGACCTCCCACCTGATCATGAGTACCGGTCCGTCGGCCAGGCCCAAGACACCCAGCGGCACGAAGACCAGATATGAGACCTCCCGCAGCAATGGCATCAGTCCGTCGGCCGGTCAGATCTCCCGCACGACAGGTCCGGACGGTGGGTTGCGGTGCAGACGGAAGACAGGGACCCAGGAGCCGCGCACAAGCCGGGCGGGTGGTAGGCGGATGCGTATCTGACCGGCTACGGGTGCCGCCCGCCGTGCCCGTCCGGGAACTACGCAACCCGCAGCAGACCCGCACCGGACCAGCCGCGTCGCCGGTGCGACACTTTCACCGGAGTCTTCGGCCCCCGGACCGTCCGTTCGACACTTCGACGCCAGAGCGACACTTCGAAGTGTCGCTCTGGCGTCGAAGTGTCGTACGGACGGGTCCCTCCCACTTGTGGGCCGATAGGGTTGCCCCAGCTCGAGGGCTCCACGCCGATCAGGCGGTTTGAAACGGTGGAACGGCGGGGAAACCTCGTGGTCGCCAAGGACTGTGGTCGCCAAGGACGGTGGGGACGGTTCCTACCGTCCTCACACCCCTGGTCGCTGCGCGACCGGGGCAGGACTGTAGGAACCGTCCCCACCGTCCTCCCTGCCGTCTCACCGTGCTCTGCTGCAGGGTTCGTCAACCCGGGTCGCCTTCAGACTGGATTCTGCAACAGGTTCTTAAACTCTCGAATCCGCGACAGAAGTATCGAATCAGCGGGGGTAGGGGCCGGCGACAGAAGGGGTGACGCCGGGCCGGGAGCGCCTCTCGGCGCGTGGCCGCTCGAAGCGGCGTAAAATGGAGCCCGGGGCTACCGCGACCCGGCGTCGACGACCAGTGTACGACGGGGGGCTCCCGGTACCCAGGGGCGGCGGGCCGGACGGGATCGTGACGGGGTGCGCGGAACGGTGCCGCGTGGCGCCCCGCTTGGCGTAGCCTGGGGCCGTGCACCAAGACCCATCGTGCAGCGACCAGATGCCGGAAGAACCCGGCACAGCCGATATACCGTCAGACGGGCCCCAGGACGAGCCTGACACGGCAGGAGCGGTCGAGCTCCCTGCCCGCAAGAAGAGGCGTCTGCCGCGGTTCCGGCTGACCCCCCGCGAAGACTCCTACTTCGACCTGCTGGCCGAGCTGGCCCAGCACCTGGTCACAGGGGCGAACCTGCTGGCCGAGATGCTGGGGGCGCCGGACCGTCCGACCCGTAAGGCCGTCGCCAAGCGGCTGGCTGCGGCCGAGCACGACGCCGACGACTCGACGCACCAGATCATGCGCAAGCTCAACCAGACGTTCGTCACCCCGTTCGACCGGGACGATATCTACGCGCTGGCCAGCGCGTTGGACGACTGCATGGACTACATGGAAGAGGTCGCCGATATGGTGGTGCTCTACCGTGTCGACGTGCTGCCGCCGCGGGTCGCCGACCAGGTCCAGGTGCTGCAGCGGGCCGCCGAGCTGACGGCCGACGCTATGCCCCGGCTGCGGTCGATGGACTCGCTGTCGGAGTACTGGGTCGAGGTGAACCGCCTGGAGAACCAGGCTGACAAGGCGCACCGCAAGCTGCTCGCCCAGCTGTTCGACGACGTGGTCGACCCTGTCGAGCTGATGAAGCTCAAGGAGATCGTCGAGACCCTGGAGCTGGCGGCCGACGCTTTCGAGCAGGTCGCCAATATCGTCGAGACCATCGCGCTCAAGGAGTCCTGAGTCCGTGGACTACGCGCTCGTCGTGCTGGTGGTGGTGCTCGCCCTGAGCTTCGACTACACCAACGGGTTCCACGACGCGGCCAACGCCATCGCGACGTCGGTGTCCACCCGGGCCCTGACGCCGAAGATCGCGCTGGCCATGGCCGCGGTGATGAACTTCATCGGGGCCCTGCTGACCACGAAGGTCGCCGAGACCATCGCCACGTCGATCGTGGACCTCAAAGAAGCCCCGAAGCACCTGGCACTGGTGGTCATCATGGCCGCCCTGGTGGGGGCGATCACCTGGAACCTCATCACCTGGTGGTTCGGGCTGCCGTCGTCGTCGACGCACTCGCTGATCGGCGGGCTGGTGGGTGCCGGGCTGGCGGGCGGTCTGGGGGTCTACGGCTCCGCCCTGGTGGATAAGGTCGTCCTGCCGATGGTGATCTCCCCGACGGTCGGCTTCGTCCTCGCGTTCCTGCTGATGGTCGGGGTCATCTGGTTGGTGCGGCGGCGCAACCCGCACCGGGTGTACCGGAAGTTCCGCTGGGCCCAGACCGTCTCGGCGGCGGCGATGGCCCTGGGGCACGGGATGCAGGACGCGCAGAAGACCATGGGTGTGATCTTCCTGGCGCTGCTCGGTGTGGGCTGGGCCAGACCGGGTGACCCGATCCCGATGTGGGTCAAGCTGTCGGCCGCCGCGGCGATCTCGGCGGGCACCTATTCCGGCGGGTGGCGGATCATGCGCACCCTGGGCCGACGGATCATCGAGCTGGACCCCGCGCGCGGCTTCGTCGCCGAGACCACCGCGGCATCGGTGCTGTACCTGAACACGTTCTGGCTGCACGCGCCGGTCTCAACGACGCACACCATCACCTCGGCGATCATGGGTGCCGGGGCCAGCAAACGCCTCTCGGCGGTCCGCTGGGGAGTGGCCGGCAATATCCTCCTCGCCTGGCTGCTCACCATCCCGGCCGCCGCCGCGGTCGGCGCGGTGGCCTACTGGTTGCTGTCCCTGGTGCTGCTCTGACCCGACTGGGCCGATATTTCCGCGTCCGTTCGGAGCAGATCGCTCAGACGGGCCAGCCAGCGGCCGATGGTAGGGGGCGTCAGGTGTGTCCGGCGAGGGGTGTTAACGGTGCGACGGATCGGCTCGGCCGCAGCGACGGTGCTGGTGGCAGCGCTGCTGGTGACGCTGGTCGGGTGCGGTGACCGGGGCAGGTCCAGGGACGACGCTGCCGTCGTGGTGTCCACCGACTACCGGTTCGGGTCGCTGAACGCGGCCACCGCGGCCGGGCGCACCCCGGGAAGCACCCTGGTCCGCGGTCTGGTCCAGTCGGGGTTCACCACCACCGACGCGACCGGTGCGGTCGTCGCGGACGCGTCGTTCGGTACCGTCGAGAAGCTCTCCGACTCGCCGCTGACCGTGCGCTACACCATCGCCGACGGTGTGACCTGGTCCGACGGGGTGCCGGTCACACCGGCCGACCTGCTGCTGGAGTGGGCGGCCCGGTCCGGGCAGCTGGACGAGATCGTCCCGCTGGTCGGTGGCGACGGCACCGCGCCCGTCCCGCCCGACGTCGACCAGTCGGTGGCGTTCTGGGCGGCCTCCCCGGCCCTGGTCCACGTCCAGGCCGTCCCGACCGTCGAGGGCCGGTCGTTGACGCTGGTCTACTCCACGCCCGTCGCGGACTGGCTCACGGCCCTGGACGTCAACGTGCCCGCGCACGTCGTCGGGCGGCTCGCCCTGCAACCGACCGCCGCTCGGCCGAGCCCGACCGGCACCCCAGAACCGGCTCCGACGACGGCGGGCTGGGCCGACGCCGTCGCCGCCGCGATCGGTGCCGTCGACCGGGACGCGCTGGTCGCGATCTCCCGGCAGTGGCGGGCCTACGGCGAGCGGGCGGCGTTGGTCGCGGACCCGACGCTGGCCGTGACCTGCGGCCCGTACCGGATCGCGCAGATCACCGACGAGCGCACCGTGCTGGTCCCCGACCAGCACTACACCGGAGAGCGCCCCGGCACGATCCCCACTGTCGAGATCCGGGCCGACCTGGACCCGTTGGCCCAGGTGCGCGCCGTGCGTTCCGGCGGTGTGGACGTGGCGCTGCCGGTGAGCTCCCCGGACGTGCACACCGCTGCCGGTGACGGGGCCCTGACCGTGCGCACCGGACCGGGCGCCGTGCTCCAGCTCTGGCTGGGCGAGCAGCCGACCAGCCCGTTCGCCGGTGACGCCGGGGCGGCGCGCCGGTCCGCCTTCGTCGCGGCCCTGGACCGCACGGCCCTGGTGCGTCTCAGCGGGGCCGCCGCCGCGGACGTCGTGCTGCCGCAGGTCGGTCCGGACTGGACAGCGTCCGAGACGGCCCTCGAAGACCCGGCCGACCCCGCCGAAGACCTCACTGACCAGGTTGGGGACCCGGCCGACCCCACCGACGGTCCCGCTGACCAGGCCGAGGACCCGGCCGACGCTCCCGCTGGCGACCCGGCCGACCAGCCGGTGCCGACCGTCCCGGCAGCCCGCGTACCGGTGCGTCTGCTCGTGGACAGCGACGATCCGGTGCGGGCCGCCCTCGCCGCGGCGATCGTCGACCAGGCGGGCGCGGCCGGTTTCGACGTCACCCGGGTCACCACCGACCTCACAGTGGCGCTGTGGTCCCAGCCTGGCCGCTGGGACGCCGCCCTGGTGCCGGTGGTCCAGGACCCGTTGCCGGTGTCGGGGGTCGTGGCCCGGTGGCGCACCGGCGGCGCGGCCAATGTCACCGCGCACTCCGACGCACGGCTGGACGCCCTCCTGGACGCTGTCGTCGCCCAGACCGACCCGGCCGCCGCCACCGCGGCGCTGACCGGGATCGACGACGTGCTCGACACCGCGCACGTCGTCGTCCCCCTGGTCCGCCAGCCGGTGATGTCCGTGGTCCGGCGCAGCGATACCCGTCTGGCCGCGGTCCGCCCCCCCGACTGGGCCGTCGCCGACCTGAGCGGCTGGTGGGCCTGGCTGCCCTAGTGTCCTGCGTGTCCTGCGCCGTCTGCGACGGGTAGATAATGCTCGTCGTCGTCGTGAGGAGAGCTGGTGCCGAAGCCTGGTGCGGGACGGGCGTCCGTCGAACCGCTGGTCGACCTGCACGGGCGCAGTGCGTGGAGCATCCTGCCCGCCCTGCTGGCCGGGTTCTTCATGATCATGATCGACACCACGATCGTGAACATCGCGGTGCCGACCCTGGTGGACGCGTTCGACGCCAGCCTGGCGCAGGTCGGGTGGGTGAACTCGGCCTATCTGCTGTCGTTCGCGGTGCTGCTGCTGGTCACCGGACGGCTGGGGGACAGGTTCGGGCCCCGGCCGGTGTTCGCGGCCGGGATGGTGGTGTTCGCCGGGGCGTCGCTGGCCTGCGGGCTGTCGCCGAGCATCAGCTGGCTGGTCACGGCCCGGACCGTGCAGGGCGTGGGCGCGGCCATGATGACACCGCAGACCATGGCCATGATCACCCGGGTCTTCCCGCCGCGTCAGCGCGGGGCGGCGCTGGGCCTGTGGGGGTCGGTGGCGGGCGTGGCGACCATCACCGGTCCGCTGCTGGGCGGGCTGCTGCTGGAGAGCGTCGGGTGGGAGTGGATCTTCTTCGTCAACGTCCCGGTCTCAGGTGTCGCCCTGTGGCTGACCTTCACGCGGCTGCCCCGGCTGGAACGCCACACCCGCACTTTCGACCTCCCCGGTGTCGTGCTGTCGGTGGTGGGCATGTTCCTGCTGGTCTTCGGGCTGCAGGAGGCTGACACCTACCACTGGGGGCCGGTGCGCTGGGGCATCACCGTCTGGCAGACGATCGTCGTCGGCCTGGTGCTGCTGGTCGTCTTCGGGGTGTACCAGACCAGGCGCGGCCAGGACGCGCTGCTGCCGATGCGGCTGTTCGCCCACCGCAACTTCTTCTGGTCCAATATCGGCAGCGGGGCCGTGGGGTTCGTCATGACGGGCCTGTTCTTCCCGTTCACGCTGTTCCTGCAGGAGATCGCCGGGCTGTCGCCGATCCGCGCCGCCCTGGTGGCGCTGCCGGGGTCCGTGGTCTCAGGCGTGGTGGCACCGTTCGCGGGCCGGGCGTCGGACCGTCTGCCCGCCAAGTGGGTGGCGGGCTTCGGGTTCGCGGCCCTGGCCGTGTCCGTGGCCTGGACGGCCGCCTGGATCTCCGCTGACGCCTCCCCGTGGCGGCTGCTGGCCCCCAACGTCCTGCTCGGTCTGGGCACCGCCTGCGTGTTCTCCCCGCTGGCCAATCTGGCCACCTCCGGGCTGGACCAGCGCACGGCCGGGGCCGGGTCGGGGGTGTTCAACACCAACCGGCAGGTCGGCGGGGTGATCGGCTCGGCGGCGGTCATCGCCACGCTCACCTCCCGCCTGTCGCAGACCATCCCTGAGGCCGCCCGCGACGCCGCCCAGACGCTGCCGCCGCAGTACCAGGAGCAGTTCGTCGCGCAGTTCACCCACGCGGGCTCGGCGGTCGGTGCCCCGATATCGAGCACCAAGGTGCCGCCGGACGTCCCCGCCCAGGCGGCCGAGGCGATCAGAGCCGCCGCGACGACCGCCGTCAGCCACGGTTTTGCCGCCGCCGTCGGCCAGACGCTGCTGCTGGTGGCCGCGGTCGCCGCGGTCGGCGCGCTGGCCTGCCTGGTCATGCGCGGCGGGACCACCCACGCCTGAGCCAGCGCTTGCTGGGACGGCTGCTGGTCTGGCGGGCCTGGTTACAGGGTGACGGTCTCGACCTCGAAGGCGACGATATTGCGGGCCTGGCTGGAGAACTCGATGCCGATCTGGTGGACGGGCACGCCGTCGGCGAGGTACTTGTCAGCGTAGTGTCGGTCCTTGACCTGCTGCAGGGCCGCGCCGGTGGGCTGGTCCGCGACGACCTTGAGCTCGAACAAGAAGACCTGTCCGGCGTAGCGCACGGCCAGGTCCAGGCGCCCGGTGTTCGACGCATCTTCAGGGACGACGTCCAGGCCGAGCGAGGCGAAGAAGGCGTAGAACACTGACGAGTAGTAGCCCTCGTACCGAGCGATCGGTGCGGTGCTGTCCTTCTCGGTACCTGCGGACGAAGGGTCGAGCCGGCCTGTCGTTCGCCCCAGCCGGGCGTACCAGTTGTAGGGAATAGACTCGAAATGGGCCTTGAAAAGAGCTTCGATCCCGGCGAAGTCGGCGGCTGCGAGCAGGTCGGGCAGGCGGCCAGCCCGGACGACAGCCTGACCGGGGTCCGGTGAGCAGGCTTTGAGCAGGGCCTCGGTCAGGCTGGCGCGGACCTCCATGTTCGGGAACCCGAGAACATAACGGGGCAGTCCGACCGTTTCGACGGTCTGGCGGACCGTCAGGTACCCGGTCTGGAACAGCAGGGCCTCGGTCGACATATCGTCCACCTCGAACGTGGACAGCATGGAGCTGCTCGCCTCGAGCCGCTCTAGGTCGGGCAGGTGGAACCGACGCTGGACGAGCATGTCCACCAGGAACTTAGGGGTTCCGCTCTCGAACCAGTGGGGCGCGAACCGGCGTTTGTCGAACAGCAGCAGCAGGTCGTACGGGTTGTACACCGTCTGCCCGGTCCAGCTGTACCCGTTGTACCACTGGCGGATCTTGTCGCGGTCCAAGCCATCCAGCTCGGGGGCGAACACGGTGTCGACATCGTCGTCGGTGTACCCGCAGACCGCCGAGTACCGCGGGTCGATCGTGATGTCGTTGAGGTTGTTCAGCCCGGAGAAGATGTTCACCTTGGAGAACTTCGACACTCCGGTGAGCAGGACGAACTTCAGGTGCGCGTCGAGGTCTTTGAGCACCCCGTACAGGTAGCGCAGCCCGTCGCGCATCTGCCTGGCGGCCTCGGGGTCGGTCAGGTTGTCCAGGATCGGCTTGTCGTACTCGTCGACCAGCACCACCACCGGCTGCCCGTACCTGGCCTCGGCCGCCTCGACCAGGAGCGACAGCCGCCCGGGGAGGCTGCCCGACCCCTCCGGCACACCCAGGCGACGTTCGTTGCTGGCCAGGATCTCCCCGGTCCGCTGGTCCATCTCGGCCCGCGACGACCCACCGCCCGAGCCGAAGCTGATTCGCACCACGGGGTAGGCGGTGTCCCAGTCCCAGGTGTCGTAGCAGGCCAGGCCCTCGAACAGGGCCTTGTTCCCGGCGAACATCTCGGCCAGGGTGTCCAGGAACAGGCTCTTGCCGAACCGGCGCGGACGCGACAGGAAGTAAGTCCCGCCCTCGTCGACCAGGCGCTGGGCGTACCCGGTCTTGTCCACGTAGTAGTGGTCCCTGCGGATCTTGGCGAAGGTCTGCACCCCGATGGGCAGCTTCTGGCGAGTCATCACCCCTCCGCTCACGGACGCCGCACGATACCGACCCATCTTATGTCCAAGGCCGCTCCGCTCGGTCGGGGGGATATCCCTTGTCGGCGAAGACGGTGGGGACAAGACAGTGGGGACGGTTCCTACTGTCCCGAGCCTGCTGGACCCTGGCGTCGCCATGGTCGGCAGCGTCGAGACAGTAGGAACCGTCCCCACTGTCCTGGGGGTCAGGCGGGGAGCATGGAGCCGGTCTGGAGCATCCGGACGTGCCAGCTCAGGGCCTGGGCCAGGTCGTGCGGGGTGTGGGCGCCGTTGGCGTTGCGGGCGGCCCGCTCGACGTACTCCTCGAGCATCGGGCGGTAGGCGGGGTGGGCCACCTTGATGATCTCCTGGGCCCGCTTGCGGGGGGCCAGGCCGCGCAGGTCGGCGACGCCCTGCTCGGTGATGACGACCATGACGTCGTGCTCGGTGTGGTCGTGGTGGGAGACCATCGGGACGATGCAGGAGATCGCGCCGCCCTTGGCGGTGGACGGGGTGACGAACGCCGAGATGTAGGCGTTGCGCGTGAAGTCGCCAGAACCGCCGATACCGTTCTGCATCCGCGAGCCCATGATGTGCGTGGAGTTGATATTGCCGTAGATATCGGCCTCGACGATGCCGTTGCAGGTCAGGACCCCCAGCCGCCGGATGACCTCGGGGGAGTTGGAGATCTCCTGCGGCCGCAGCACGATGTGCTTGCGGTAGAAGTCGGCCCGGTCGTTCATCTTCACGGCCGCCTCGGGCGACAGGGAGAAGGCGGTGGCCGACGCGACGTCGAGCTTGCCTGCGTCGATCAGGTCGACCATCCCGTCCTGGATGACCTCGGTGTAGCTGGTCAGGTGCCCCAGGTCGGGGTGGGCCAGCAGCCCGCCGAGCACCGCGTTGGCGATATTGCCGACGCCGGACTGCAGCGGCAGCAGGCTCTGCGGCAGCCGACCCTGCTTGACCTCGTGCAGCAGGAAGTCCACGTAGAGGTTGCCGATGGTCGCCGAGTCCGCGTCGATCTCCTTGAACGGGGTGTTGCGGTCCGGTGCGTCGGTCGGCACCACGGCGATGACCTTGTCCGGGTCGACGTGCAGCGTCGGGGTGCCGATCCGGTCGCCGGGCTCGACCAGCGGGATCGGCACGTTGTGCGGCGGGGTGTGCACCGCGGTGTAGACGTCGTGCATCCCCTCGAGGTCCTCGGACTGCCAGCTGTTGACCTCGAGGATCACCTTGCGTGCCGTCTCCAGCCAGACGGTGTTGTTACCGATCGACGAGCTGGGGATCAGGGCGCCGTCAGGTGTGACGGCGGTGATCTCGACCACCGCCACGTCCATCGGCCCGAGGAAACCGTGCCGCACCACCGGACCGGAGTGGGACAGGTGCATATCGATGTAGTCGATGTCACCGGCGTTGATGGCGTTACGCATCACCGGGTCGGACTGGTACGGCATCCGGAACGAGATGCTGCCCGCCCCGGCCAGCTCGCCGTCGCACTCGGGCGCCGTCGAGGCCCCGGTGCACAGACCGACCTGCAGGTTGTCGCCCCCGGCCCGGGCCGCTTCGACCCGGCGGGCCAGAGCCCCCGGGACGGCCTTGGGGTAGCCCGAACCGGTGAAACCGGAGAAACCGACCTGGTCGCCGTCGCTGATCAGGGCGGCCGCGTCGTCGGCGCTCATGACCTTGCTCTGGAACCTGGGGGAGCGGATGCGCGTCATCGGCGAGTCCTTTCATGCCTGGGGGGCGCGAGCCCCGGTCGTGGACGACTGCGGTCCTGCACCTTCGAGGTGCTGGGCACCACTGCCGTGGTGCCGCTGCAGCGCAGGCCCTTCGTCCCAGGCACGATCGTATCGGAACTGTTAGGTCTTCGGCGCCCGGGGTGCTCCCAGAACCGACCGGGGCTCGGGTCGGCCCGGTCGCTGTCTGTCGGACGACGATCGATGACAGTCATGATGCGACAGGTTGACGGGGCGAATACCGCGCGGCGGTCGCACAGGTGCGCGCTGGAGCGCGGGGCTCGGGTAGGGTCGGGACCATGCTGGTGCTCAGCCGACGGGTCGGTGAGCGGCTCCTCATCGGTGACGATATCGTCGTGACCGTTATCGAGGTCCGCAGCGATGGTGTGCGCCTGGGCATCGAGGCCCCTCGGGAGGTCCGGGTGCACCGGGCCGAGGTCATCGAGGCCGTGCGCCTGACCAATGTCGAGGCGGTCGAGGCGGGGGACGCCACCGAGGCCGCGCTGCGCAAGCTGGTGCCGTCCGACGCGGCCGGGGAACCCGCCGCCAAGGACGCCGAGGGTGACAAGGACCCCGAGGGTGCGGAGCCGAAGGCGGCCCCGAAACCCGGTCCGGCCGCCACCAGGACCCGAGAGCGGCACTGACGGTCTCACCGTTACCAGCTGATCGCGTCCAGGCGTTCAGAGTTGGCTTGTCAGTGCCGATCAGGACCTTCGAAGAAGTGACTTCGACGAAGGAGCCCTGAGCCGATGGACGAGAGCCAGGAGATCGTCCGCGAGTTTCTCGTAGAGAGCTACGAGAACCTGGACCAGCTCGACCGGGACCTGGTGGCGCTGGAGAGCGAGCCGGGGTCGCGTGCACTGCTGTCGAGCATCTTCCGCACGGTGCACACCATCAAGGGCACCAGCGGCTTCCTCGGCCTGACCCGGCTGGAACGGGTCACCCACGTCGGCGAGAGTCTGCTGGTCGAGCTGCGCGACGGGCACCGGTTGATGGACCAGCCGACTACCGACGTGCTGCTGTCCCTGACTGATACGGTCCGGGCGATCCTGACGTCGGTCGAGGTCACCGGCGAAGAGGGCGAGACCGATATCGACGCGGTGATCGCGGCGGTCGAGGCCATCCAGGCCGGTGCCGCCGCCCCGGACGGAGCCAGCCAGGACGTGCCGGTCGAGGCTGCTACCACCGAGGACGCTGCTGCCACGACCGTCGACGAGACCATCGGGGCCTACGAGACGACCGACGAGCTGTCCGCGGAGCAGGCCGCGGGCTCGTTCCCCGACGAGGCGGTCCAGGCGGCGGTCGCGGCCGCGGTCGGGGTGGCCGTCGAGACCGCGGCCTGCGACGCGGGACCCCAGAAGCGGACCTCGTGCCGCGTCGTCAAGCCGATCTCCGCGAAGGTACCCGAACCGCACCCTGCCACGGAGACCCCGCTGGAGGAAACCGGGCCGACCACCGAGCCGGTCCGGTCTGCCGCGGTCGAACCGGCCCCGGCCGAGCCTGCCACGCCCAAGTCGGCCTCAGCCAAGTCGGCCCCGGCCGAGCCCGCCACGCCCAAGTCGGCCTCAGCCAAGTCGGCCCCGGCCGAGCCCGCCACGCCCAAGTCGGCCCCAGCCAAGTCGGCCCCAGCTGTGCCCAGCGCCGGTGGCCCCGCGAAGCGTCCGGTCGCGGACGCCGTTGACACCGGTGGCCGTTCCGCTACCGACACCACGATCCGGGTGGACGTGGACGTGCTCGACGCGCTGATGCGCCAGGTCGGCGAGCTGGTGCTGGCCCGGAACCAGATCTCCCGGATCGCCCAGGGCTCGGCCGAGCAAGAGCTGGTGCGGGCCGCCCAGCAGCTCAACCTCATCGCCGGTGAGCTGCAGGAGGGCGTCATGAAGACCCGGATGCAGCCCATCGAGCACGTCTGGTCGAAGATGCCGCGCGTCGTGCGGGACCTGGCCACGTCGCTGGGCCGCGAGATCTCCCTGGAGATGATCGGCAAGGACACCGAGCTGGACCGGTCTCTGCTGGAGGCCGTCAAGGACCCGCTGACCCACCTGGTCCGCAACGCGGTGGACCACGGCATCGAGTCCCCGGCCGAGCGGGTGGCCGCGGGCAAGCCCGCCAAGGGCACCCTGACCCTGCGCGCCTACCACGCCGGTGGTCAGGTGATGGTCGAGGTCCGCGACGACGGCCGCGGCGTGGACGCGGAAAAAGTGGCCGCCTCGGCGATCCGCAAGGGGCTGCGTACCCAGGAGCAGGTGGACCAGGCCAGCCAGCAGGACATGCTGCAGATGCTGTTCCTCCCGGGCTTCTCCACCGCGGAGAAGGTCACCAACGTCTCCGGCCGCGGTGTCGGCATGGACGTGGTCAAGACCAAGATCGAGGAGATCGGCGGCAACGTCGAGATCGAGTCCGCGCCGGGCAAGGGCACCACCTGCCGTCTGCGCATCCCGCTGACCCTGGCGATCATGCCGACGCTGACCGTCGCCTGCGGCGGCGACCTGTACGCCGTGCCGCAGGTCAACCTGGTCGAGCTGGTGGCGCTGGACGCCGCCAAGGAGGACAGCGGTATCGAGTACGTGCACTCCGCCCCGGTCTACCGGCTGCGCGGCGAGCTGCTGCCGCTGGTCTCCCTGGTCGACGTGCTGGGCGTCCAGGCGGACGCCCCCACCGTCATCGCGGTGCTCCAGGCCGAGGGCCGCCGGTTCGGGCTGCTGCTGGACCGGGTGGTCAATACCGAGGAGATCGTCGTCAAGCCGATCTCGGCCCGGCTGAAGTCCATCGGGCTGTACGCCGGGGCGACCGTGCTCGGCGACGGCCGGGTGGCCCTGATCCTGGACGTGCAGGCCATCGCGCGGACCTCGCTGCTGGTCGACGTGACCTCGGCCGACGACGCGCTGTCCCGAGCGGTCGACTCGGCGTCGTTGTCGTCGGAACAGGTCCTGGTCGTGGGTGTGGGTGGCCACCGGGTGGCCATGCCGCTGGCGTCGGTGGCCCGTCTGGAGCACGTCGCGACCGATGCTGTCGAGAGCGTGGGCGGCCGTCAGGTGGTCCAGTACCGGGGCACGATCCTGCCGCTGCTGCACCTGGGTGCGGTGCTCGGCGCGGCCCCGGAAAAGGCCAGCGACGAGCTGCTGATCGTCGTGTACTCCAACGGCCACCGTTCGGTCGGCATGGTGGTGGACGACATCCTCGACATCCTCGACGACGACGTGCGCACGCACTCCGACGTGGACGACTCCGGCCTGGTCGGCTCGACCGTGCTGTCCGGGGTCATCACCGAGCTGCTCGACGTGCGCGCCGCGATCCTGGCCGCCGACCCGTCGTTCTACGACGAGACGAGCGGTGACCCGTACGCCGACCTGGTGGGAGCGATCCAGTGAGCCAGTACGTGACCTTCGACCTGAACGACACCCTGTACGGGGTGGAGGTGAGCTGGGTGCAGGAGGTGCTGCGCCCGCACGAGCGCACCAACATCCCGCGCTCGCCGACCACCGTGGCCGGGCTGGTCAACCTGCGCGGCCAGGTGGTGCTCACCGTGGACCTGCGCACCCGGCTGGAGATGCCGCCCCGGCCCGAGGGCGTCGACCCGATGATGGTCGTGGTGCAGGTGGGCGGGGAACCGGTCAGCCTGCTGGTCGACCGCATCGGCGACGTGGTCGGGGCCGACGACGACACCTACGCCCCACCGCCGGACACCCTGGACACCGCGACCCGGGCCCTGGTGACCGGAGCCCACAAGCTCGACGACCAGCTGTTGCTGCTGCTCGACGTCGAACGTGCCGTGACCTGACGGCAGCCGTCCCCCAGAGAGTTCTGCCTGACAGCAGGCCGGTGTGCAAGACACAGAGTCTCGGCGTCAGCCGTCATACGAGGAAGAGGCACGATGTACTGGTTCATGAACCGCCCCATCAAGGTGAAGATGTTCTCGATGCTCGGGGTGATGGTGTTCCTGGGGGTTGTCATCTCCTTCATCGGCGACCGTTCGATGGCTTCGTTGTCGGACTCGCAGCGCCAGATGTACGAGGAGTCGTCCGTCGCGCTGTCCCGTATCAACGACCTGTCGATCGGGCTCTCCGGCAGCCGGGCCCTGGCTCGGGGCATACCGCTGGTGCCGCCCGAGTCCGTCGACGCGATGGCCGCCGTGCTGGCCAGCGAACGGGTCGACCGTCAGGCTGAGATCGACGCCTACCGGACGGTGGCCAGCTCGCCAGAGACCTTCGCGGATCTGCAGAGGGCGTTCGACGAGTGCTGGGTCTCTATCGAGGGGATGCTCGAGCAGCTGCGTACCAGCGGCCCGGCCGCTGCCGAGCAGTACCTGCAGGAGAACGCGGCCCCAGCGGTCGCCCTGCTCTTCGACGTGATACGGTCCGAAGCCAGCCGGGCCGAGACCCTGGCCGCCGACCTCAACGACGAGGGTGCTCGGATCGACAGCAGCCGGAGCCTGGTGCTCTGGCTGGTGACCGGTCTCGGTTCGCTGCTGGCGCTGGCGCTGGGCATCGTCGTGGTGCGCGCGCTGACCGGATCGGTGGCCAAGGTCGAGGCCGCCGCCCAGGCCCTGGCCCGCGGCGACCTGACGGTCCGCCCCGACGTGAAGTACCACGACGAGATCGGTTCGATGGCACGGGCATACACCAAGGGTGTGGAGCTGCTGACGCAGACGCTGCGCGACGTGATCGCGGTGGTGGACGGTGCGAAGTCTGTCACCGCCGAGCTGTCGGGGACGTCCTCCAAGGTGGCCGCGGACTCGCAGGAGGCGTCGGCGCAGGCCGGGGTGGCCGCGGCGGCGGCCGAGCAGGTGTCGCGGAACGTGGCGACGGTGGCTGCCGGGGCCGAGCAGATGGGGTCGTCGATCGCGGAGATCGCCGGGAACGCGTCGTCGGCGGCCAAGGTCGCCGCGGAGGCCACGGTGGTGGCGGCGGCGACGAACGAGCAGGTGACCCGTCTGGGGGTGTCGAGCCAGGAGATCGGTGCGGTGGTCAAGACGATCACGTCGATCGCCGAGCAGACCAACCTGCTGGCGCTGAACGCCACGATCGAGGCGGCCCGGGCCGGGGGCGCGGGCAAGGGGG